>NZ_CP019788.1:0-369166 GCF_002022665.1 Bartonella sp. JB63
TATCATTGTTTTTTTATATTTGGATAGTTATCCACAAGTGTTGTGGATTTTGGTAGAGTCGTTTTTTGTCAAGCTTTTTTTATTTTTTATTTTTAATAAATGAAATCTTTAATTATTGGTAAATTTTACGAAAAAAAAAGTTATTTGAATCAATAGTCTTTCTCATTTTCTTTCTACAAATACAAATTTATAACCGTTTTTTATGGTCTTTTGATTTCATTTTAGCCTCTTGCATTTTACCTTTGCTGTTTTGTATGTTCTTTATGAAAATTGAAAATACGCAAGGTTTACATCAGGTGAGTATTCTATATTTGTTATATAGTAAGGTTCTTTATCTGATGCTCTGTGTATGAGCTCATGTTAGGCAGTTTTTTAGCGAGGTTTTTTAGTTTTCATTATTGATATGTTTTCAGTTTTGGAAACCATATCATGCAATCAAACAAGATAAATCTTATTGGTCATCTTTGTTAGTAGGATTGTATTAAGGCTATCCTAAGGGGGGGATGAGTAATCTTATTTGGGGAAGGGAGTGTTCTACCTTCGGGGGGCAGGATTTTGCTATTTGGTAGAGCGAGATTATAATTTTTTTTGGGATGAAAAATGGTGAATAAATTGAATTCTAAAGCTGGTTCCTTTAAAAAGGTTACAATGAATATCCTATCGACAGAGAAAATGATAAATGAAATGATAGAGATAAAAGAAGCGGCTGGTGTTAAGCCTTCTTTAGAGCCTCTTGTTTTTTCAGAGGAAGAAGGTGCTTCTGCTTTCGCACGCGTGATGGCGCAGTTAAAGGCACAAATTGGTGTTGAGGCTTATACGAGTTGGTTTGGCCGTTTGAAACTTGCTGAATATAATCGTAATATTGTAAAGCTTTCTGTTCCTACAGCATTTTTACGTTCATGGATTAATAATCACTATAATGCTCTTTTAACTACTTTATGGCAACAGGAAAATTCAGCAATTCTTCGCGTTGAAGTTATTGTTCGAAGTATGGAGCGTGTTTCAAAAGGTCTAGTGTGTAGATCTAATAAAAGCTCAGTTGTTATTGTTCCTGAGGAGCAATCTGTTTCTCCTTTAGTTGAGAGTTATACAGAACAATCAACTAAGGGTACTCAGGTAGGTGTTTTTGGTTCTCCACTTGATTCTCGCTATACTTTTGAGAGTTTTGTTGAAGGTTCTTCGAATCGTGTTGCTTTGGCTGCAGCCCGCTCAATTGCAGAAGGAAATAAAAGTTCTTTGCGCTTTAATCCTCTTTTTATTTACGCATCTGTTGGTTTAGGAAAGACACATTTGCTTCAGGCTATCGCAGCTGCTGCGCTCAAGCGTTTGACGCCTACGCGGGTTATTTATTTAACCGCTGAATATTTTATGTGGCGTTTTGCTACAGCCATTCGTGATAATGATGCTCTTTCATTTAAAGAGCAACTTCGTGATATTGATCTTTTAATTATTGACGATATGCAATTTTTGCAAGGGAAATCAATTCAACGTGAGTTTTGCCATTTGCTTAATATGTTACTCGATAGTGCAAAACAAGTTATTGTAGCTGCTGATCGTCCACCAGCAGAATTAGAATCTCTTGATCTTCGTGTGCGTTCTCGTCTTCAGGGAGGTGTAGCCCTTGAAATTAAAGCACCGGATTATGAAATGCGCTTGAAAATATTGCGCCAACGATTAAAAGTTGCACAGCAAGATGATAATATGATTACAATTTCTGATGAGATTTTGGAATATATTGCTAAAACGGTTTTAGGGTCAGGCCGTGATATTGAAGGAGCTTTTAACCAGTTGTTATTCCGTCAATCTTTTGAAGCTGATTTGTCTCTAGAGCGGATTGATGAATTATTAGGTCATTTAACACGTTCAGGTGAATTAAAGCGTATTCGCATTGAGGAGATTCAGCGTACTGTTGCACGTCATTATAATATTTCTAGACAGGATTTATTGTCTAATCGTCGAACACGTACGGTTGTTAAACCGCGGCAAGTTGCAATGTATTTGGCGAAAGTTTTGACGCCTCGTTCATTGCCTGAAATTGGACGTCGTTTTGGGGGACGGGATCATACGACTGTTTTACATGCTGTACGTAAAATTGAAGATTTAGTTTGTGGTGATCAAACTTTAGCCAAAGAGCTCGAGTTACTTAAGCGATTAATAGGAGAGCATGCTGCATAATATTTACAATCTTTTTTACGTTGTTAACAATATAAGAGAGGATTAACAAAAGTATTGATTTTGGTTTGTATTAAATTCTATTGCTATTTTTAAAGAGGTTCATTAAAACTTAGACATATGTCTTTTAAGTCATTATTGTTGCTATTAGTTTAGCAGACTCCTATAGTTATATGAGTAATAAATTATAAACAGGGATTTTTATGCGCATTACAATTGGTCGCAGTCAGTTGCTCAAATCTCTTAGTCGTGTTCACCGTGTTGTTGAACGGCGTAATGCTATTCCCATTTTGTCAAATGTATTGATTGATGCAAGTAGTGGTGGTATGCAATTAAAAGCAACAGATCTCGATCTAGAAGTTACAGAGTCTTCTTCAGTCAATATTGAACAAGCCGGAGCAATAACTGTTCCAGCGCATTTATTTTATGACATTATTCGAAAGCTTCCTGATGACAGTGAGGTTATTTTAGAAGTTGATGAAAATCAAGCCAGTACCATGTCTGTTACCTCTGGTTGCGCTAATTTTCAGCTTCAATGTCTTCCTAAGGTGGATTTTCCGGAATCGCTTCCAGGTCAGTTTAGTTGTCGTTTTTCTTTGTTAGCATCAAGATTAAAATATTTACTTGATTGTACGCAATTTGCTATGTCTACTGAAGAGACACGTTATTATCTGAATGGTATTTATTTTCATATTATTGACGATGATGGTACTTCGAAGTTACGTTTGGTTTCTACTGATGGTCATCGTTTAGCACAGGTTGATATAGAAGCCCCTTCAGCTGCAGTTAGTATGCCTGCTGTTATCATTCCTCGTAAAACCGTGGGAGAGTTGCAAAAACTTCTTGGGGAGGAAGCTGATAATGATGTGTGTATAGAGCTTTCAGATACGAAGATTCGTTTTTCTGTTGGGTCTGTGATTTTAACATCAAAATTAATTGATGGAGTATTTCCAGAATATCAACGTGTTATCCCATTAGAAAATGATAAAAAGTTGATTATCAATCGCCAAGATTTTTCTTCTGCAGTTGATCGTGTTTCAACAATTTCAAACGATCGTGGACGTGCAGTAAAATTGACTATCAAAAAAGAGCTTTTAAAACTTGTAGTAAATAATCCTGATTCAGGAAGTGCGGAAGATCAGTTGATTGCAGATTATACGTCTGATCCACTTGAGATAGGTTTTAATTCACGGTATCTTTTAGATATTGCAGCACAACTTTCAGGTAATGAGATGATTTTTATGCTCGCTGATCCTGGAGCACCAGCATTGATTCGTGGAAATGGTGATATAAACGCGCTTTATGTGCTGATGCCTATTCGTGTTTAAGGATAATGTATTTTGCAATGCAGTGTTGGCCATATATATAAAGTGGCTGTCAGGCAACTGAAATTAGCAAATTATCGTAATTATTGTTCTCTAGTTCTTCATTTATTAGGTCAGCATGTTGTTTTAACTGGTCGTAATGGCGCTGGCAAGACCAATCTTTTAGAGGCAATATCTTTTCTTTCTCCTGGTCGTGGTTTACGACGTGCAGCTTATTCTGATGTTAGTTTTTCTGAAGGAAAGGGCGCAGGGTTTGTTGTATTTGCTCGTCTTCAATGTGCTCTTTATGGTGAAGTAAGTATTGGTACAGCTTTAGAAATTAATAATGGTGGTAGAAAAGTACATATTAATGGTGTTAATGAAGCAAGCGATTGCTTAACAGACTATTGCCATATTAGTATATTGACGCCTTCCATGGATAGACTTTTTACAGGGCCTTCACTTGATCGACGCCGTTTTTTGGATCGTATGGTTTTATCCATTGATTCTTTGCATAGCCGCCGTATAGCAGATTATGACAGAGTAATGCGTGCGCGCAATCGTTTATTTTTGGATAAAAATAACGATCGTGCTTGGTTAGATGCTTTAGAAATGAAAATGGCTGAACTTGCAACAGCGATTGCAGCGGCGCGGATTGATGTTATTCAGCTTTTGAATGATATGTTTGCTCAAACTTCTTCTTATATACCTTTTCCAAGAGCTTTGTTAAAAGTTGATGGTTTTTTGGAAAAAGCGCTTAGGAAGACATCTGCCATTGAAGCTGAAGAACAATTTTTGCATCGTTTGCGTAAAAACCGTGCAATAGACTGTGCTACTGGGCGAACATTAGAAGGTCCGCATCGTACAGATTTACAAGTTTTTTATGCCGATAAAAATATGGATGCAACATTTTGTTCAACGGGTGAACAAAAAGCTTTGTTAACAGGCTTAGTTTTATGTCATGCACGTTTAACAAGTGCAATATCTAATATGGCGCCTATTCTTCTTCTTGATGAAATAGCTGCTCATTTTGATTCCTATCGGCGTGCTTCTTTATTTGATATTCTCGATGATTTAGGTGGACAGGCATTTATGACAGGAACAGATCATGTTTTGTTTGATCCTTTAAAAGGACGGGCAGAGTTTTTTGAAATTGAAAATGGCGTTTTATTGTCATGATAAGTATATTGATAATTTTTTATAAGGAAATAATCGAAATAAAAGGGCATGTCATGTCTAAGTTTATAACGGTTTTGAATGGTGCTAATGAATTTTCTTGGTAAACGTGAACCAGAAGTTTACGGTACTGCAACTTTAGAAGATATTGAAAGATTATGTAAAGACCGATCAATAAAATCTGGAATAACGTTACATTTTTTATTAAAATAATTGTAAAGGCTAATGTGAAGTGAGTGTTGGATTGGTTATTAGTCTAGCTGCTTAGAGTCATACATCTTTTGCAATTTTTGATGCATTAAATGTTTTCAGGACTAATAGTAGAAGTTCATTTATCAACGTGAATCTTTTCGTCATCATTCTTATATTTCTAAGGCAGCAGATGCCGTTATTATCGGGTGCGGAGGGGTATTGGTTTGCGCTTGAATATATTGCTAAGCGGCTTAAATATAGTTTAAAAAGTTAAAATTGGATGATATTAATATAATTATTTAAAATTTACTTGATAATTTTTATTTGAATAAGTAAGACGTGTCTGAAGAATGCTCCTATTATTATATATTATGAATATTATGATAACTGCCAGGAGCATGTAAGGGGAAGATGGGAATGAGAGACTTTATTAAACAAATAAAGATGCTCACAATTTTATGGATTACATTGCTTTTATCTGGTTGTAAAATTGATGTTCTTCAACCTGCAGGATATGTTGCGCGCCAGCAGCTTATTTTAATTATTTTATGTGTTCTCCTTATGTTGTGTGTTGTAATTCCAGTAATGGTTGCGGTAGTTTTTTTAGCAGTAAAATATCGCGCTTCGAAAACGACAGAAGATTATTTACCAGATTGGGGACATTCAAATAAAATTGAAGCTTTTATGTGGGGTATTCCAGTTATTATTGTGACGATTTTGGGTCTATTTACTGCCTATTATACTTATAAACTTGAACCATCAAATTCTCTTCCTAAGGAAGTTGTCGGCGAAGAAAAGCCTTTGCAAGTGGATGTTGTCGCACTAGATTGGAAGTGGTTATTTATTTACCCTGAGTATGGTATTGCATCGGTTAATGAAATTTATGCGCCACAAGGTCGTCAGGTGTTGTTGCAGATAACGTCAGAAAGTTCTGTTAATGCATTCTGGGTGCCAAAACTTGGTACAGTTCTTTATGCTATGCCGCAGATGAATGCTAAATTGCATTTAGTGGCTGATAAGAAAGGGGTATTCAATGGGAGTTCAGCAAATTATAGTGGTGATGGTTTTGCAAATATGCGTTTTCGATGGCATTCTGTATCATTGAAAGATTTCGATAACTGGGTTGCTAAAGCTCGGGCAAATGGTCAAAAACTTGATCGTCTGTCTTATCGTCAATTTTCTGTTTCTCCTCTTATGGGTGATATTGCTGCGAAAGAAAAAGATGCTGAAGTGCGTTATTTTTCACCTGTTGAAAAACGTCTTTATTATCGTATTGTTAATCGATGCGTTGATGAAAATGTAATCTGTAATGAAGATTTAATGAAGCGGGCTGCTGCTCAGACGCTTTGGGGTACACTTTGTTCAGTTTTTGATCCAAGTGCTGTTTAGTAAATAGTCAATCGAGAAAGAATCCTTTTTTAAATAGGGATTCTTTTCAATTAGAATTCATTTGATATAAGGTAAAAAATGTTTGGAAGACTTACAGATCCCACAGCTGCTGCTTTTCATGCACTTGCACATGAGCCAATTGTTCTTTATACGTGTATTGCAATTATTTTGGGTGGTTTAGTTGTTGCTATTGCTTTAACAATACTTGGTTGGTGGAAAGTTCTTTGGCGAGATTGGATTACGACTGTTGATCATAAACGGATCGGTATTATGTATATCATTCTCGGAATCGTTATGCTTGTCCGTGGTTTTGCTGATGCAATTATGATGCGAACACATCAGGCTTTAGCGTTTGGCAGTGAAACAGCAGGTTATTTGCCTCCTGAGCATTTTGATCAGATTTTTTCAGCACATGGTGTTATTATGATTTTCTTCATGGCTACACCGATTTTATTTGGTCTTTTCAATTATCTTATACCACTTCAGATTGGTGCTCGTGATGTTGCATTTCCGTTTGCAAATAATCTAGGATTTTGGATCACAGTTGCAGCTGCGGTATTAATTAATATATCACTTGGGGTTGGTAATTTTGGTCGTGGTGGTTGGTTAATGTATCCCCCTTTTTCAGAATTGCAAAATAGTCCAGATACAGGAGTGGATTATTATTTATGGTCTCTTCAGCTTTCTGGCATTGCAACAACGATGGGATCAGTTAATTTTGTGGCAACCATTATTAAAATGCGTGCTCCTGGAATGACGATGATGAAAATGCCGGTTTTTTGTTGGTCTGCTTTTGTTAGTAACACTCTTATTTTAGTTATTTATCCTGTTTTAGCTGTTGCGTTTGCACTCTTGGCAGCTGATCGTTATTTAGGCATGAATTTTTTTACTAATGTTGCTGGTGGTAACCCAATGGTGTGGATTAATTATGTTTGGGTTTTTGGTCACCCCGAGGTTTATGTTTTAGTTGTACCTGCATTTGGAATTGTTTCTGAAATTGTCTCAACATTTTCTTCAAAACGTCTGTTTGGTTATATTTCAATGATATGGGCAATTATAGTGATTTTGATTCTTTCTCTTCTTGTTTGGGGACATCATTTCTTTACGATGGGGGGTGGTGAAGCTGTGAATACCTTCTTTGGTATTGCGACCATGATCATTTCAGTTCCAACAGGTGTTAAAGTATTTAATTGGTTATTGACTATGTATAAGGGAAGGATTCGTTTTGAGCCTCCAATGCTTTGGTGCATGGGAATGATTTTTACGTTCGTTGGTGGTGGATTAACGGGTGTTTTGATGTCGATTGTTCCTGCTGATTGGCAGTTTCATAATTCTTTATTTTTGGTGGCTCACTTCCATCATACGATTATTGGAGGTGTTGTTTTTGCTTATTTAGCTGGGTTAGCCTTTTGGTTTCCAAAAGTTTTTGGTATTAAACCAAATCGTGTATTAGGTATTGCATCTTTCTGGTGTTGGTTTGTTGGCTTTTACCTTGCTTTTTTTCCAGTTTATATGCTTGGATTGATGGGTGCTACGCGTCGTCTTCAACATTATATTGAGCCAGGTTGGCAGCCGATGTTTATGGTTGCTACAGTAGGTGCTTTTGTTATTCTCCTTGGTATACTTTGTTTTGTATTGCAAATGGTTTTAGCGATTTGGTATGGAATTAAGCATAAAGGACGTTTGCCGGTAACATCAAATGATCCTTGGGGAGATGCACGAACACTTGAGTGGTCTATTTCTTCTCCTCCTCCTTCTTATAATTTTGCAATTATTCCAAAGGTGCAAAGTGAAGATGCTTATTGGGATATGAAAAAGAGAGATTATCAGCGTCCGACAAGTGGGTTTGTAAAAATCCATATGCCTTCAAATACATCAGCTGGAATTGTTGCAGGCTTTTTCTCATTAGTTGTTGGTTTCGCTCTTGTTTGGCATATTTGGTGGCTGGCTATTCTTGGGTTAGTTGGTTTTATTACAACGATTATTTATCATTCATTAACGGGTGATCATCATGGTTATTATATCTCAGCTGAAGAGGTGCAAAAGACAGAAGATATCTTCACAGCTGTTCTAAAAGAACAAGAGGTAAAAATATGAGTGCGACGACAATGAATTATGTATGTACAGACGAGTATCATCATGATCATCATAATAGTTCGATAATGATATTTGGATTTTGGGTTTACATTCTTTCAGATTTGATTTTGTTCTCAACATTATTTTCTAGTTTTGCTGTATTTTCTGCTTCTTATGGAGGAGGTAAAGCCGGTAATGAGTTTATTAATTTAAACTTTGTTTTTGTTGAAACAGTAATTTTATTGTTGTCATCGATTACTTATGGGTTTGCTATGGTCTACGCTCATAAAGGATCTCTTGCTAATTTACGCGTTTGGATGTCGATCACCTTTACGCTTGGATTATGCTTTGTTGGAATGGAACTTTATGAATTTCATGAGTTACTCAATGAAGTATTCTATTACGATCCTAATGCCTATGCTGGTGTTGATCCTGTAACAGGCATAAAATCTTTTGGACGAAATGTTCTATCCGCTTATTGGTCAGCTTTTTTTATGTTAGTTGGTACTCATGGCCTTCACGTAACTGTTGGTTTACTGTGGATGGTTGTAATGTTTTTTCATTTGCGTCGTAACGGTTTAGATCAGAATAATAAGACACGCTTAACATGTCTTTCAATTTTCTGGCATTTACTTGATATTGTTTGGATTGGTGTCTTTACTATGGTTTATCTGCTAGGAGCACTGTAATGAGTACGCATAACAAAACACATGATCCAAGTATTGGTTCTTATTTAATTGGTTTTATTTTAGCTGTTCTTTTTACTTTAGGTTCTTTTATTCCTGTAATGTATGGTCTTTTAGACAGTTGGGCCATTAGTACAAAAGTCATTTATCTTATTGGAATGGCACTTATACAAATTATTGTACAAATTGTTTTCTTTTTGCATTTAAATTCTGGTCCAGATGCTAAGTGGAATATATTAACCTTATTGTTTACTACTATGTGTGTTTTCGTTATTATTGGTGGTACGTGGTGGGCTATTTCTCATTTAAATTATAATATGATGGGTGGTTCAGGACGTATTATTGAACCAAAAATAAATACGACTATACCAGAAGAAAAATTTATTAGTGTGCCAGATTCGGTAGAACAGCCATCTAATATATCAGAGTCAGTAGAACAACTTTCTGAAACATTAGAGCCAGTAGAACAATCTTCTGAGAGGCCAAAGAATCAGTGATCCATTGCTCGATCGATCGTATTAAAGAGTAGAATACTTGAATTTACAGCTTATAAATTAATATGGTTCTAATGGTTATCAGGGCCATATTATTAAATATATTTTTAAAGTTTAAAATATTTTTCCAACTGTATAAGTTTTGTACAATAGACATTTCTGCTATTTTTTATTGTATGAGTTTTTATTTTCTTGAGCTTCTTCGCTTTGTTTTAGTTCTTCAAGTGTTGGCATAGATAGGATATTGTAACCTGAATCAACATAGTGAATTTCACCTGTAACACCTGATGATAAATCCGAGAGCAAGTAAAGAGCGGCATTTCCAATTTCATTAATATTTACAGTGCGACGTAGAGGTGCATTACGGCGTTGATATGAAAAGATTGCTCGCGCAGATGCAATGCCATTGCCAGCTAAAGTCCGAATAGGGCCAGCTGAAATTGCGTTGACACGAATATTTTGGGGCCCAAAATCTGAGGCTAAATAGCGTACCATAGCTTCTAAAGCTGCTTTAGCTATGCCCATAATATTGTAATTAGGAACAACTCTTTGTGAAGCCCCATAAGTAAGTGTTAATAATGCACCACCATTAGGCATGAGTTTACCCGCGCATTGAGCAACTTCAGTAAAGGAATAGGCTGAAATAACCATTGTGCGATTGAAATTTTCACGTGTTGTAACGTCAACGTAACGCCCCTTTAATTGCGTTTTATCTGAAAAACCAATAGCATGAACAACAAAATCAATAGTTTTCCATTCTTTTTCAAGATACTCAAAAATGCGATTGACATTTTCAATTTTTTCAACATCACATTCTAATGATAATTTACAGCCAAGTTTCTCTGCTAGTGGCTGGACACGTTTCCCAAAAGCTTCTCCTTGATATGTCAGTGCTAATTCAGCTCCTGCGTTTGCTAATTGACACGCAATACCCCAAGCAATCGAATGGTCATTTGCAATCCCCATAATAAGACCACGTTTGCCCTTCATCAAACCTTTCATATCATTCTCCGTAAGACTGTGCTAGTTTTAATACACTGAGAATTCCTGCTTATGATTATTTATAGCGTTGGAAAACGAGCGTTGCATTGGTACCACCAAAGCCAAAAGTATTTGATAAGACGGTATTAACTTCTTGATTATCGCGGCGTTTACGAATAATTGGCATATCGGCAAAATCTGGATCAAGTTCTTCAATATGAGCACTTTCACAAATAAAATTATGATTCATCATTAATAGTGTATAAATTGCTTCTTGAACACCTGCTGCACCTAAAGAATGTCCAGTTAAGGACTTTGTAGCAGAGATAGGTGGACATTGATCACTTGCTCCAAAAATACGACGAATTGCTTTTATTTCAGAAGAATCACCAACAAGTGTTGCTGTTGCATGAGGATTAATATAATCGATTTTATTTTTTACGTTTGTAAGAGCCATACGCATACATCTTTCTGCTCCTTCACCAGATGGGGAGACCATATCATGTCCATCGGATGTAGCGCCATAACCAACAATTTCACCGTAGATTTTTGCACCGCGCGCTTTAGCTAATTCCAGTTCTTCAAGAACTAAAACACCTGCTCCGCCAGCAATGACAAACCCATCACGATTAATGTCATAAGCACGCGAAGCTACTGCTGGTATATCATTGTATTTACTGGACATGGCACCCATGGCATCGAATAACACGGATAATGTCCAATCTAAATCTTCGCAACCACCTGCAAAGATACGATCTTGTTTGCCGTATTGTATTATTTCATAAGCATTTCCAATACAATGATTGGATGTAGCACACGCCGAAGAAATCGAATAATTTATTCCTTTAATTTTAAAAAAAGTTGCAAGAGTTGCTGAAGCTGTAGAACTCATTGCTTTAGGGACGACAAAAGGTCCAACGCGCTTTGGACCTTTTTGACGTGTAAGATCGGCTGCTTCAACAATTGATCGAGTTGATGGTCCTCCAGAACCCATAATAATACCAGTATATTCATTTGATACTTCATTAGGTTCTAAACCTGCGTCAGCAATTGCTCTGTCCATAGCAATATGATTCCATGCTGTTCCATAGCCATGAAAACGCATGGCTCGCCGATCAACAAATTCTTCTATATTAATATTCGGTTTAGCATATACTCTACTACGGAAACCTAATTCAGCATGTTTTGGCGCGTAAGAAACTCCTGATTTTGCTTCATATAAACTTGTTAAAACGGTTTGAAGATCATTTCCAATTGCGGAGATAATACCCATTCCGGTTACAACAACTCGACGCATTTATAACTCCTTGTTTCCTGTAGAGTAATGAAATATCTTTTTTATTGAAAGTATGTCTCACTTTCTTTAAACAAAGCAACACGCAAATCACTTGCTTTATATATTATTTCTCCATCTGCTTTTAACCATCCATCTGCTATTCCTAAGACTAAATTTCCACGCCGAATACGTTTAAAATTTATTTCATATTTAAGCAATTTGGTTTGCGGAGTTACCATGCCTGATAATTTTACTTCTCCTGTTGAAATAGCACGCCCTTTCCCTGGTTCACCTAACCATCCAAGAAAAAAACCTGTCAATTGCCACATACCATCTAAACCAAGACACCCTGGCATAACAGGATCATCGATGAAGTGACAATCAAAAAACCACAAGTCTGGAGTAATGTCAAATTCAGCGCAAACTATTCCTTTGTTATATTTTCCACCTGTTTCACTGATTTGAGTGATTCGGTGAATCATCAACATTGGAGGTGCAGGTAATTGTGCATTACCTTTACCAAACATTTCGCTGCGAGTGCAGCTTAAAAGTTCTTCATAAGTGTAGCGAGACTTTTGTTCAGCCATTTTTATTTCCATTTATCTGCGTATGCTTTTTCTATGCCTCTATTCTAATACTTTTAAAGCAAATTTTAAGGAGAGGGAAATGATTTTATATTATTTTGGTGACAATTTTTTATTTTTCTTATTGCAAGAGATTATTGTTTAAAATATTTATTATCTTAATGTGTAAATTTTAACCCAAACTTACATATGAATGTAGGACGGTTTATAAAAGATCATGAGGGAATCGTGAGAAGGTTGTGAATTGCCATTCTTTATCTGAGTTAAAAGAACATTTGCGTAAAAACGGTTTACGGCCAACGCGTCAGCGATTAGAGCTTGCTAATATGATTTTTTTTCAGGGTAATTGCCATGTTGCTGCTGAAGAGCTATATGAAAAGGCGGTTAAATCGGGTATACTTGTATCTTTAGCGACAGTTTATAATACTCTTCATCAGTTTACAGAAGCAGGTTTATTACGGATTATTGCTGTAGAGGGTTCAAAAACTTGGTTTGACACAAATACATCTGATCACTATCATTTTTATATTGAGGGTGAAAATCGTATTCTTGATATTCCTTGTAATTTGGAGGGTTCCCCTATAATTGAAAATCTTCCTCAACCACCAAAGGATATGGAAATTTCCCATGTTGATTTAATCATCCGTTTAAGGCCAAAAAGGCCCATTTAATTTTAAAAGCTTAAAGGTTATGTCAAGAAAAAAAATAAATGCTGACATTTTAAGATTCTTTAATTTTTGATTTTTTCGTCAGGGTAAATTCCCCATAATTGGCTTTGGTTGAGCCAGCCACGAATGTTACGGATATCTAATTCGCACCAGCTTCCATTACATTGACGGATATTGCCAATGATATTAGGTTCTACTTCTGCTACAATTTTCCCATTATCTCCTGGATTTTTGCGCAACATGAGTCTGTGTGTTTTATCCTTTTGCCACGGAATAGTTATTGCAGTGCGTTTTCCTGATAAAAGTGATTGATAAATCCATCCTTCATCTCCCTCGGCATCACGAACTTTGCGCCATTGATCATATTCTTGAATGATTTCAATAGGCAATCCCTGCTTTTGATAAGTAAAGATAATAGAATAATTATTTCCTGGTCCAACGCGCATATTAACACGAGCGGATTTTATCGAAGCAAATCGCGGAAGAGGTAAACCACTAGGACTAAAGTCTTGATGTGGTGTTTGTGCATTTGAAAAAGCAAAAGAACCAAATAAAAGTCCTCCTGTCATTAATACACATGATAGGAGCACAAAAAACCTAAACCAGATAGAATGTTTCATATTAAAACCTCTTTTTCTTTACTTTTGTAATTTGCAATTTGAGATACGGAGGATAGACTCGAAACTTTATTCAAGTATTGCATACAGCTGGTTAAAGAGGTCTAAATACTCAGAATATTATTATAAAAATAGTTAGAAATGGCATAGAGATTTGAAAATTTTTATGTCAATTCACAATGCTATCAATGATGTAGTCAACGTAAAATCTTTTTCTATAAAAGAGCATTTATATGATTTTTCTTCTGTTTAATATAAGCATGGTGTTATTTAAGATACAATATCTGAATTAAAGCTAATGTTACAAACAATATATATTTCTTGCTTTACATAAAATACATAACGTATTAAATAAAATACATAACGTATTAAATTTAGTTAAATATAAAGATAAATTAATGCACTTATTAGTTGTATTGATTTATTCTTTTGAGGTGTTGATTTTGATCGGAGGAAAAAATTGAGGAAAAACTATGCTTAAAGTTTTTAAAAATTATACGTATTTTTGTGCTTGTACAACAAGTGCTTTTTTCTTTTTACAAAATATAAATGTTAATGCGACCTCTAAAGTAGGAGATTGTTTAGAAAATAGTCCTTTTCTTAAATGTTCTGATGGTAAAACACATACCTTTACGGGTAAGAACTATCAATCGCCTAGGCAGAGTGACTCTTCGTTTTCTCGGGCTATATTCGTAGAAAAACAAGGGACAGTTATTAATGTCACAAATGCTACCATTTCTAACTCTACAACAGGTGTATCTGCAAAAGAAAATGGAAAAGTGATTTTGCAGAATTCAACTATTCAGAAGGTAGCAGAAGCTCTTTCTGTTAGTGAAAATGGGACAATCAAAATGTTAGGTGGAACAATTGATTTGGATTATGATAAAGGTAGTATAGGAGTGAGCTCGTGGAGTAGTCAAGGAGTAGAGTTGGAGAATGTGCATATTACATTGAAAGAAGGGAAGGAGAAGCGTGCAAATACTGGTTTATATGCTGTGTGTTCTTCTAATAAAATGTGTAATTCTAGAATTACAATGACCAATGGGTCAATAAATGTTTTTGGTATTGGTGCTGGAATAGATAGCGATTCTCAAGGTAATATTTTCTTAACCAATGTAAAGATGACAGTAAAGAATGGTGGTGGCAATGAGTATCCTTATGATTCATTAGGGATATACATCGCTAATAATGCTAGTACATTTAAAATGACTAATGGTTCGATTGATTTTACAAATGGAATAGGAATACTTGCAAAAAAACAAGGACATGCTGTTTTAGATGGTGTCATAATTACTGGAAGGAGTAACGATGATAAGAATAAGAAAGATGATGAGGGTGCGCTGTATCTAGATTCAGGAGGATCTATTCTTTTTAAGAATGGGCATATTTCTGTTTTTAATACTTATGGCATATCAGTGCATCAGGATGTAGACAGCGGTATTATAGAGGAGAAGGTCGACATTGAAAACTCAACCATTACAGCCGCCATGTACCCAGCTATTTATGTTGCAAAACAAAATTCTTCAATGAGAAATTTTGATACTAGTGAGAAAAAATCCATTGTTAAATTATCAAATAATTCACATCTCTCTGGAGACCTTTTGTTACAAACTAAGGATGGAACTATAGAAATTCAGGCTGATCAGTCTGTACTCAAAGGTGGTGTTTCTGTTGCTAAGGGAGCTCTTGCAAAGTTTGATTTAAAAAATAATTCAAAATGGATTTTAACAGCAGGAAAAAACAACAATTTTACAAATCAAAGACATTTGAATAACATCGAATGGTTTATAACATCTTTAGAATTGGATCATAGTATTGTTCAGTTTGATACGACAGAAAATATTGTTTATCAAACACTTAAGATTGGAAAAGGATCGGGTATTGTTTATAGTGCTAGTAATGATGCTAAGCTTCATTTAAATACTTTTATTAGTAAGGAAAGTAACATTAATAACCAAAAGACTGATAGGCTTTTAATTTATGGCGATGTATCCGGTACGACTACTGTTTATGTTACTGGTCAAAATGGAAGTGCGAAAGATGATATAGGAAGGAACGGAAATACCCAAGGTATTTCGCTTATTCAGGTTTCTGGTACGGCGCAGGAAAATTCCTTCAAATTGGAAGGCGAGTATATTACAATTGACGGTTCACCTTATCGATATAGTCTTTATGCTTATGGTCCAGGTTCTTCTCGTGGTCAGGCTAGTATTGATCAAAAGTTGGTTAGTGGTCAGGGAAATGATTTTTGGGATTATCGTCTCCAGAGTGAATATATTCTTTCACCACCATTCAAACCTACACTATCTGAACCTCAACATCCCCGTAAACCGAATTTAACTGAAAAAAGAGTATCAGCAGTTGTGCCACAACTTCCTAGTTATTTGCTCTTACCTCATGCTTTATTTCATGCGGGTTTGGTAGATATGAGCAATCAACACGAACTTTTGGAAATTATGCAAAGTACTGCCAATGAACCTGAGCGCAATGAAAAGGCAAGCTTTTTTATACGTGGTTATGGTGGTAATCACCATTATGCTTCAAATTTGACTGTATTTGAATATGGTTATGGAGCCGATCTTGATTATAATGCTATGATGACAGGTATTGTATTAAATACATTAGAGGATGAGCATAGTGCGTTGTCTTTTGGAGTTATGGGGTCTTATAGTAGGCTTTCTCTTCAGCCTCATGATGTTGAGCGAAGTCAAAAGAGTACATTTAATAAATGGTCAGGAAAACTTTATACTAATTTGCAGCATGATACGGGCTTTTATGCAAATGGATTTATATCTTATGATCTTTTTAAGGGTGATGTTGCAACTTTTTCTCGAGGAAAAACGGCAATATTAAAAGGTACACTTTTCAGCGCCTCTTTGATGGGAGGTCAGGCTATTATAACGAATTATGACGGAATTATTATTGAACCGCAACTTCAGGTCATTTATCAGTCTATAACATTTGATAGAGCTCGTGATATTGATCAGTTTGATATTGAATTAGGAAGCCATGATCAGTTGATAGCACGCGTTGGTGGCTGTTTAACGAAAGCTGTTTCCTCTTCTGAAGAAGCACATGTTGTTTCCTTTTATAGCAAACTTCATCTTGCGCATAATTATGAAAACAAACGAATGGTATATTTTAAAGATGCTTTTCAATTAGGGGCATTTGGTTCTGCAATTGAAACAGGTTTAGGTGTTCACGCCCAATTATTTACCAATATAGCGTTTCATGGTGATTTGTTATATAAACATAAATTGACCAAAGCTGGTTTTTCTGGGATTAGTGTTTCGGGTGGATTGCGCTATCAATTTTAATTCATAAAGATTAGCCTATTCTTTGTTTTTAACAACTGTTGATAAGTTCCATTAAGTTTTTTAGTGGAGCTTATAAATAAACATTTAATTTGGAAAGATATTGTGTCAAAAGATAAAATCATTTCATTAAAAACAGCCTAATTTGCTATCCAAAAGTCCAAAAAATATGCCATTTTGATAAATTATATGGAGGCAAATTAGAAAGACTTTATTTTTTTATATGATCCTCATTTGAAAAAATGATTTTATAGTATAAAAAGGTTAAGTAAAAAAATAGCCATTAAAAAGATAAAAATAGTTATGAATTGTATTTAAAAAACATTATTCAAAATTCAACAATAATTCGATAAACAGAATGTTCTTAAATGGCGTTTAAAATATTGCGGATGTTAGATTTTGTCTAATGTTATTAGAGGGGTCGTCGCTTTGCTACAGGATATTTATGGTTTTTTGCAATCCGTGTAATTGCTTCTTCTAAAGGTTCAATCATAACATCCATGGAATAGCCATTTGCATGAATGATATTTTTATGGTCGATCATAATTGCAACATGACCTTTCCAAAAAATCAAATCACCTCGTTCAAGAGTATCAGTGTCTGTTAGTTGTTTTCCTATAGTTTGCTGTTGTATACTGGTATCACGTAAAACCATTTTCCCTGTCATCATCATAGAAAGCTGGACTAATCCAGAGCAATCGAGACCAAAGCCACTAACACCACCCCAAAGATAAGGTGTGCGAATAAAAGTCTGAGCAATAGTTACATAATCTTTAAACGTATGTTGAATAGGGTGAAGATGAGAAGAAATAATAGCTGTTCCATTTTCAAGGATAGAATATCGTGTATCACGTATTTCAGTTTCATTAACGATGCTTACTTTGCTTCCCATAGATAAAGCGCGTTCTATGGGTTTTTTTAAATCAGCTTGTGAATATTGGAAAGTACGAGGAACTGAAACAATGTGCGTTTGCTTTATGGTTGATATGCAAAGAATTTGTGTATCAATATAACCTATGTAACCATCTTTAAGTGATTGCACCTTTGACATTGCTTCACCTTGCTCAACGATTAAGACTTCTTCTCCGAAGAGGCACTCTGTTTGCCTTTCACTTTTTTCACTGTTTTCTTTGAATAGACCTGCAACAGCTGTATTAACGCGCCTTTTTTCTCCTTGAACAGAACAGGGAGTTTTTGTTTCTTTTGCAGATTGTTGATTTGTGAGGTTATCTTTAGATGTATGCAACTGTGGATTTTTATGAGACATTTTTTTATCTTTTATTATTTTGAATTTATTTCTTTAACAATCTAAAAATGAGTATTAATTTATTTTTATCGTCGATAAAAAGAATAAAATTGTAATTTTTTCAAGTTTTCTTATATCCTTATCGATTATTTATATCAAATTTGATCTTTGAAGAGATTATAAAGAGCGCGAATAGCTTGTGCAGTTCCACCGATAGGATAACCTGGTCTTTCTTTTGGAGTCCACCCATAAAGGTCAAAATGAGCAAAATTTTCAGCTTTTTCTACAAAAGAATTTAGAAATAAAGCAGCGGTTATAGAACCAGCGAAATTGTTACAAGATGTATTATTAATATCGGCAATTGATGATGATAACATTTCTCTATAGGGTTTCCAAAGAGGCATTTGCCATAGGGGATCGGCAACGGAATTTGCTGAGTGAGAAATTTTTTGTGCCCAAATTGGGTTACTGCAATAAAATGCAGGGAGATCTGGCCCTAATGCTATGCGAGCAGCCCCTGTTAAAGTAGCCATACAAATCATGAATTGTGGGCTTTTTTCATCACCGTAGGTTAGGGCATCGGCAAGAATAAGCCGACCTTCAGCATCTGTATTGCCAACCTCAACGCTTAATCCTTTACGACTTTTAAGGATGTCACCTGGTCGGAAAGCGTTAGCAGAAATGGCATTTTCAACCGCGGGAATTAAAACGCGTAAACAAAAGGGTAGTTTTGCATCCATGATTATTTTCGCTAATCCTAAAACATGCGCACTGCCACCCATATCTTTTTTCATTAATAACATATTGTTAGCAGATTTAATATCTAATCCTCCAGTATCAAAGGTTACTCCTTTGCCAACCAATGTGATTTTAGGATGATTTTCTTGTCCCCATTGTAATTCAATGAGTCGTGGTGCAATGCTACTTGCTCGTCCTACGGTATGAATCATCGGAAAATTTTGTGTTAAAAGCTCATCTCCACAAATACTTTTGACATGGGCCTTATAAGTTTGTCCTAGCTGTCGTGTTGTTGTTTCGAGAGTGTCAGGATTCATATCATTGGCTGGAATGTTGATAAGATCACGGATCAAAAAGACAGTTTTATAGATTCGTTTAAGTTCATCCAGATCAATTGCTTTATGCACATGGATCGATAATGATTTAGAAGGGGATTTTTGACGATAGTGGTTAAATTGATAGCTTCCAAATGCTAATCCAAGATACGTATTCATTTCATTTGAGGCTGTTCCTTCTAAATGCCAATTGCCGGTAGGGAGGTTTTTAGGGAGGAGGCCAGTGATGAAAGGGTTTTCCTTATCACCCACTCCAAATAAAACTTTTTTTAATTGTCCTGTTGAGTGAGGGACAAATAATATTTGTCCTGCTTTTCCAGTAAAATCATTCACTTTCATCCATGAAGTTGTTGACAAATCAAAGGATAAATTAGCAAGACTTTTTGTATCAATTAAAAGGATAGGACAGCTCTTATCAGAATATTTTGCAGTGAAATTGATTTGGTATTGAAGCATGTATTTTTGATCCTTATAGTTTTCGAAGCGCAACATACTCGACCAAATGATTTTTTCCCTTTCGTAGAATGAGATCAGCTCGCGGTCGTGTTGGTAATATATTTTCTTGTAAATTTTTCAGATTAATTGTGTGCCAAAGATCTTCAGCAATTTGTGAGGCTTCTTCTTCATTTAACATTGCATAACGATGAAAATAGGATTCAGGCCTTTGAAAGGCTGTTTTACGTAAACGTTTGAAACGTTCTAAATACCATTGATGGATCACTTCTGTTGCAGCGTCTACATAGATTGAAAAATCAAAAAAGTCTGAAACAAAAGGTACAATTTTTCCATCTTTAGGATAATCACTTACTTGAAGCACATTCACACCTTCAACAATTAAAATATCAGGTCGATCAATAATAATTTTTTGATTTTCTAAAACATCGTAAGTCATATGCGAATAAAGCGGTGCACTAACATTACTAATGCCTGCTTTTACATCGGAAAGAAAGCGCAGTAATTTTTTAATATCATAGGAATCAGGAAATCCTTTACGATTCATACGATTTTTTTTCTGTAAAATGATATTGGGATAAAGAAATCCATCGGTTGTAATAAGATCAACTTTAAGACTGGATTTCCATCGTTTCATAAGCTCTTGGAGAATACGTGCAGTTGTTGATTTCCCTACTGCAACAGAACCAGAAATTCCAATAATGAAAGGGGTTTTTTGGGTATCTGTTTGATGCAAAAATATTTGACGTTTTCGGAAAAGTTCCTGTACTGCCTCAACATGGTACGATAAGAGACGTGCTAAAGAAAGATAAATACATTGCACTTCTTCCAAATCGATGGGATCATCCATTGATCGTAAACGCTTAATTTCATCAAAAGTTAAGGTAAGTGGTGTATTTGCACGAAACTGAGACCATTCCTGTACAGTAAAGAAAGTATAGGGAGAATATTGCTCAGAAACATAATTGATCAAGTTATCTTCTTGATCGGCTTTTAATGGATTAATATCAATCATTTTTATTGGCCAAGAGTTTTTTAGACTATTTTTTAGCAATGGTCATGATTGAGAATAGAAAAGCGGATTGTTTTATTGTTAAAAAGATTATGTTTCGCATGTTTTTTTCTTTAAAATAATGAGTAATATTAGACTTAACTTATAGTCCAGTCATTCCAGCATGCCAATAATTTGTTTTTGTGATAGACCTTTTGCCAAAAAAGCCCATAAAAGTAAACGTGCTTTTACTGCTGATAAATAGCCAGACATTAAAGCACCAGAAGTAATCATATCAATTTCTGAGCCTTTATAACCATAGATTGTACGAGTTGTTGAGCCATGATAAGAACGGCTTGCAATGATGATTGGTATTTTCTTTGCGTATTGTCGCACTATATCTGCTTCTTGAAAACTACAATGACCTGCACCAAAGCCTGCTATGATAAGACCTGCATAATGTCCACTTTCAAGGCAAAACCTCATTAAATTTGTATTGGATGATAAAGAGCAATATAGAAGTGCAACTTGATGATCAATTTTTTGAGGAAGAGCAAAGGCTGTGGGAAAAAAATTTCGATCGTTGAAATAAAAGAGTTTTCCTTCTAATATTGTTCCTAGAATGCCTGCTAAACCTGATTGAAATGTTTCAACTTTAACAGTATGGCTTTTTTGTACCCAGTAGGGTGAATGAATAGTATCATTCATTACGACGAGGACGTCTCTATTGCGACTTTGTGGATCAGCCAGCAACACGAGTTGCAGCCAAAAGATTAGCAGGTCAGTCAGCACTTGCTTCACAGGGTATACGCATAGCACCAGTTACAACAATTGGTTCGGCTTTATTCCAATAAAGGGAAAGAAAAAAAGCTGTTTCTTCCAGTGTATCGGTCCCTTGTGTTAAAACAATACCATCTGCACCAGTCTTGATTTGCTGTGTTGCCCACTCTATTGTTTCAAGAAGAATTTTAAAAGATAAAGATCCGCTTGGTAATTGTGTTAAAGTTTGACTATGAATATTAGCAATGTTTTTTAAAACAGGGACGTTTTTTATGAGCTCATCTGATGTTAAAATTGGCTACATTTGGCCCAAATTATCGCCTTTCATTGCAATTATTCCGCCTAATGTTCCTACTTTTTCATAATTTTTCCTTGTAAGAAGGCAAATTGCTTATACTAAAGTAATATAATAATAACTCGACTATACAACAACGATGATATCATTTTTATTTTATATTGAGAAAAATTGAAATATGCTCAGTCGTTGTGTTTTGCAGCGTATATTATTAAATAAAGGAATTAGTGATTTGATTTTATGAATGATAAAGGGAAGCAATGAAGCAATGTTAAGGAGTTTTCTTATGACAGAGCATAAGCCTGATATTATGTATGGTACAACAATCGTAACTGTAAGAAAAGATAATAAAGTCGTTATGGCTGGTGATGGTCAGGTTTCACTTGGACAAACAATTATGAAAAGTAATGCACGCAAAGTCCGTCGTCTTGGGAAAGGCGGAGCGGTGATAGCTGGTTTTGCAGGTGCTACAGCAGATGCTTTTACGTTATTAGAAAGATTAGAAACAAAACTTGAGCAATATCCTGATCAGCTTATGCGTGCATGTGTAGAACTTGCAAAGGATTGGCGCACCGATCGTTATTTGCGTCGTCTTGAAGCAATGATGCTTGTAGCTGATAAAAAAGTTACTTTGGCTTTAACAGGTCTTGGTGATGTATTAGAACCAGAAGATGGAGTTATGGCAATTGGTTCTGGAGGCAATTTTGCTTTGTCAGCTGCAAGAGTACTAATGGATATGGATTTAGATGCAGAAACTATTGCATGTAAAGCAATGAATATTGCCGCTAAAATTTGTGTTTACACCAATGACAATTTTACAATAGAAACGTTGGATGCTGAATTACCTCCTTTAGAGAAAGCTATTTGAATGTGTGTTGTATTTTCCCCCCGCGAAACTGTTTCTGAACTTGATCGTTTTATTATTGGACAAAATGATGCTAAGCGTTCTGTTGCTATTGCACTGCGTAATCGATGGCGTCGACAACAGCTTGAAGGGCAGATGCGTGAAGAAGTGATGCCCAAAAATATCTTGATGATAGGACCAACGGGTGTCGGTAAAACAGGGATAGCTCGTCGGTTAGCAAAACTTTCTGGAGCACCTTTCGTTAAAGTAGAAGCTACTAAATTTACCGAAGTGGGTTACGTTGGGCGTGATGTTGAGCAAATTATTCGTGATCTCGTTGAAATTGCAATTTCTCTTGTGCGTGAAAAAAAGCGTGATGGAGTAAAAGCAAAAGCCCATATTAATGCTGAAGAACGAGTTTTAGACGCTCTTGTGGGAAAAACAGCAAGTCCTGCTACTCGTGATAGTTTTCGTAAAAAATTGCGCGAAGGAGAATTAGATGACAAAGAGATTGAAATTGAAGTAACTGATAATAGTAATAATGCTCCAACTTTTGATATTCCTGGTATGCCTGGCGCGCAAATGGGTATTATGAATTTATCAGATATTTTTGGAAAAATGGGTCTTCGTACAAAGATACGCAAAATAACTGTAAAGGATGCTTTTAAACCATTAATTGATGATGAATCTGAAAAACTTCTTGATCAAGATCAAATTATTCAAGAAGCACTGCGTGTTGCTGAAAATGACGGAATCGTTTTCATTGATGAAATTGATAAAATTGCAACTCGAGATGGTGGGGCAGGCGCTGCTGTTTCACGTGAAGGAGTTCAACGGGATCTGCTTCCTTTAGTTGAAGGAACAACGATTACAACAAAATATGGGCAAATAAAAACAGATCATATTCTTTTTATTGCTTCTGGTGCATTTCATGTATCTAAACCGTCGGACTTATTGCCAGAGCTTCAGGGTCGTTTACCTATCCGTGTAGAGTTAAATGCTTTAACAAGAGAAGATTTACGACGCATTCTTACTGAACCTGAAGCCAGTTTGATTAAACAATATGTTGCTTTAATGGCAACAGAAGAAGTCCATTTAGAAATTACTGATGATGCAATTGATGCTTTAGCTGATATTGCTGTTGATTTAAATGCGAGGATTGAAAATATTGGAGCACGTCGTTTGCAAACGGTTATGGAACGTGTTTTGGATGAAATTTCTTTTACAGCACCTGATAAAGCTGGTACTTCATTTAAAGTTGATGCTGATTATGTCAAAAAGTCTATAGGAGAGCTTGCTTCTGATATCGATCTTTCGCGTTTTATTCTTTAGGAGTTTTTGTGTATTTTGATCTATCGATGTGCTTCGATGATTTTGAAACCATGAACTTCTTCATGTATAAAAACTGTGCGAAAGAGTTTCTTTAATAATGTTTCATAGGGAAGATGGCGATTCGCAACAAGAAGAAAGCGACCTTTAGGTTTAAGATATTTTGCAGCATTTGTAATGAAGTGCTGTCCTAATGAGATATCTGTCGTTTTTTGTGTATGAAATGGTGGATTTGAAATGATTGTATCATAAAGATTTGTGATAGGCTCACAGATAAGATCATGCCAGTAAAAGCCGATTGGAAGAGGGTTTGGTATTTGTTTTATATGTTTTTTTGCTGCTTCTAAAGCATTATAGTCGGCTTCATAAAGGTCGAGTGTGGTTAGATTTTTGCTTACTTCAAGTGCAGTGTAAGAAAGAAATCCCCAACCAGCTCCAAAGTCAGCTGTTTTTCCAGAAATGACTTTGTGTATATAAGGTACAAGTGCAGCAGATCCTGGGTCAATACGGCCGTGAGAAAACATACCAGAATTAGTTTGAAATTTATTTTCAAAACTGATTGGTGATGAACGAAAATGAGTGATATTTTGTTTGTCTATTTTTTGTGGTACTTGAAGCCAGAAGATATGGCTATGATTTTTGGATAATTTTTTACTGATAGGGACAATAGTTTTAATCCATTTCATTATTGAGGCAGAACCAACAGTTTTTTCCCCACTAATAATGATCCATCCACCAGGTTTGACTCGTTCTAGTAGATCAAGAAAACGATTATGATTGAGATCACGATATTTACTAAGTTGTAGCAGTGCTCCATCATAGATCATAGCTTGATTTATTTGGGGACTACAGCGAAATTTAGCATTGGTAAATTTTAAAAAATCCGGTCGCCAAGGGGTTATAATTTCAAGGTTTTTTATCCACTTTTGATCAGGGATTTCAGTTAAACCACAACCTAGAAAATGTTGGTTCGAATAAGGTTTAGGAAGATCATAGATTTCAAAAGGCAAAAACAGAGACACATTTTATTCTTTCAAAGAAAGACCTCTCCAATATTAGAATGGCATTTTATTTCATAATAATTAAATAAGATTAATCCTTTTTTTTCTTACTACGGTGTTTCTTTTTAGATGGATTCTTTTCATCAGTATTATTATCTTTTTCTGTTTTTATTGAACCACCATTGATAAGTTCTTTTCCAGTTTGTTGGTCAACAACTTTCATCGATAACCGAATTTTACCACGTTCATCGAAGCCCATTAATTTAACCCAAACTTTATCACCTTCTTTAACAATATCGGTTGTTTTTGCTACACGTTCTGATGCGAGTTGAGAGATATGAACAAGTCCATCGCGTGAACCAAAAAAGTTAACGAATGCACCGAATTCTGCAATTTTAACAACCGTTCCTTGGTAAATAGCACCGATTTCAGGTTCATTAACAATTGAAAGGATCCAATGTTTTGCTGCTTCAATGGTTTTTAAATCAGAAGAAGCAATTTTAATTGTTCCATCATCTTCAATATTAATTTTAGCTCCAGTTTTTTCCACAATTTCGCGGATTACTTTACCACCAGAGCCGATAACATCACGAATTTTATCTACAGTAATGTTCATTATTTCAATACGTGGAGAAAATTCGCTCAGTTCACTCCGTGCACTGGTTAAGGCTTTTGCCATTTCATTGAGAATATGGATTCGACCATCTTTAGCTTGTGCAAGTGCGATTTTCATAATCTCTTCAGTAATGCCATCAATTTTGATATCCATTTGTAAGGAAGTAATACCGCTTTCTGTACCTGCTACTTTGAAATCCATATCACCAAGATGATCTTCATCCCCTAAAATATCAGATAGAATAGCAAATCGTTCACCTTCTTTAATCAAACCCATTGCAATACCAGCAACAGGGCGTGCTAAAGGAACACCAGCATCCATGAGTGCTAGTGAAGTTCCGCAAACGGTTGCCATTGAAGAAGATCCATTCGATTCGGTAATTTCTGATACAGTACGAATAGTGTAGGGAAAGGATTCTTTTGTCGGCAACATGGGATGAATAGCACGCCATGCCAGTTTACCATGACCAATTTCGCGGCGGCCAGGTGAGCCAATACGGCCTATTTCACCTACTGAAAAAGGTGGAAAATTGTAATGAAGGAGGAATGTTTCTTTATACATGCCCGTTAAGGAGTCTATATATTGTTCATCTTCTCCGGTTCCTAATGTTGTTACTACAAGTGCTTGTGTTTCACCACGAGTAAATAACGCTGATCCATGTGTGCGGGGCAAAATACCAACTTCTGATTGAATTGCACGAACATCTGAGGGATTACGTCCATCAATACGTTTTCCTGTATCAAGAATGTTTTGGCGAACGATTTTTGCTTGCAAATGTTTGAAAACAGTTGCAATCTGATCTGTATTAAATTCGCAATTTTCTTCTGTTTCCTGCGTGAATTTATTGATGACTTCTTCTTTAAGAACATCAATCGCAGTATAGCGTTTTTGTTTATCGGTAATTGTATAAGCTTCTCTCAGATCCTGTTCGACCATTTTAAGCATGTTTTTTTCAAGCACAGACAGATCTTCTGGAGTAAAGTCACAAGGTTTTTTAGCCGCTACTTCGGCAAGTTTGATGATGGCATTAATTACAGGTTGAAAACTTTTTTGACCAAACATGACAGCATTCAACATTACATCTTCAGGTAATTCATGCGCCTCTGATTCAACCATCAGTACAGCATTTTCTGTTCCGGCAACAATAAGATCAAGTTTTGATTCAGGCATTTCATCAATGTTAGGATTGAGAATATATTGTCCATTACAATATCCAATACGAGCAGCGGCAATTGGACCCATAAAAGGAATACCTGATAGAGTTAATGCAGCAGAAGATGCAATTATAGCAAGGATATCGGGATTATTTTCTAGATCATGCTGAATAACAGAGGCAATCACTTGTGTGTCATTTTTATAACCGTCGACAAAAAGAGGACGAATTGGACGATCAATCAACCGTGAAATCAAAGTTTCACTTTCACTTGAACGGTTTTCTCGTTTAAAATAACCACCAGGTATTTTACCAACTGCATAGTTTTTTTCTTGATAATTAACGGTGAGTGGAAAAAAATTTTGATCTGGTTTTGGAGTTTTTGCTGAAACAACAGTTGCCAAAACAACAGTTTCACCATATGTAGCAATAATGGCACCATCTGCTTGACGCGCAATTTTTCCTGTTTCGAGGATAAGTGGCCGACCGGCCCATTCAATTTCTACTTTATGGGTTTTAAACATTTTTTATCCTTAATGACCAATATTTACATTTTGGTTTTGCATTATGTTTCAAGGTTATGGACAATACAACAGATACTTCTATTTTTTGCAAAAAAAGAGATAAATGACAGATCAAATGCCAAGTATCTTAATCTTGCTCATGATCTTCATTAGTCTTTGATTACAAGCAGTATATTAAAACAAAAGAGTAATTTTTCATAGAAAAATAACCACCCACTTTTCTTTAGCGGCGTAGATCTAGTCTTTCGATAAGCTTCTGATAGCGATTTTGATCAATGCATTTTAAGTAATCAAGAAGTCGGCGGCGTTGGGATACCATCTTTAAAAGACCACGACGGGAATGGTTATCCTTTTTGTGAGATTTAAAATGATTGGTTAAGTTAGAAATGCGCTCAGAAAGAATAGCAATTTGCACTTCTGGTGAACCTGTATCACCAATTTTAGTTGCATATTCTGTAATAAGAGCCTGTTTACGCTCAGCAGTAATCGACATCGTACCATCCTTTCAAAAAATGAACAAAAAAACACCTGTAGCCGAGATGTCGTCCAGCAAAGGCTGTGAGATAACAATAGAAGAAAAAATCTTATTTGTTTCGATACTTAATATAGGAAATAAAGTTAAAATACTAGTCCTTGAATATTTTCTTTAGCAAACGAGTTTATCTGAGAACATTTATTTTAAGATTTTTTATGAAAGTTTCCTAAAGAATTATTATTCTAATTGATAGAAAAGATTATACTTTACATGATGCGTTAAAAGGGAAAAACAAACTGCTGATTTGGAGACAAAAGATGCAGAGGATTTCAACATTAGAGATTTTTCATAATTCAACATTCAGAAATTTGTGGACTGCTACTCTTGTATTTAATTTAGGGAGTCTTGTACAGACAGTAGGAGCAAGCTGGATGATGACATTGATTAGTTCTTCGCATTCTATGGTAGGACTTGTGCAAAGTGCTACTACATTGCCACTTGTTGTTTTTTCTCTGATGGCAGGTGCATTAGCTGACAATTTTAATCGGCGTCATATTATGCTTTTTGCACAAATTATGATGATGATTATCTCAATTAATTTGGTTATTTTATCTTATATAGGACTGATTACCCCCTGGCTTCTATTATGCTTTACATTTTTGATTGGATGTGGAAGCGCTTTGTATAATCCTTCTTGGCAAGCAACAATAGGGGATATTGTGAATCGAGAAAGTATTTCTACTGCCGTTAGTTTGAATAGTGTTGGTTTCAATTTGATGCGCAGTATAGGTCCTTCTATTGGAGGAATTATTATTTCTACTTTAGGTGGTATTTCAGCTTTTTTTGTCAATGCGTTAAGTTATATTCCTTTAATTAGCGTTTTGTTTTTATGGAAACCAGATTATCAAAACAATACATTACCTCGAGAGAGGTTTTTAGGATCTGTAGCAGATGGTTTACGTTATGTAGCGATGTCTCCCAATCTTCTAAATATTATGATAAGAGCCTTCCTTTTTTGTGTTGGTGCTATGTCTGTTTTTGCGCTATTGCCAATTGTTGTAAATGATTTTTTTAGGGGGAATGCACTGCTTTACGGTACATTACTTAGTTGTTTTGGCCTAGGAGCCATTACAGGTGGCATTATTAATTCGTTTGTACGAAATCATTTAAAGCCAGAAGTAATTGTTACAAGTGCATTTGTTGGAATTTCTTTTTCTTGCTTTTTTTTGGCAATGAGTCGTTCATTATTTATAAGTCACTTTGTTTTATTTCCTGCTGGTTTATGTTGGGTTTTGGCATTATCACTATTTAATACATCTGTACAGCTTTCTACACCACGCTGGGTTGTTGCTCGCGCTTTAGCGCTTTATCAAACTGCATCTTATCTTGGTATGACAGTTGGAAGTGCAATCTGGGGCGCATTAGCTGATAGTTATTCTTTGACATTTGCTTTAAATGTTTGCGCTATATTCTTAATTTGTGGAGCTCTTGCAGGTATCAAATTCAAAGTTAAAGAAATTCCTCAAATTAATCTTGAGCCACTTGATCAAGTTAGAGAGCCAGAGCTTTCATTAGACTTAGAAGCACAAAGTGGTCCAATTATGATTATGATTGATTATCAAATTAATGAAAATGATCTTGCAGAATTTCTCGAAATTATGACACGTCGGCGCCATATTCGACTACGTGATGGTGCTCGACAGTGGGTTCTTTTGCGTGATCTTGAGAGACCCGAATATTGGACAGAATCTTATCATATGTCAACATGGGTGGATTATTTGCGCCATAATCGCCGTCGCACAAAAGCAGATATAGAGGTTAACAAACATCTTGATAAATTAAATCGCATATCCAATGGTATAAAGGTGCATTACATGATTAAGTGGCAAACAGTACCAAAAATTAATGAGATGCGCTTAAAATTGTCTAATAATCAATAATTTGAATGGTATAGAATGTGGAAAAGCTGTATTTGATCATTATAGAAAACAACTTTCCGCAAAGAACTTAGCGTTATATATAACAGTTCGTTAAATTGTGAAAATCCGTTTTGGTTTGAATTGATTTTTGTCAATTGCACCTATAGCAAGAAGTTGGTCTTTGTAGGTTACATAAGCGTTTTCTTCGTCAATAAGTGTGCTTTTCTCAAATAAAAATACTGAATTACCCATTTTTATACGCAGTGCTTGAGTTTTATCGAGGGTATAATGTGGTAGGCAATGTAATGCGGCATCCGTTTTAATCAGTAATTGGTCGATTTTAGAGAAATCTCTGTTGGGTAGAGTGCAATCATTTTTTGTTTCTTTGTGAGGTATTGCTGCTTTTAATTCATCCCATGTAATGAGATCACTTTCTCCAAAAGGTGCGACTTTTATACGGCGTAGGTCAGCAATATATCCATAACAACCGAGATCGTATCCCATATCGCGTGCTAAGGAGCGTACATAGGTTCCTTTTCTGCATGTCATTTCAAAAATCGAATGTCCTTGGGCATTGGTTTCGATGAGTTTGAGCGTTTTAATTTCCACTTGACGGGGTGGAATTTCAATATTTTCACCTCTGTGTGCTAAATCATATGCACGGTTACCAGCAATTTTAATTGCTGAAAATCGTGGAGGTTTTTGCCAAATAACACCTGTATATTTTGGTAAAAGCATGAGAATACTTTTTTGTGTTGGACGTATCGGAGATGTTTTAGTAATTTTACCTTCTAGATCATCTGTGGAGCGCTCTTCTCCCCAAGCTACACGAAAATGATAAGTTTTAGTGCCTTCCATGACGTAAGGAACAGTTTTTGTTGCTTCTCCCAGTGCAATAGGCAATATACCAGAAGCAAGTGGATCAAGTGTTCCAGCATGCCCAGCTTTTTGTGCATTAAAAAGCCATTTGATTTTTGAGACAGCTGCTGTTGAACTCATTCCTTTGGGTTTATCAAGGATGATCCAGCCAGAAATAGAACGACCTTTTTTTTTGCGTTGTCGTGTCACGTTTTTTAATCTTTAAGTTTATCATTATGTTGAAGATCACGTGCAACCTCAGGTGATCGGAGTAAGGCATCAATTTTTGCAAAATTATCAAAACTGTTATCAAATCGGAAACGGAGTGTAGGCATGTATTTCATTTGCCGTAACTGATGACTAATTGCTCCACGGATAAAACGGCTATGTTTATTTAAAATGCTAATGATAGCATCGTGCGAAGTTTTATCTACGGTGTTGAGAAGAGAAACAAAGCAAGTGGCAATTTTCAGGTCTGACGACATACGTACTTCGGAGACAGAAATAACAATATTTCTTAAGGCATCATCAAGTAAAACATCCCGTTGCAATATATGAGCTACTGCATGACGGACTTGTTCTCCTACTCTTAATTGCCGTTGTGATGGGCCTATATTTTTTATCAAAATTATTACCTTTTATTACGCTTCTTTCTTTTAAAAGATTAAAAAAAGATGGAAGCATTGTATAATTAAGTCTAAAGATTTCTCTTCCTTTTATGGAAAAGAAAGATTCTAGATAACATTTATAATTTACGGCTAATATGTTCGATCCGGAAGGTTTCAATAATATCACCAGCGCGGACATCATCATAGTTTTCAAATGCCATTCCACACTCTTGACCAACGTGTACTTCATTGACTTCATCTTTAAAGCGTTTGAGCGTTTTCAACTTTCCTTCATGAATAACAATATTATCTCGAATCAGACGAACACCAGCACCTCTTTCTATTTTTCCTTCTGTAACCCGGCAGCCAGCGACTTTTCCAGTTTTTGTAATGTTAAAGACTTCTAGAATTTCAGCATTGCCAAGGAAGGTTTCACGCTGTTCTGGTGAAAGTAGTCCTGACATAGCTGCCTTTATATCATCAACAAGATCATAAATGATGTTATAATAACGGATTTCAATTCCTTGAATTTTAGCTGCATCTCGTGCTTGTTTATTTGCTCGAACATTAAAGCCGAGAATAGCAGAATGAGAAGCTTCAGCGAGAGAAATATCACTTTCAGTAATACCTCCTGCGCCCGAGTGCACAATGCGTGCACGCACTTCTTCATTCCCTAGTGCTTCTAATGCTGAAGCGATCGCTTCAATAGATCCTTGAACATCTCCTTTGATGATAAGTGGAAATTCTTTTACGCCGGTCGTCTGTAATTTTGTCATCATTTGTTCAAGAGAACCACGAGAACCAGTTTGTCGGGCTACGGCTTTATCACGTGCTAGGCGCTGACGATATTCAGCAATTTCTCGTGCTTTTGCTTCATTTGTCACTACAGCAAATCGGTCACCAGCTTGTGGTGTACCTTGCATACCTAAAATTTCAATTGGTGTAGAAGGTCCTGCTTCTTTAATATGGCGGTTGTGATCATCGATTAAAGCGCGGACACGCCCCCATTCATTACCGGCAACAATAATATCAGAAAGATGTAATGTACCTTTTTGGACAAGAACAGTTGCAACAGATCCGCGTCCTCGATCAAGTTTAGCTTCAATAATAACGCCTTCTGCTGTTCGCTCTGAATCGGCCTTAAGATCAAGAAGCTCAGTTTGAAGAAGAATAGCTTCCAAAAGTTTATCAAGATTCTGTCCTGTTTTGGCAGAAACTTCAACTTCTAAAGTTTCACCACCCATGGTTTCAACAAAAACTTCATGTTGTAAAAGTTCTGTACGTACTTTTTGTGTGTTGGCAGTTGGTTTATCAATTTTGTTAATGGCAACAATAATGGGGATATTAGCAGCTTTTGCATGATTAATTGATTCAATAGTTTGTGGCATTACACTATCATCAGCAGAGACTACTAAAACAGCGATATCAGTCACTTGAGCACCACGAGCACGCATAGCTGTAAAAGCAGCATGTCCAGGTGTATCGATAAAGGTAATCTTTTGACCGTTTTTCTCAACCTGATAAGCACCGATATGCTGTGTAATTCCACCTGCTTCACCAGAAACAACATTGGCTTTACGAATAGCATCAAGAAGAGAAGTCTTTCCATGGTCAACATGGCCCATAATGGTCACAACAGGTGGACGTGGGCGCATTTTTAACAGATCATCATTAATATTGAAGATGCCACCTTCTACATCAGATTCTGAAACACGTTTAACTGTATGACCAAATTCGACGGCAATCAGTTCAGCGACATCTGCATCAATGATATCACCTGGCTTCATCATTTGTCCTTGTTTCATCAAAAATTTAATAACATCAACAGAACGTTCAGTCATGCGCTGAGCGAGTTCTTGAATGGTAATGGTTTCAGGAAGAATAACTTCACGGGAAATTTTTTCTCTTGGTTCTTGGTTTTGTGCACGTTTGAATTTTTCCTGCCGGCGGCGCATTGCTGCTATTGAGCGGCCACGTGCACTTCCTTCTTCATCTAATGCACTATTGAGAGTAAGTTTTCCTCGGCGACGTTCATCAGCTCCTTTTACAACTTTAGGCGAACGTATTTCTGGTTTAGAAGAATTAGCGCGTCGGTTATGTCTGTCTTCATTTTCATTATCATCGGTAATACGCTTTTCCGCTGAGGGTATATTTTTAAGCGGGATAGTCATTTCTAATGCTTTTAATGTTTTTACGTCTATTACTGCGATAGGTTCTGTTGGGGGGATAGAAGTATGAGTTGGAATTTGCTCTGAGGTGTCTTTATTTTCTTGTAATATTTGCGTTTTTTGATAAGTTTGTAAATACAAGCTTTCTTTACGTTCTTTGTCATGTTTTTCTTTTTCAGCTTTTTTGCGTGTTATTTTTTCTTGAATATATGCCTCTTCTAAAGCGCGGCGTCTCGCTTCTATTTCGGCCGATGAAAGATTACTTTGGGCTACAGGTTTACTGGGTGGTGCTTCTTCGAATTTTGGTTTAGAGCGTTGAGCCACATGTGGTTTAGTAATCATCGGTTGTAGTGCTTCAGCTTTTTCATCGGGGCGTGTAATTTTGCGCCGTTTTGTCTCGACAACCACAGCTTTTGTACGACCATGGCTGAAATTTTGTTTGACTGTACTGGTTTCTAATCCTGATCGTTTTAAGGTCAGTGTTTTTTTAGCTGTTATTTTATCATTATTGTTTTCACTCATTGTATTTCCTTCACGACCTTCACTGTCATTGTACCAAGCTGATTACATTTATCCTCACGATAGGTGATCAGTTTGTATATCGTTTTGATAAATCCCTCTGCAGCTTTCGTATTCAATAAGGCAGCATGTATCACAGGATTAGCACCAAAAGCCATACTCATTTCATCACTTGTAAATAAAGATATGGCTTTTATATTCTGGTTTATTTTTTGTTGTATTGCATGGATAGCTTGCGAAATTTTGCGTTTTCCATCTTCTTTTGCTTCTTTTGCATGAAGAACAAGAATAACTTGACTAGAACGAATAGCAGAAACAACTTTAGTTGACCCTATAGCAATAGCTCCTGCTTTTCGGGCCATAGAAAGGCTTCCAAGGGCATTTTTTAATAATAATTTATCCACAATATGAGCGAGGTCTTTAGAAACCTCAACATTTGTTTTAAGATTTTTGCTAAAAGCTTTACGTTTGACTGCTTCTTCAATAGTAGCGTGATGAGCAGAAACCCAAATACCACGTCCTGGTAAGTTAGCTTTAAGGTCAGGGATAATTTGATTATTTGGACCAATGACAAAGCGGATCAGCGTTGTCGCTGAGGCACTTTTTTTCGTCACAATGCAAGTCCGTTCATTCATTTAAAGTGTATCCACATCCAAATTATCTATTGTTTCATTTTCTATAGGATGCTGTGCAAGATCAGCTTGATTTATCCAACCTGCTTGCACACGTGCTTCTAAGACCATGGCTTCTGCATCAGCACGCGTAATATCAAATTGTGTTAAGATGCCAGGAAAATTTTTTGTTTGACCTTCCTTACATTCTCGCCATCCAACTAGATCATCAACTGCATAGCCCGCAAAATCTTCCATTGTTTTGACACCATCTTTACCTAAAGCAATTAACATAGCATTTGTCATACCAGGAAGTTTTTGCAATTCATCTGAAACACCTAGCTTTTTACGTTTTTCATTGAGTTCTTTTTCTTTACGTTCTAAATATTCACGTGCACGATTTTGGATCTCTGAAGCAGTGTCATGATCAAAACCATCAATAGAAGTTATTTCTTCAAGATCAACATAAGCGATTTCTTCAATTGAAGTGAAACCTTCTGATGCCATGACTTGCCCAACCATTTCATCAACATCTAAAGTTTCCATAAAAAGTTTGCTACGTTCAGTGAACTCTTTTTGACGGTTTTCAGATTCTTCCTGTTCTGTTAAAATATCAATATTCCATCCCGTTAGTTGCGAAGCCAAACGCACATTTTGTCCACGTCGACCAATTGCAAGGCTAAGCTGATCATCAGGCACAACCACTTCAATACGCTCCGCATCTTCATCGAGAACGACTTTTGAAACTTCAGCAGGTTGTAACGCATTGACGATAAATGTCGCAGCATCAGGTGACCAAGGAATAATATCAATTTTTTCGCCTTGTAATTCTGCAACAACAGCCTGAACACGGCTTCCTCTCATTCCAACACATGCACCAACGGGATCAATTGACCCATCGCGTGAAACAACAGCAATCTTTGCGCGAGAACCTGGGTCACGAGCAACAGATTTAATTTCTATAATACCATCATAAATTTCTGGGACTTCCATAGTAAAAAGTTTTGCCATGAATTGAGGGTGTGTGCGTGAAAGGAAAACTTGAGGTCCTCTTGGTTCACGATGTACATCATGAACAAATGCACGAATACGATCTCCATAACGGAAAGATTCCCGAGGAATTAATTCATCTCGTCGCACGATAGCTTCTCCACGTCCTACATCGACAATAACATTGCCATATTCCACACGTTTGACTGTGCCAGAAATAATTTCACCAATTTTATTTTTAAATTCTTCGAATTGATGATTTCGTTCTGCATCACGTACTTTTTGCACAATAACTTGTTTAGCAGATTGTGTTGCAATGCGTCCAAAGTCCATGGGAGGTAAAAGATCAGAAAGAAAATCACCAACTTTTGCATCTTCTTTGCGCTTTAAGGCATCGGATAAAGCGATTTCAGTTGTATAATCTTCAACGATATCAACAACTTTAAGAAGACGTTTTAATTTAATTTCACCTGTTTTAGAATTAATTTCAGCACGAATATTCGTTTCTTGGCCATAACGAGAACGCGCCGCTTTCTGGATAGCATCGGCCATTGCAGAAATGACAATTTCACGGTCAATCGACTTTTCACGTGCAACAGCATCTGCAATTTGCAGAAGTTCAAGCCTGTTAGCGCTTATAGCCATCGATTCTCTCCTTTTTTGTGCCACATGAGGGCAGTGGTTCTTTTAATATTAATTGTTATAGTTTTTTTTCAACGTGTCACGAATAAGCTCATTGGTAAGAACCAAATGCGCATTGGTAATATTAGAAAAAGAAATAAACACATGCATTTCTTTTCCATCAGCTGTCTTATCAAGATTTAAAGTCAATCCATTTTGTGCAACATTTACAAGTTTACCACGGAATTTCTTGCGTCCATCAATGGCGGTACTGGTTTCAATTTTTACGAGATGTCCTTGCCAATGAAAGAAATCAGATTTTCTTACGAGTGGGCGATCAATACCAGGGGATGAAATTTCTAAATGATATTTACGTTCAATAACATTTTCTATGTCAAGAAGAGGAGCAATAGTTCGACTAACTATTTCACAATCTTCTATTGTCATGATTCCATTAGTTCGTTCTGCCATAATTTGGAGTGTTAAACCATTTAAACTTAAAATTTTTATACGAACTAAACGAAAGCCTAAAGGTTTTAGTAATGGTGCAATAAGAACGGCAACACGCGCTGCAACACCATTTTCTTCAAACAAGCGTGGTTCATCAATATCGTCCTTTTCAATTTCCTTCATTATAGCTTATCCAAATTGTTATCGAACTTACAACATTAAAAAAGAGTGGCTCCAAATGAACCACTCCTCATCATAAGGCCAAAAATTCATCCTCTTATAATCTTAAACAGAAAATTTTACAAGTTATTTGTAGTAAAGTATTTTTATCTCTTATTTTTTAATAAAGGTAAGATAGGTAGGTGTTCTACCTTCACATAGAGCTTTTGTTTCATATCGAGTGCTTGGCCAAAGTGGATAAGGAATTTTCCAATCTGTAGGGTTTTCTGCGAGCCATTCGAAACTATCGTGTTGTGCACAATGATAGAGTGTCCAGTTTACATAGGTATCTATATCACTGGCGAAGCGGAGTTTTTTACCTTTTTTAAGAACTCGAGCAAAACGATTTAGATTTTTTTCGTTAATGAAGCGTCGTTTCCAATGCTTTTTTTTAGGCCATGGATCAGGATAAAATAAATCTATTCCATCAAGTGATGCTGCTGGTAACCAATCAAGAAAACGCGCCGCGTCATCGTTATAAAGACGAAGCTGATTTTGGTATTCTTTGTGCTTTTCAATATATAACAATATTTTTGCTATGCCATTAATAAAAGGCTCTACTCCGATAAAACCAGTGTGTGGAAAACATTTTATTTCATGAAGCAAATGTTCTCCTCCACCGAAACCAATTTCAAGTCGGACTTCTTCTACTGGATTAGTGAATAAGGACGTTAATTTTAAAGGTGCAGGCTTACTTAAATTAATATTAAGAGCAGGAAAAAGCGTATTTATAAGTGTAATTTGATTACTTCGTAGCCGTTTTCCCTGTCGGCGACCAAAAAATGCTTCACTCATGCGCGTTTTATGTGTAGTCATGGTATCTTAATCATTTTTTTAAGTTTTCCAACTAGGTCAGTTTTTTCCCAAGAAAATGAACCATCACTTTCTGGTTTGCGCCCAAAATGTCCATAAGCAGCTGTTTTTGCATAAATAGGTCTGTTAAGATCAAGATGTTTGCGGATGCCTGTTGGTGATAGATCCATTATTTTTGGAATTGCAGCCTCAATAACACCTTCATCTACTTTTCCTGTTCCGTGGAGGTTAAGATAAATGGATAAAGGTTCTGCAACGCCAATTGCATAGGAGAGTTGAATGGTGCATTGGTCTGCTAAATCGGCTGCAACAATATTTTTCGCTAGGTAACGTGCAGCATAAGCTGCAGAACGATCAACTTTTGTTGTATCTTTACCTGAAAAAGCACCCCCACCATGAGGTGCAGCACCACCATAAGTATCCACAATGATTTTTCGTCCTGTTAATCCTGCATCGCTTTTAGGACCACCGATAACAAATTTTCCTGTTGGATTAATGTACCAACTGCACTTATTAGAAATCGGGATATCATGTAAAGCTTGAAAAATATAAGGTTCAACAACTGTACGAACTTTATTCGAATCCCAAGTCTCATCAAGATGCTGTACCGAAAGAACAATAGATGTTACTTCGACAGGTTTTCCATTTTTGTATCGTATTGTTATTTGGTTTTTGGCGTCTGGTCCTAGTTTACTGGTTTCTCCTTCTTTTTTATGGCGGGCTATAGCAAGGTGCTCTAAAATCTTATGGGCATAATAAATTGGTGCGGGCATGAGATCTGGTGTTTCACGGCAAGCATATCCAAACATAATGCCTTGATCACCTGCTCCTTCTTCACCTTGACGATCAATGGCATTATCAACTCCTTGTGCGATATCAGCCGATTGTGGACATAAAAGAACATCAATTTTAACAGTTTTCCAATGGAAATCTTCTTGTTCATAACCAATGACGCGAATAGCATGACGTACAACTTTGCGAAAAGGGGCAGGATCAATAATAGGGGAGCCAACTTTATCACGTATAAATTGACCATTTTTATCTTTTTTAAAGAGTGTTTCGGGAATACGTACTTCACCAGCTATGATAACACGATTGACACTCACTAAAGTTTCACAAGCGACTCGTATTAACCATGGATTAATTCCTGCTTTATGAGCTTCCCTGTATACCATATCAACGATTTCATCGGAAATGCGATCACAAATTTTATCGGGATGTCCTTCTGATACCGATTCACTTGTAAAAAGATAATCTTGATGCGGCATGGGAACTCTCTCAAAAAAGAAACCGATATTTCATATGTCGTATATTCAAATTTACCCTATTTGCCAATCCTATGGAAAATCGTCAATGATAATATAAAAAAGAATATAATTTTATAGCTTATTGGTGTGATCTTCTTCGGAAAGAGCTTTTGCTAAATCGATAATTTTTCGACGCACCTTAGCATCAGATATATTGGTAAAAGCACGCATTAATTGAATACCTTCACTACTGGAACAAAAATCCATAAAATTATTATCACTTTCTTCAAAACCTTCTACAGATTGTATATTAATTCCCTTATCAAAAAAATAGGAGACCGGAACATCCATAATTTCTGCAATTGCCTGAAGACGGCTTGCTCCAACACGGTTTGTTCCTTTTTCATATTTCTGGACTTGCTGAAAAGTGATACCTAATTTTTCACCAAGTTTTTCTTGGGTGAGGCCTAATATATTACGACGTAAACGAATACGGGTTCCAACATAAATATCTATTGGATCGGGTTTTTTTCTAGTTTCGGTCATAATGCAACTCTTTATTTTCAGTGCTTTGTTTCTAAACAAACATTAGGTGCATGTGAGGTTAGTTTATTATAAATGAAAATGATATGTAATACTTTTCTCGACATTACTGGTACAAATAACATGATGTTGTACATAAGCAGTCAATCATTCCAGCTGTTTTGTAGAACCAAAACTAATACGACACAATAGCATAAGAATGAATAAGATGAAAGTAGAGAATGTTCTACATTTATTGTTCCAAATAGGGGTAATTGGTTGTGGAATCGGTGCATCAAGAACGCCAATGATATTATGTCCAAGAGAGGAAATGATTCTTCCATAAGAATCAATAATGGCTGATATTCCATTGTTTGCTGCTCGGATAAGAGGCATTCCCAATTCGACAGCACGGAGTTGTGCTTGTTGAAAATGTTGATATGGACCAGGTGTTCTACCAAACCATGCATCATTTGTTATATTAATAATTGCTTGAGGGTGAGGACCTTTAAAAGTTGTTCCATTAGGAAATATAGCTTCATAACAAATAAGTGGAAGATAAGAAAATCCATTTGGCGTCATAACAGTTTTTCGCACATTGGCAGCATTATAGCCACCAATGTTATCGGCGAGAGCATGCAATCCAATTTTTTTCAATAAATTTTGATATGGAAGATATTCACCAAAGGGAACGAGATGAAGTTTATCAGATGTGTGAAGAATGTCACCTTTGGCATCAATGAATGCAATTGTATTAAAATATTGTGTTTGAGTGTCAGGAGAAGGGTTGCTACTTCGTACGGCACCGATAATAGCCCATTGCTGAGGCTTGAGAAAAGAACCAATACGCTTTGTAAGAATAGAAGGCGCATTACTAAGAATATAAGGAAGTGATGCTTCTGGCCATATTATAAAATCAGGATCTGGATTCTGACTAATGACTTTTTTGATACTTAAGTTTAGATGAGTTGCAAATATATCTTCTTTTTTTGTATTGCTTAATTTGGTAGTTTGTTGAATAGAGGGTTGAACAATGCGAACCCAATGATTACTGTTTTGGTATTCTGTTATATTAGGTGCTGTGTTCAAACGATAAAATCCAAATCCACTATGGGCTACTATAAGAAGAAAACAGAATGAAAGTGCTGAGAATTTTTTTTCATTTGTTAATAAAACAGTTGGCAAACTATAGCATAAAACAGCAAGAATATTCATTCCATAGAGTCCTACAATCATATCTGATTGCATGAATATCGGGCTTGGCATAGCTGTATAACCAAGAGCATTCCATGGAAAACCTGTTAATAAAATAGCGCGCAGCCACTCAGCTAATCCGAGTGCAAAGGCTAAGACAAAAAAACGTGATATGTTTTTTGTCCATAATAAGAAAACAATGATGCCAGCAAAAAACCAATAAAGAGCAAGATAAGCAGGAAGACAAAAAATAGAAAATGGTAGTGCCCAAGCAAAAGAAATCGGATCTATTAATAAGGCATTGCTTAGCCACCAAAGGCTAAAAATAAAATAACCAAAGCCAAAATTTCCAAAGATTAACGCATTTATCAAAAGGCGTTTTTTGTTGTTTTGAATAGTATTAATTTCATCGAGAAAAATAACAAAGATGGGAAATGTTAAAAAGCAAATGGGTGTTAAATAAAAAGGTGGGAGTGCAAAAGATGTTAATGCACCACATAAAAAGACACATATTTGCCGTTTCCAACCAGTGATAGAAAACAGGAAAAGATTCAGCCTCTTTAACAACACTTAGCTATCCTTATAAGGCTGTTTTTCCTTAAGATTTTCATTTTCTGGGATACGAAAAATGCGTAGTCGTTTAATTCGACGTTTATCAGCTTCTAAAATACGGAAACGATAACCCGGTACAGTTTCAATGATTTCACCTTTTGAAGGAATGCGATCAAGAATGGAAACGATTAAACCACCAATGGTGTCCACTTCATCGCCATATTCTCCTACGACAAAATCAGGACCAAGAGCTTTTTCCACATCTTTTAATTCAGTTTTTGCATCAACCAACCATTTATTATCGGGTTCGCGCACTATAGCGTTATCGATATTATCATGTTCATCTTCAATATCACCAACGACCAATTCGACAATATCTTCCATAGAAACTAAACCATCTGTTCCACCATATTCATCGATAACTAAAGCCATTTGTGTTCGTGTGGCTTGCATACGTGTTAATAATTTGCTTGCGAGCATGGAACGAGGCACAAATAGAACTTTTCTGATAAGATCTAGTTCACCGATAGGGTGGTGTAAGTCTGTATGATTTAACTGTAGAGAGGCATATTTTTGTTCATTTTGAGTGAAGCCGGTAATAAAGGGAGTTATATAATTAAGAATATCGTGGATGTGGATCATACCTCGTGGATCATCTAATGTTTCAGCATATACAGGTATGCGTGAATGTCCAATTTTTGCAAAAAATTTAAGAGCTTCACCAAGAGGAGTATTGATTTCCAATGCTTCTATTTCAGAACGTGGGATCATAATATTGTCAACACGCGCTTCGCGTAGACATAAAATATTGTGAAGCATAGTACGTTCTTCAGGAGAAAAAAGTGCTATTCCTTTCTCATTATCGGCTGCGAGTACATCAGTTAGACCATCTCGTAATGATGTATGATTGCGTCTACGTAAAAATGAAAATAGATAACCTAGCAATGAATTTTTCTCTGTGTGGTTTGTTCGTTGTATGGGATATTCTTCAGAATTAGAAGATATTTGAGTATCATTTTGTGTATTAGTTTTATCCGCCATAGCTTTAAAAATCTTCTAAACTTTCTCAATTATAATAGCTTCACTAATTATTTTAAATCTTAAATTATTTGTAACACTGATTTTAAAATTAGTTTTTATCATTTTACAACAATTTAGTATAGGGATCTTTTATAGATAGCTTTTGAAGTATTTCTCTTTCTAGTTTTTCCATTTGATTAGCTTCATCATTTGTTTCGTGATTATAACCAAGAAGATGAAGAATACCATGAATGATTATATGCGTTAAATGATCCTGAAATGATTTTTCTTCTTCTTCTGCTTCTCGCATGACAGTTTCTTGCGCAATGATTATATCACCAAGAATGAGGCCAGGATTTTGTCCAGCTTTAAGAGGAAAAGAAGGAAAAGATAAAACATTGGTAGGTTTATTTTGATGACGCCATTGTGCGTTAATTTGTGCCATATGCTTATCATCTGTAAAAAGCAGGCTGAGTTCACTTTTTACTTCATTTAATGATAAATGCTGCAATGTGGTAGTTAGGGCTTTTTCAGTGATGTTATAAAGAATTTTCTCATCACCCCATTTAGCACTCTCAATTGTCATATCAATAGAAATCATAGGAAATTGCTCTCATTTTCTTTATGAAAAGCATGGATGGGAATGATATTTTTTATTCAGCAGAATCATAATCATAAGCCCGAATGATAGTAGAAACAAGAGAGTGTCACACAACATCTTTTTCATTGAAATGAATAATTATAATATTTTCTATATCTGAAAGAATACGAACTGCTTCCACTAAGCCTGATTTTTGTCCTGCAGGCAAATCGATTTGGCTTAAATCACCGGTTACAATCATTCGTGATCTTTCTCCTAGGCGTGTTAGGAACATTTTCATCTGCATGGAAGTGGTATTTTATGCCTCATCAAGAGTGGTTACTGAATGAGCAAGTGTTCGACCACGAATGAAAGCTATAGGAGCTATTTCTATAACTCCAGAGGCTAAGATGCGTTCTACTTTTTCAACAGGAATCATATTATACAGAGCATCGTAAAGGAGGCATAAATAGGGATCAACTTTTTCTCTAATATTACCGGGCAGGAAGCGAAGATGTTCTCCAGCTTTAATGGCAGGACGTGAAAGAATAATCCGTTTAATGATACCACATTTTAGAAGCATTACAGCATGAGCAATGGCAAGATATTTTTTTCCAGTGCCTACTGGACCTATGCCAAAAACAAGTTCAGCATTTTCCATAGCGCTCATACATATAAGTATCTTGTGTTAAGATACGGGCATAGATTGTTTTTTTATGGGTATTAAATTGTGCTAGTCTATGTTTTGCAGAAGAGTTAATTATTTGAAGTTTTTCTTGCTGCTCATTAGGCAAATTTGCCATAGCGATTGCAATTTCTGTATCTGATGAGTAAGCTCTTGATGTATTTTTGCTTTTTGATAAAGTTGATCTAATATATTGCGCTTGTTGTATAACAATAGCTGTTCCATGAATTGAAACTTTATTACTATGCGGACGGATATCAAGTTTGAGTTTATTTTCAATATAAGAAGGTTTGCATCAAATTTGCTAAAAACTGTTTTTGCAGTGTTGTTTTCAAAAATTAAAATAACATGCTTGCTGTTGAATGTATCAACTGTTTTAGAAATACCTTGTATTTTGAGAAGGAACACTTTTTATCTTTGGAATGTGCTTCGATTTTTTGGTTGATGCTTTCAACCCATACTCCTTATTTGTTTATGTTATAGCTTTAATATAAGCACTTATCTTTAAAAGTGAAATGGCTTTTAAGATTATATTTTAAAATAGAAATATAAGTTTTTTTTAATTTATGTCAGCTTTTTCACCAACGAAACTATTAGAGCTTGCGTTTTTAATACGGATTTTCATAATAGTTCCAACAGAAGCTTGTGTATTTACGACAACAGGTAAAAGCCAAGGGGAGCGTCCTACCATTTGCCCAGAGTGACGGCCAATTTTTTCAATGAGAACATCAGTTGTTTGACCAATTTTAGAGTGTAAAAATGTATGTTGTTGGTCAAGAAGAACGGTTTGTAAATACTGGAGGCGAGCATTTTTAACTGTTTCATCAACATGGTTTTTCATTGTTGCACCTACTGTACCAGGCCGAGGTGAATATTTAAAAGAATAAGCAGAACTATAGCCTACTTGTTTAATAAGTTTGATAGTTTTTTCAAAATCTTCGTCAGTTTCACCTGGAAATCCTACAATGAAATCGCCTGATAAAGCAATATCAGGTCTTGCAGAACGAATTTTATCGATAAGCTGAAGATAATGAATACTTTTATGTTGTCGGTTCATTGCTTTTAAGATGCGATCTGAACCCGATTGAACAGGAAGATGCAAATAAGGCATAAGTATATCAAGATCTCGATGTGCAGCAATAAGACTATCATCCATATCACGTGGATGACTCGTTGTATAACGCAATCGCTTTAAACCATCAATTTTGGCTAGGTGATGGAGAAGATCACCAAGGCGCCAAGTTTTTCCATCGATATTTTGTCCATGCCATGCGTTTACATTTTGTCCAAGAAGTGTAATTTCTTTTACACCTGCTTCAATAAGCTGACGGGCTTCATCAGTGATTTGCTCAACCGATCGCGATATTTCTACACCACGTGTGTAGGGAACAACACAAAAAGTACAAAATTTATCGCAACCTTCTTGTACTGTTAAAAATGCACTAATGCCTCGTTGTTGCACAGCTTGTTTATTATGAGGTGGTAAATGGGTAAATTTATCTTCAACAGAATAATCTGTTTCGACAACTTTTTTCCCTTGTTTGACTTGTTTTAATAGTTCCGGTAGGCGGTGATACATTTGTGGACCAATGATAAAATCTACAGTTGGTGCACGCCGCAAGATTTCATTTCCTTCGGCTTGTGCAACACAACCTGTAACACCGATCATCAAAGGTTTATCATGTGTACGTTCTTGACGTATTATTTGCAAACGACCAAGATCAGAGTAAAGCTTTTCTGCTGCTTTTTCCCGAATATGGCAAGTGTTGATCAAAATAAGGTCGGCATCATTTGGTGTTTGTGTGGCGATATAACCTTGAGCGCTTAGAGCATCATTCATTCGTTGGCTATCATAAACATTCATCTGACATCCATAAGTTTTGATGAAAACTTTTTTGGAGTGACTAGGAAGTATGTTTTTATAGTTTATACGATGATCCATATTGAGCTTTTAAACGTTTTTTTTTTAAATCTCAATCTATTTGCTTGAAAGTTTTTTGCATGATGATTGCATCTATGAGTCCGTTTTGCGCTTGGTAGTAAGCTTGGCGTTTAGCGATCTTTTGAAATTTAAACTGTTTATAAAGGGCTAAGGCAGGAAGATTGGTTTCTTCTACTTCTAGAAAGAGCTTTGTTGCGCGTTCACGGCGAAGATGGCGGAATATATAATCAATAAGAAGATGACCAATTTTTTGTTGACGGTTATTAGAATGAACAGCGATTGTTATAATTTCTGCTTCATCAAGAATAAGACGACACAGACAAAATCCTAAAATTTGATGAGGTTGTCCAATGAGATGAGCTTTATAGCCAAAAATAGAATGGTCTTTTAAAAAAGTCTCAAATGTTTGTTTTGTCCACGCTAGGGCAAAACAATTTTTATGAATTTGATGAAGAAAAATACTGTCCTCGCAATGTAGTGGCGCAATTACAAAAAATTTTTTTGTCAACGAAGATTTAGCCATTATTGTTTTCGCGGTAAAGCAAAATCAGTTTGTTGTTTTGCATCAGTATCCCGTAAGTAGAGGGGACGCGGTGGTGCTTGAGCCTGTTTATTTGCAGCCAGGTATGCATAAGTTAACACGTCTGCTGCATCACATGGAATGTGATCCGGTATAATTCTTTTGTTTATTATATTGTTTTTAATGTATAGAGCAATAATTTCAGAAGCTGGGCCGGTGAGTATGGTGTGTTGGGGTAGATCTGCAACAATATTTTCAGCTGTTTTTAAACTTGGCATGCTTAAAGCTATAAGATTGTTGTTGAAATTTTGATGATAGAACATTCCTCTACCAGCTTCAATGATAACAGTGATGATTGATGTGGTATTTTCATTGACCACCTGTGCTGCTAATGCTTCAAGTGAGCTTACTCCAATGGCTGGGATTTCTAACGCTAAGGCCAAAGCTCTTGCAGTAGCAACACCTATACGTATACCTGTAAATGATCCTGGCCCAATATTGACGGCAATACGATTAATCTGATCAAGCTTGATATTTGCTTGATTAATTAGCTGATCGATTTGACCAATGAGTTTCTCAGCATGACCTTTGCCAATGCATTTACTGATGCGTGCAACAACAGATTTATGCTGAACAAGTGCAACAGCACAATAAATTGAAGCAGTATCTATAGCGAGAATAAGCATAAACGCTTTTTAGCTGAATATATTGATAAATAAAAGGTTAGTTTTTGTTTTTAGAAATTTTATCTATAAAATATTAAAAAATGGTGAGATCAGTAAGGTATATGATTCTTTTTAAGATGTGTTTGATTATAGCGCGTATATCTTATCAAAGAAAAAAGATACGTTTTAAACAGATTTAATATCTTGGATTTTTCTGCAACTCATATTCAAGAAAGTGAAATATTTAATGTACTTTTTAAAATTTGATATAGTCAAAATTAAAGAACTTTATCATCAGAATACTGAAGATACTCAGGACAGATATAGAGCTGATTGAAGCACATATAATGCGCTATCCTGCTTTTTTAAATGAACGAATATCAACATTTAATCCCAGTCCTGCCATTGAAATAATAATGAAAAGTTGGGTAATAAAATTGATGGGAATGAGAGCAGTTGTAGGAATATAAGTTCTGCTGAGCGTATAAGCATCATGATAATAAAACCAATGATAAACCATGAAATATTATGTAAACATATACGAGTCCTGGCCGAGGATAAATGATTGCTAGAGTAAAAATAACCGGATCCAACATTAAGATGTGCACTAATTTACAAGAGTTGCTATTTGAACATTCACAAAGGTATAGATGTTGCTGCTGCTAAAACCTGTGGAATAGCATAAACAGTCATGCCTGCTAATACCATATTGGTTGAATGATAAATTGAAGAACAGTTGTAAAGAAGACAGAATGAAATAATAGCTTCTAAGAGAACAGTGAATGCAATTGATGTGGCTACTTCTTCACTTTTCGCATTAATAACAGGTGCAGTGGCTACAATAGCTGAATTTCCGCAGATAGCATTACCCAGGCGACAAGCATTGCTAAATTTTTAGAAAGTCCATAAAGTCGTCCAATGATAAAACTGATGAGAATAGTAAGAAATAAAATAATTATAATACCAGCAAGGTAAAGTCCAACCAGTGGAAAATACTGTATGAACGCTAATGCTTGCACCTAAAAGAACAATAGCGATTTCAAGAAGTGTTTTTGCGCAAAAATTTATTACCTTTATCAAAATATTTTGGAATATAAGGACAACTGTGGACAATAGAACCTAATAAAATCGCTAAAATAATAGTTTCAAATCCATGCTTCTGCAAGAAGTTGCTTTTCTATAATTTCTAAACCATAAGCAAGTGCTGATATAAATTGCACAAACTAAAAAACCTGCTCCTAAATTGATTAGGTAAGATAAATTTCTACTTGGCATTTCACTGAAATCCCCTCCCGTTTTTTAATTAAAACCTCACTTTAAATTTAGGGATTATCACAGAAAAATGATGAGTAAGTAAATAATTAAAGATTAGTTCTTGCCTTTAAGGCAGCAGCTAAAGTTCCATCATCAAGATAATCTAATTCACCACCTACTGGTACTCCGTGAGCAAGACGGGTAATTTTAACGGAAAACTGGGAAAGTTGATCGGTAATATAGTGAGCTGTCGTTTGCCCTTCAACGGTAGCATTAACGGCTAGGATGATTTCTATAATTGAGTTATTAGTAACACGGTTTATTAAGGAAGTGATGTTCAGTTCATCCGGACCTATTCCATCTAAAGGAGATAATCGTCCACCTAAGACATGATAATGTGCTGGTAAAATTCTTGCACGTTCAAGAGCCCAAAGGTCAGAAATATTTTCAACAACAATAATTATTGATTTATCCCGGCAGGGATCTGTACAAATTGAACAGGGATCTATTGTATCTATATTGCCACAAACAGAACAAATTCGAACTTTATTTGCAGTTTCTCGCAGAGCAGATTCTAAAGGTTCTAGAAGGGTTTCTTTTTTCTTAATAAGATGAAGAGCAGCACGACGTGCTGAACGCGGGCCAAGACCTGGTATTCGAGCTAAAAGCTGAATAAGGCGGTCAATTTCATGGCATGAAATATGTTTAGACATGCTATTATCCAAGAATTTAAATATAGCTTGTTTATAAAAATGGAAATTGAAAACCTGGTGGGATTGGCAATCCTGCAGTCACACTTTTAGTTTTTTCTTCAATAATTACATCAAGTTTAGTTTTAGCATCGTTATAAGCAGCTATAACAAGATCTTCCAGAATTTCTACATCTTTAGGATTCATCAATGAAGTGTCAATTTTGATTGATGATATGGCGTTTTTACCATTAATAGTGATATTGACAAGTCCTCCACCTGCTATACCAGTTGCTTCCAGATTGGCCAACTCACTTTGAATTTGCTGCATTTTTGTTTGCATTTCTTTGGTTTTTTTTATTATATTCATCATATCACGCATAGGGATTAGTTTCCTTATTCATCACTTGTATCATCATTATCAATGTCAAAGATATCAGGGATCAAATCAAGATCATTTTCTTTTTTATTAAAGCGAATATCAATGATTTTGGCTCCTGGAAAATTATTGAGAATTTTTGCAATATCAGGGTCTGTTTGTGCATCGGAAAAAAGAGATTTTTGTATAGCTACACTTTCTTCTTGTAAAGTTGGACCTCCCCCTTCATTAACAACAGTTATAGTCCATTGTTTTCCAGTCCATTGATGCAATATTTTTTTTATATCACGCTCAAGGGAGCGAGGAGCTTCTTCAGCAAGTCTTAACGTAATGTGTTCCGGTTCAAAAGAAACAGGATGGACAAATTCTTTGATCAACAATTTAAAATGTATTTCATTATGTTGTTCAGCTAGATCAACAATATCTTGTAAAGAATTTATGATGATGGGTTTTTGCTCTGTAGTTTCTATTTCTGATTGGGGGAAAATACCAGATAAATTGTTTATATTTTCATTAGGTTGATTAGTTTGGAAAATTTCGCGAATTTCAGTCGTATCACAAAAATTCATATTCTCAGAAGTTTTAATCTTTAATTGTTCTGTATGTTTTTGAGAAAGATTAGATTGGTTTTTCAATTTATCTGAAATTGGGGAGAAAGCATAATTATGAGCAACTTCAGTTTGTATGATATTGCTTTCGTTTATTATTTCTTGAGAGGAATGGTTTTGAACAATTATAGATGTTGTTTTTTCTTGTGTGAGCTTTGTTAAAGCTTCATCGAGAGTTGGTAAATCAGCAACGTGTGTAAGGCGAATTAATAACATTTCAGCAGCTTGAATAGGATGAGAAGCTTGGTTAACTTCCTGTAAGCCTTTGAGGAGCATTTGCCAGCTACGTGAAAGAATGCGAATAGAAAGTTTTTTTGAAAAATCTAAACTTCTTGAGCGTTCCTCTTCTGTGAATGATAAATTCTCTACTATTTCTGGTGTCAAACTTAATCGTGTGATCAAGTGAGTAAAATCAGCTAATTCTGTTAGTATAACGAAAGGATCTCCACCTGCATTGTATTGATTGTGTAATTCATGCAATGCATGAATAATATTTCCTTTCATAATAGATTCAAATAGATCAATAATGCGAGATTGATCGTTCAATCCTAACATTGTCCTTACTGTAATGGCATCAACTTTGCCATTACCATGAGCAATTGCTTGGTCAAAAATAGATAATGCATCACGGACAGATCCTTCTGCTGCACGGGCAATCATGAATAAAGCTTGATCTTGTACTTCAATTTTTTCCAATTGAGCAATTTGGCATAAATGGTTAACCAAAACAGCTGCTTCAATACGCTGTAAATTAAAACGCTGACAGCGTGAAAGAATTGTAATAGGAACTTTGCGAATTTCTGTTGTTGCAAAAATAAATTTTACATGTGGAGGAGGTTCTTCAAGTGTTTTTAATAGACCGTTAAATGCTTGTGTTGAGAGCATGTGAACTTCGTCAATAATATATACTTTATAACGTGCAGAAATAGGTCGGTAACGGATTTGTTCAATAATTTCACGAATGTCGTCAATGCCAGTATGTGAAGCAGCATCCATTTCAATAACATCCATATGGCGACCTTCAATGATTTGTGTACAATGCTCACCAAGTTTGTCGAATAGGGTAGTTGGTTGATCAATATCTTTTGTTTTGTAGTTGAGAGCTCGCGCTAAAATACGTGCTGTTGTGGTTTTTCCTACTCCCCGTATTCCTGTCAACATCCATGCTTGTGCAATACGTCCTGTTTTAAAGGCATTATTGAGGGTACATACCATTGCTTCTTGACCAATGAGGTCAGAAAAATTTTGAGGTCGGTATTTTCGAGCAAGAACGCGATATGTCATTATTGCTGGCATATTTTCTATTAATTGTTCCAATTTTGAAGCCCTCTTAGATGTATCTTAATAAGATGAGAGCACGGATTAACAGAAAGCATTTTTAATATTAAGAAAATTTTTTCAACTGGCGTCTTTTATAAGAATAAGATCCTCTAAATTTAAAGAGCTCAAAATCTCTCTTCTTTTGAAACAGAAATACTACCATAAAAACTAAAATACTATACTTTAAAAGCTTAAATATATAGCTTATTTAAAAAAGGAGATTGGTACGATGACCCGTACAAAAACTCGTTAGGGCTGCTTCTTTCCAGATCTGACCCGATTGGCGAGCAGTTCGTCCATCACCAACCTCCCTTCGCTTATATTATCTATTTAAAATAAAAAATCAAGAAAGAACCAAAAACATGATACAGATGATTAAATTTGTATCTGAATTTGATAAGCTTTCAGGATGCTCTATAAAAGCGTTCTCACATAGAAATAAATTTTTCTTAATTTTAAAGTAAGATTATTCTTCTCCATACACTCCTACATCATATACTCCTGAATCACAGTTTGTTCCTACAACTTTATTGTCGGTTATATTCTCAAAAGTGTAAGGTCCTCCTATCCAAGGGAACTTTACATGAAGGGACGAAACATTACTAATAATAAATAATTTGCTGTCTTTACTGTGAGTTATCTGACTTGGATTATCAGAAATAATTTTCAGATATTCTAAACCACGAGGGTCTGTATATGTTAAGCGAAATGTGGTTATAGGGTTGATGCTTTTACAATCATATTCTACACCTTGTTGAGCTATATCAAGTTTTTTAATTACAACCTTCTCATGAGGTTTAAAAATCCACTTATTTTCGCCAAATCCAGCAAAAGCATCATTACAGATCAGAATACTTACAAAAGTCAGTCCTTGAGATAGAAGTTTTTTCATTTATATATTCCCCTTTTAAATTATTTAGAATGATCATATTTAATTAACAATATAACATTGTTTAATTTTAAGATATACTAAAAAATAATTGTGTTGATTATTTTAGTTTTATACTAGAATTTTACGGACTCTTTCGAGATCATTTTGTGTGTCGACACTTAAAAAAGTTGTATCGATTATCTCCACATCAATACGCATATTGTTTTCTAATGCTCGTAATTGCTCAAGTTTTTCACGTTTTTCAAGTGTCGACGATTTAAGTGTTATAAATTTTTCAAGAGCTTTGCGTCGGTAAACATATAATCCAATATGATGGTATAAAGGTCCATCTCCATAAGGTGCAGTTGCACGGGTAAAATAAAGAGCACGAAGTCGATTTTTAGCAATTGGTGTGCCAATGATTTTAACAATATTGGAGTTTATTTTTTCATTTTCTTCAATAAGTTTTGTTCCTAATGTTGCAATATCAGTTAAATTATTTTCTAAAGGCCGTAAGGCACTTATTATGGCATTAGGTGTTATTGTTGGCAAGTCACCTTGTACATTCACAATAACATCATAGTTCTGTTTAGGATCAACTTTAGTTAAAGCCTCATAAATGCGATCAGATCCCGATTGATGATTTGTGCAGGTTATGATACATTCATAGCCATAAGCTGTGACAGTTTGAGCGATTTTGTCATGATCTGTTGCAACGATAATACGCTCTAGTCCGGTTTCTTTTGCCCGTTCAGCAACATGAACGATCATGGGCTTTCCAGCTATATCAGCTAGGGCTTTACCTGGTAGACGAGTTGAACCCATACGAGCAGGAATAAGAATGATTGGTTGAAGAGACATTGCAGAGTTCCAAAGAATTTGTACTTAATTTTTATAACCTTATACCTTAATAAGGAAAATAACTACAAAGAACTAAACTGAAAATAATATAAAAATATGAACGTTTAAATTTTATGAATCGATCAACTTTTATTTGTTTAATTTGTGCTTGTTTGTTGTTGGTGATTGTTTTAGTGGGTTTTTCCACTATGAGTGATATTATTTATGATGATTCAGTCCAACATTCTTATAAACGTTATAAAATTATCAGTAATGAAACGCTTAAAAAAACACAGAATATATCTGACAAATCTTTATTGTTAAGTGAACTTCTTAAACAAGGTGATCTTGAAAATGGGAGAAAGGTTTTTCGTCAGTGTGCGATCTGTCATACTTCTAAACGTGATGAATCTAATCGTATTGGTCCATCACTTTGGGGGATTGTTAACCGTCCTTTTGCAATTGTAAAAAATTTTTCTTATTCAAAAGTGTTGCGTGCGAATTCTGATAGAAAATGGGATTTTTTTACTTTGGATCGTTATATTCAATCACCACGTCAAGCATTTCCAGGAACGATTATGTCTTTTCGTGGGATTAAAAATGATCAAGACCGGGCCGATCTTTTGCTCTATTTACGTAGCTTATCTGATCATCATATCCCTCTACCACAAAATGATAAACAAGATTAGTTTATGTTAAAAAAAGCATATAGTTAAATTTTATTTGTAATTTTGAATTTATCAAAAATTATTATCGATATGTAAAAAATGATATGATATGTTGTTATTGAAAAGGAAAAAAACAAATGGCAGCCTATATTATACGGCGTTTTCTTTTGATTGTACCGACACTTATTGGTATTTTAACGGTGACATTTATCATTGTTCAATTTACCCCAGGTGGGCCTATTGAAAATATCATTGCCCAATTACAAGGAACAGGGGGGGATGCTATAGGACGTATAGCTGGTGGCGGAGATTTTAATTTGTCTTCTGATGTTATTGCTAATAGTTCTCACGTTGGATCATTATCCTCTGGAGCTTCTCAATATCGTGGTGCGCAGGGATTGGATCCAGAATTTATTGCCAAACTTGAAAAACAATTCGGTTTTGATAAGCCTCCTTTGCAACGTTATTTAACAATGCTTAGTCGTTATGTGCGTTTTGATTTTGGCGAGTCTTATATACAGGGACGCTTAGTTATTGATCTTATTAAAGATGCATTACCTGTCTCTCTTTCTCTTGGTTTTTGGCAATTATTGATTTCTTACACTATTTCTATCCCATTGGGAATCCGTAAAGCTATCAAGGAGGGTTCTATTTTTGATGTATGGACAAGTACTGTTATTGTTATTGGCTATGCGATTCCAAGTTTTCTTTTTGGTATTTTTTTAATGGTTTTCTTTGCTGGAGGGTCATTTTTTGATTGGTTTCCATTGAGTCATTTGACTTCTGATAATTTTGATACATTATCTTTTGGAGAAAAGATATTGGATTATTTGTATCATTTGGTTTTACCATTGACGGCGATGGTCGTTTCTTCTTTTGCAACAACGACATTGTTAACAAAAAATTGTTTTCTGGAAGAAATTCGCCAACAATATGTTATTACAGCTCGGGCTAAGGGGTTAAGTGAGCATTCAGTTCTTTATGCTCATGTGTTTCGCAATGCGATTTTAGTGGTCATAGCTTGTTTTCCTACGACTTTTATGGGATCATTTTTTAGTGGATCTTTATTAATTGAAATGCTCTATTCATTAAATGGTATAGGTCTTTTAAGTTATACTTCTATTGTTAATCGTGATTATTCTGTTGTATTTGCTTCTCTTTATATTTTTTCGTTAATTGGTCTTATTATAAGTCTCATTTCTGATATTGTTTATATGATGGTTGATCCACGTATTGACTTTGATAAAAAGGATTTATGATGGAAAAAGAAAAATACAATAGATTGTGTAATGATAAATTGAAACAATGGGCTTTTCTTTCTCCATTGAATGCGCGTCGTTGGAACAATTTTAAACAGAATCGTCGCGGTTTGTGGTCGTTATGGTTGTTTTTATTTTTATGTTTTTGTTCTTTTTTAGCAGAATTTATTGCTAATGATCGTCCGATTATTGTTTCTTATAAAGAGGAGTTTCTTTTTCCTATTTTTTTTGATTATCCTGATGAAAAATTTGGTGGAAATTTGGCTAAAGCAGATTTTCGAGATCCTTTCATTCAAAATGAAATAGCCCAACATGGTTGGGCATTTTGGCCACTGGTCCGTTATTCTTATAATACGGTAGTAGGGAATAAAACTTTAGCATTAGCACCTCCTTTTTGGCTCCAAAGCAAAGAAGAGCGTTGTATTAGTTATGCAAAGGGAAGTGCTGATCCGGAATGTAACATTAATCACTGGAATTGGCTTGGAACAGATGATCTGACACGTGATATTTTTGCACGAGTTTTGTATGGTTTTCGTGTATCGATAATTTTTAGTATTCTTTTAACAGCTATTTCTGCAATTATCGGTATTACAGCTGGTGCAGTTCAAGGTTATTTCGGTGGTTGGATTGATTTAATTTGTCAGCGTTTGATTGAAATATGGTCTTCTGTACCATCACTTTATTTAGTGATTATTATGGCTGCAGTTTTAGCACAGGGCTTTTGGATGCTGTTGGGTGTTATGCTGCTTTTTCAATGGGTAGTATTGGTTGGTGTGGTACGTGCAGAATTTTTACGAGCACGAAATTTTACCTATATTAGTGCTGCACGCGCGTTAGGTGTTCCTAATAGGATTATTATGATGCGTCATTTACTGCCTAATGCTATGGTTGCTGCTTTAACTTATCTGCCGTTTTTATTGACATCAGGGATTTCATTATTAACATCGCTTGATTATTTAGGCTTTGGTCTTCCTCCTGGTTATGCTTCTTTAGGGGAGGTAATGCGGCAGGCTACCTCTAATTTAAATGCTCCTTGGATTGGTATCACAGGTTTTGTTGTTATTGCTGTGATATTATCGTTGTTGGCATTTATTGGTGAAGCAGCTAGAGACGCTTTTGACCCACGAAAGATACAATAATGACAGGATTGCTTTCAGTACGTGAACTTTCCGTTGCATTTTGTCAGGCAGAGACAAAAAAATATATTCTTAAACAGATTTTTTTCGATATTTGGGAAGGGGAAACAGTTGCTTTTGTTGGAGAATCAGGTTCAGGAAAATCAATAACAGCACTATCTATTTTACAATTATTGCCTTTTTTAAAAAGACTTGATCAATCGGGTGAAATTCTCTTTAATAATAAAGATTTAATGAAGCTGAAAGAAGAAGATTTGCGTAAAATTCGTGGTAAAGATATTGCCATGATTTTTCAAGAGCCGATGATCTCTCTTAATCCTTTGCATACTGTAGAACGTCAGATAGGTGAAGTTCTTAAAATGCATGCAGCTATTTCTGATAAACTGTTGCGCATGCATATTGTTGATTTACTGAAACAAGTAGGTATTAGTGAACCACAAAAACGTTTAGATTCATTTCCCCATCAATTATCAGGTGGTCAACGACAACGTGTGATGATTGCAATGGCAATTGCCAATAATCCAAAATTATTGATTGCTGATGAACCAACAACTGCACTTGATGTGACTGTTCAAAAACAAATTCTTGAACTGTTAATACAGCTTAAAAAACATCACAAAATGTCAATGCTTTTTATTACCCATAATTTGGATATTGTACGTCGTATTGCAGATCGTGTCTACGTGATGAAAGAAGGAAAAATTATTGAAAATGGTTCAACAGACGAAATTTTTAAAAATCCTCAACATATTTATACAAAACAATTATTAGAAGCAGAACCTAAAAATCATCCTCTTCAAGCTGATAATAACGCACCTGTTTTGATGCAAGGTCAGAAAATACGAGTTTGGTTTCCAATTAAAAAAGGGTTGCTGCAACGGACAGTTGATTATGTAAAAGCTGTTCAGGATATAGATGTTATAGTTCGTTCTGGTCAAACGCTTGGTGTAGTAGGAGAGTCTGGATCAGGAAAAACAACATTAGGACTTGCATTGACGCGAATGCTTTCTTCTAAAGGTCAGATCATCTTTGATGGTGTTGATATAAGCAATTTTAGTTTTAAACAGATGCGTTCTTTGCGTCGTCATATCCAGATTGTTTTTCAAGATCCTTTTAGTTCACTTTCTCCACGTATGTCTGTAAGTGAAATTATTGCTGAGGGTTTATCAATTCACGAACCTAGGCTTTCTTCTTCTGAACGTGATGATCGTGTGATTGAAGCTTTGTGTGAGGTTGATCTTGATCCTACTAACCGTTTTCGTTATCCTCATGAGTTTTCTGGCGGACAGAGACAGCGGATTGCTCTTGCGCGTGCAATTATTCTAAAACCACGTCTTATTATGCTTGATGAACCAACATCTTCTCTTGATATGAGTGCGCAGGCACAAATTGTTGATCTTTTACGTTATTTGCAATTAAAATATCATTTAGGTTATCTTTTTATTAGTCATGATTTGAAAGTTGTTAAAGCGCTTGCGCATGAGGTGATTGTTATGAATTGTGGCAGAATAGTTGAATATAATTCTGCTGATCGTATATTTTCTTATCCCAAAAATCCTTATACGCAAACTTTAATGTCTGCTGCATTTGCGCTAGAAGCTGGTCGTTTATAGAAAATCATATCAAATTGTGCTGACAATGCGTTGTAAAGGAGGAGCCTTCCCACCAAAGGTTCACCAATATTTGTGATCAATTTAATTGCTTCCATTGCTTGTAATGTACCGATAACTCCGGGCAAAGCACCGATGATTCCAGTTTCGGCACATTTAGGTGTAGTGCCTGGGGCGGGTGGGTTAGGAAATAAATCGCGATAGTGTGGATTATTATCTTTATAAGGCATAAGTACTGTTAGTGAACCTTTGAATCTATGTATAGCACCGCTTATTAAAGGTTTGGCGCATTGGGCAGCATGATCTGCTAGGAGATAGCGCGTGGCAAAATTATCGCTGCCGTCAATAATAATGTGATAGGCGTTAAGCAGTTTATCCACATTACTTTCATTTAAACGGATATTGTATTTTTCAACTTTTACATGAGGATTTATTGCTTTTATTGTTGTTTCGGCACTAATAGTTTTGTATTGGTTAATTGTATTTGTGCTATGAATAACTTGACGTTGTAAATTAGATAATGAGACGATGTCATCGTCAACAATTCCAATGGTTCCAATGCCTGCTGCAGCAAGATATAGTAAGACAGGAGTTCCAAGACCACCCGCACCAACGATAAGAACGCGTGCAGCTTTAAGCCTTTGTTGTCCTATTCCACCAATTTCAGGAAGAATTATATGACGTGCATAGCGTTCGATTTCCTCTTTACTTAATTTTTCATCAATTTCTTTTATCATAGGCTCTCTCTTGTCATAGTTTCTTTTACTATTTAATAAGTTTATATTTGCTTGACCAGTTCGCGTTCAGCGGTAGGAGGTTTATTAATGAAAATTGCTATTCAGATGGATCATATTGCGACGCTTCAGATCCGAGGAGATACTACATTTGCACTTGCTTTGGCAGCTCAGGAACGTGGACATTCCCTTTTCCATTATACACCGGATTGCTTATTTATACGCGATGGGTGTGTGATTGCACGGTTAGAGCCACTCACTGTGTGTGATGAAGAAGGATCTCACTACCAATTAGGCCAGCCTGTTCGTACAGAATTGATAGATATGGATGTGGTTCTTTTACGACAAGATCCTCCTTTTGACATGAATTATATCACTACCACTCATTTTTTAGAGCGTATTCATCCTAAAACACTGGTTGTGAATGATCCGGTATGGGTGCGCAATAGCCCGGAAAAGATTTTTGTTACCGAATTTTTTGATTTGATGCCAGAAACATTGATTACAAAGGATATTGAAGAAATAAAGGCATTTAGGTCTGTGTTTGGCGATATTATTATTAAGCCACTTTATGAGAATGGAGGTGCAGGTGTTTTTCATTTAAAACAAGATGATCGCAATTTCGCGTCGCTTATCGAAATGTTTGAAAAAAGCTATAAAGAACCTTTTATTGTCCAACGTTATTTAGAGAGTGTGCGAGAGGGGGATAAACGAATTATTTTGCTTGACGGTGAGCCGGTTGGAGCAATTAATCGGATTCCTACAGCTACTGATGTTCGTTCCAATATGCATGTTGGAGGGCGTGTAGAATGTATTGATTTGACAGAGCGTGATTATGAGATTTGTGCACGTATTGGCCCTGTTTTAAAAAAACGTGGTTTTCTTCTCGTAGGGATTGATGTGATTGGAGACTATATAACAGAAATCAATGTTACATCTCCAACGGGAATTCGTGAAATTAAACGTTTTGGAGGCCTAGATATCGCTTCTCTTTTTTGGGATATTATTGAACTTAAACGTTTAAATTAAATTTATTTAAATAGATGACTAAAACATAGTTTATTATAAAAAATTATAAATGTCATTTTTTCATTTATTATACTAACTGATGTGAATTAAGTTTTGTGTATCACTGTAATGTAACGATAGATCTTGAACTAAATTTGAAGGAATTATAGATGAGAAAATTATTATCAATTGGAATAGGGTTTGTTTTTTCTATTATATTTTTGATTGATATTGGTTATGCTCGCAATCGAATTCATATTGTAGGTTCATCTACAGTTTTGCCTTATGGGAAAATTGTTGCTGAGATTTTTGGAGAAATGTACTCTAATTTTAAAGTTCCTGTTATTGAATCTGGAGGTTCAGGAGCTGGTATCAAGGAATTCTGTCGTGGTATTGGGAATAATACAATTGATATTGTTCATACTTCGCGGGCAATGAAGCCAGATGAATTGCGATCTTGTTTTGATGCTGGTGTAAAGGATATTGAAGAAATGCGTATTGGATATGATGGCGTTGTTTTTGCAACAGATATCAATGGTCCTAATTGGAAATTGCAGCCAGTGGATCTTTATAAAGCATTAGCTGCCCAGATTATTGTAGATGGGAAATTGAAACCGAATGAATTTATGAAATGGAGTACAGTCAATAGTGATCTTCCTGATTGGACAATTACAGCTTATATTCCTGGTGAAAAGCATGGAACCCGTGAAATTGTTGAAGAAAAGGTACTTTCTGTTGGCTGCAAGGCCAGTGGTGCAGTTGAGCAGATGAAAGCTTTGGGGATGAATGATAAGGCAATTAATGCTGCATGTATTGCTGTCCGTAAAGATGGGAAAGTTATTGATATTGATGGTGATTATTCTGAGACACTTGCTCGTTTTACTTCTGGTAAAACAGCGATTGGAGTTTTTGGTTTGTTTTTTTATGAAAACAATGCTGATAAACTTAAGGTTGCATCTATTAATGGTATTTATCCAAGTGCTGAAACAATTTCTAATGGCTCATATTTGATTTCACGTCCATTGTTTTTCTATGTTAAGAAATTGCATTTAGGAATTGTTCCAGGTATGCAAGAGTATGTTGATTTGTTTCTTTCTGATCAAATGATTGGTCTACATAGTCCATTAGCTGAGTACGGCTTGGTTCCTATTTCTGAAAGAGAAAGACAATTACAACGGGATGCTTTTTCTTCTGGTAAAGTAATGGTTTCGCAATAATTTTTTGCGTTGATAATGCGGAATTCTTTTATGTTTCTTTTTGTAGAAATTGAAAAAAAATGGCTGTTTCTTTAATTGTTTTTCTCCTATTGATTTTTGGTATTATTGGCTTTTGTATTTCTTATATGCGAGCTCGTTTCCTTGAAAGTTCGGGATTTAAAATGCATTCTCGTGCACATTATTATGGTTGGTGGACATTTCTAATAACTATTATTCCTACTCTGATTTTTTTGATTTTTTGGAATGGTGGCAGTTCTGTTTATTTGGAATATATTGCTTCACGAGAGCTAGAAACATATATAACGTATACGACAGAAATAGATAATCATCGACTTATCCGTAGTTTAATCAAACTGATACCTCACTTTAAAGGAGCTATTACTGATGCTTTATATGAAGATGTGCGAGCTCAATTATTAGCGCAAGGATTTGTTTTGCCTGTAACAGTGCCAGACTACATGTTACAAATTACAAGATCATGGTATTCTTTTTCTGAAAAATTGCAATTTATTGGTCATATTTTGTTTTTTATGATTACACTTTGCTGTTTTGTTTTTGGATTTATGCAAGTTTCTCCGTGCCAACGTGCTCGTAACAAAGTCGAACGTTTGATTGTTGTTGGATTGGTTTGTGCGTCTACAGTTGCTATTTTAACAACAGTTGGCATTGCGATTTCTATGTTCTTTCAAACAATAAATTTCTTTCAATCTGTATCATTTTCAAATTTCTTTTTTGGAACAATATGGGATCCTCGTTTTTCAATGAATCATACAGAAGATAGTGTGGGACAGTTTGGTTTAATACCGCTTTTAGCTGGTACACTTTATATTGCTTTTGTCTCTATGCTTTTTGCTGTACCTATTGGGTTATTTGCTGCCCTTTATATGGCTGAATATGCTTCAACTCAATTACGGTCAATTGTAAAACCATTATTAGAAGTACTTGCTGGTATTCCAACTATTGTGTACGGTTTTTTTGCTTTGAAGATTGTTGGGCCTTTTTTGCGCGATCTTTCACTGTCTCTTTCTGGTGGAATTAGTTTTATTATGGCTCAAAGTGTTTTGACAGCTGGTATTGTTATAGGAATTATGTTGATTCCTTTTGTTTCATCTTTATCAGATGATATCATTACTGCTGTTCCACGTTTTTTACGTGAAGGTTCTTATGGTTTAGGAGCAACACAATCTGAAACAATTAAAAAAGTAGTTATACCAGCTGCATTTCCTGGGATCGTGGGAGCACTTCTGTTAACAGCATCACGTGCGATTGGAGAGACAATGATTGTGGTGTTAGCAGCCGGTGTTGCAGCAAATTTGACTTTTAATCCATTTGAAGCGATGACTACAATGACGGTTAAAATTGTTAATCAATTGACAGGTGATTTTGAGTTTAATTCTCCACATACACTTGTGGCTTTTGCTTTGGGAATGACGCTTTTCATTCTGACTCTTTTAATGAATATTTTAGCTCTTTATATAGTTCGTAAATATCAGGAACGATATGAATGAGTGAAGTTTTTTTTGCGCATCGTCGTAGTATTGGTCTCAAAGGTCGTTATCGAGCTGAGCGTCGTTTTCGCACTTATGGTTTAAGTGCTATTTTTATTAGTTTGTTTTTTTGGTAGCTCTTTTATGGTCTATTATTAGTCAAGGTTATACAGCATTTTTTCAAAGTGAGATGATTTTGTCAGTTTATTTGGACGAAAAAGTGATTGATCCAGGTGGTCACCGTGAGAGTAATCCAAAGATATTAATAACTGCGAATTACCCACTTCTTGTACGGAATGCTTTGGCAGAAAAACTTGGGGTAGACCAAAATGATCAACCGTCTATGCGCGATGTTAACCGTATGTTTTCGCAGAGTGTCCGCGTTCAATTACGTGATATAATTACAAAAAATCCAAATTTGATTGGAACAATCCAAAAAATTAAAGTTTTAGCTGCAGCAAATATTGATTCAGCATATAAAGGGCAGATTAATTTAAATGTACCAGAAAAAAATCGAAAAATTTCTGATCAACAAATAAAATGGATGAAATATTTAATTAATGACGGTACTCTTTATAAGGCTTTCAATCGTCATTTTTTTACATTTGGTGCATCAAGTCGTCCTGAGACTTCAGGATTAGGTGTTGCAATGATTGGTTCTTTTTATATGATGATTATTGTTTTAGTAATTTCATTGCCAATTGGGATAGCAACAGCTATTTATCTTGAAGAATATGCACGAAAAAATAAATTCACAGATTTTATTGAAATTAATATTAATAATCTTGCTGCTGTTCCTTCGATTGTTTTTGGTCTTTTAGGGCTTGCTGTTTTTATCAACTTTATGGGAATGCCACGCTCAGCATCTTTTGTTGGAGGGCTTGTTTTGGCTCTTATGACATTACCAACAATTATTATTGCTACGCGTTCTTCTTTACGAGCTGTTCCATTCTCTATTCGTGCAGGAGCTTTAGGGTTGGGTGCATCGAAAACGCAAATGGTTTTTCATCATGTTATTCCTTTAGCAGCTCCTGGTATTCTAACAGGTACAATTATTGGTTTGGCTCAGGCATTAGGTGAGACAGCACCTTTACTTTTAATTGGGATGGTTGCTTTTGTTGTAGATATTCCTACGACACCGATGGATCCTGCAACAGCTTTGCCTGTTCAAATTTTTATGTGGGCAAGTGAAGCAGAACGCGCTTTTCTTGAGAAGACATCCGGCGCTATTATTATACTAATGATTTTTCTTGTTTTTATGAATATTTCAGCAGTTATTTTACGCCGGCGGTTTGAACGACGTTGGTAATTTTGGGAGAGTTTATGCATAAAACTGATGTTGAATCTAACATGAAGATCAAAATGTGTGGTCAAGATGTTCGTGTTTTTTATGGAAAGAAAGAAGCGATTCACGGCATTACTCTTGATATTATTGAACATCAAGTCACTGCATTAATTGGACCTTCAGGTTGTGGAAAATCGACTTTTTTACGATGTTTTAACCGTATGAATGATACAATTGAAGGCGCTAAAGTAACAGGTCTAATTACTTTAGATGAGGAAAATATTTATGATTCACGTATTGATGTTGTAGAATTGCGTGCGCGTGTTGGAATGGTTTTTCAAAAACCTAATCCTTTTCCAAAATCTATTTTTGAGAATGTTGCTTATGGACCACGTATTCACGGTTTAGCGAAATCTCGTGCTGAATTGCAGGATATTGTTGAAAAAAGTTTGATACAGGCGGGATTATTCGAAGAAGTAAAAGATCGCCTTCATGGGCCGGGAACAAGTTTATCAGGCGGACAGCAACAACGTTTATGTATTGCGCGTGCTATTGCAGTAAGTCCTGAAGTTATTTTGATGGATGAGCCCTGTTCAGCTCTTGATCCAATCGCAACGGCACGCATTGAAGAGTTGATCGATGCGTTAAGACAAAATTATACAATCGTTATTGTGACACACTCTATGCAGCAGGCAGCGCGTGTTTCTCAATATACAGCTATGTTCCATTTAGGACACTTGGTAGAAGTTGGTGCAACAGAAATGATGTTTACTTCACCAAAAGAGCAACGGACGCAGGATTATATTACTGGGCGTTTTGGGTAAGTGAATTGAAGGATATAAGGTATTATCTATGAGCCATATTGTTCATTCTTATGATATAGAATTAGAATATTTGGAATCCAAGATTTCGGAAATGGGTTGCCATGCTGAAAGAATGATTGAACGTTCTGTAGCATCAATTGTATGCGATGATTCTGAGTTAGCTGCTACAGTTATTGCTGATGATTTATTTTTAGATGAAGCAGAACGTGATCTTGATGAAAAAGCGATTACCATTATTTGTAAGCGCCAACCGATGGCTGTGGATTTACGTGAAATTGTTGGTGCTATCCGTATTGCTTCTGATCTTGAACGAATTGGAGATATGGCAAAAAACATTGCAAAACGGACAGTTGCTATTTCGGAGACACGTCAACCTGCAGCTTTTTACCATGGGCTTGAAACGATTACAGATTTAGCACGCAATCAATTAAAGGAAGTACTTGATGCTTATAGGAGTCGTTTATTGGACCGCATTGATGCAGTACGCGAAAGTGATGATAAAATTGATTCTTTGTATACTTCTCTTTTTCGGGAACTTTTGACTTATATGATGGAAGATATGCGTAATATTACGGTTTGTACGCACTTACTTTTTTGCGCAAAGAATATTGAACGGATTGGTGATCATGTTACCAATATTGCTGAAACGCTGCATTATATTATAACAGGTCACCATATCACGTCTGGTCGTCGCCGCGATGATATGACATATAAAGTTGGAGTAAATGAGAAAAAAGCAGATTAGTTTTTTTATGAGTCTATTATAAGGAGTTTTAAGCTTTATTGTTATTATCATGCTTTATAAGATTTTCAAATCTGTGGATTATATTTGAGTCTAACAAAAATTTTTTTATGTATCCACACAGATGTATTTTTTTGTGTAAAAAAGCTTTGGATGGTGCCGAAGTGTTGCGTTTATTGTTTACCAAATACTATAGTAATTGTAAAAATTTTGGGTAGTTATATTAAATTTAATAATGACAAAATAATTCATTGGATAATTTAGGTAATGAGAGATGTTTTAAATTAAGATTTTTTTATTGTTTTTTTGTGTATAAAAACTTTTTGATGATTATATCATATTAAAAATTTACTGAAAAGTTAATAATGAATTATATTTTTTAATTGTATTTAAAAATTTAATTGAATTTTGAATATTTAAAGACATAGGGAACGTATTGTGTGAAATGAAGAAAAATCAATGGGTTATTATTGTCCTTTGTGTTATATTATCGGTTATCATTGGGTGTTCTTCGAATCATGTGAACTTTCAAAAGGTGAGCGACCATAAAAAAACTAAACCAGTCGAGTATCCACTAACAGAGCGCCAATGTCTTATGCGTGCAATGTATTTTGAATCGAATCGTTCAAGTCGTGAGGGAATGATTGCTGTTGGAACGATCGTTATGAATCGTGTAAATTCAAGTGCTTATCCAAAGACTATTTGTGGTGTTGTTGGTCAACGTAAACAGTTCGCTCCAGGTGTTTTAACGCGTCCTATGCTTGAGAAGGCCTCTGTTGCTCGTGTTAAAGAAGCTGCCGATGCTGTTTTACGTGGTGAACGGGATAAGAAAAGTAAAAATGCTATGTTTTTCCATACTGCTGGTTTATCTTTCCCTTATAAGAATATGCACTATGTTCGTGTTGTAGGAGGTAATGCTTTCTATGAAAAACGTCGGCGTGATGGATCGCTTCAAGTTCCAGTTAATGACAGTCCTTATGATGTTGCGTTTGCTTTTTCTCAAGAACATTCTAGCAATATGCCCAATTTTATGAATTCAACTATAGAAAATAGAGAAATAAGAACAGCAGATATACAGGGGTCACCTGCTTCAATAGCAATTGCACAAGCAGATAAGAAGAGTCCTGTGCCTTTTGTTGTTGCGCAGCTTGGTAGAATCCCTATTCCTACATTTGCACCTCGTCGTAAAGATGAGTTAAGAGAAAACACAACAATTATAGCGTATGCTATGCCTTTACCACACCAGTTAAATGCAATTGTTGCAATGTTAGAAGAACGGCATAAAAGTCGGTAATTTTTTCGTAGTTAAATAAGGGATAGCGGTTATGCGTTTTGATATCGATGGGATGATTTATCCTGAAATGCTTAACCGTCTTGCAGAAGTTGCAATAAAAGTAGGACTCAATTTACAAGAAGGGCAAGACCTTATTTTAACTGCCCCAGTTAAAGCTTTACCTTTGGTTCGGCAAATAGCTTATCATGCTTATAAGGTTGGTGCTGGTGTTATTACACCACTGTTTGGTGATGAGGCGTTATCTCTTATCCGTTTTGAAAATGCTCATTCTGCTAGTTTTGATTGTGCACCTTCCTGGCTTTATGAAGGAATGGCAAAAGCTTTTGAAAATGGAGCTGCACGTTTGGCAATTGTTGGTGATGATCCTTTGTTGTTTTCCAATCAAGATTTGGATAAGGTTTCACGTTTGAATAAAGCCACTTCGATTGCTTATCAGCCAGCTCTTAACAAAATATCAAATTTTGCGATTAACTGGTCGATTGTCGCTTATCCAACCGCGGGATGGGCTATGGCAGTATTTCCTGATTTGCCTCTTGATAAAGCAGTTCAGAAATTAGCAGAAGCTATTTTTTCTGCTTCACGTGTGACACAGGATAATGTTGTATACGCATGGCGTACGCACAATGCTAATTTAAAGCAACGTTCATCTTGGCTTAATGAACAACGTTTTACTGCTTTGCATTTTATAGGTCCAGGGACTGACTTAATGGTTGGTCTGGCAGATGAACACGAATGGCATGGAGGTGCTTCGATAGCTCAAAATGGTGTTGTCTGTAATCCCAATATTCCAACTGAAGAAGTATTTACAACCCCCATGCTTATAAAGTTGATGGTTTTGTTCGTTCAACAAAGCCACTTTCCTATCAAGGAACGATCATTGATAATATTGAAATGCGTTTTGAAGCAGGACGTATTGTCAATGCATCTGCTTCGAACGGACAGGAAGTTTTGCAACAGGTTTTACAAAGTGATGAGGGTGCTAGTCGATTGGGTGAGGTTGCTCTTGTTCCTCATTCTTCACCTATTTCTAGGAGTGGTTTACTTTTTTATAATACATTGTTTGATGAAAATGCTGCGTGTCATATCGCTTTAGGACAATGTTATTCTAAATGCTTTTTAAATGGAGCAACGTTAACCGCAGAAGAGATTGCAATGCGTGGTGGGAATAAGAGTATTATTCATATTGACTGGATGATTGGATCAAATGAAATTGACATAGACGGTGTTATGCAGGATGGTAAAAAAATTCCTGTATTTCGTCGGGGTGAGTGGGCTTAATTTACAAATATGAAATCATTAGGGAGATAATGCCTGAACTTCCTGAAGTAGAAACAGTTCGCCGTGGACTTGATCCGTTTTTAACTGGTTCAAAAATTATATCTGTTAAACTTAATCGTAAAAATTTGCGTTTTCCTTTTCCAGAAGCATTTTCTGAACGATTGATGAATAGAACGATCATAAAACTTGGTCGTCGTGCGAAATATTTATTATTCTATCTTTCACAAAATGAAACAATTTTGAGTCATTTAGGTATGTCAGGATCATGGCGTATAGAGGGTGAATTTTTAAAAAAAGAGCATTCTTCCATAGGCAAATTAGTTGCGCATGATCATTGTATTATAGACGTTCAGGCAAAAGATGATAGAATTTATCGTCTCACTTATAATGATATTCGCCGTTTTGGTTTTATGCTTTTGACAGATACAAGAAAGCTTTATGAGCATCCACTTTTAAAAAGGTTAGGGGTTGAGCCTATAAATGATATGCTTTCTGGTGCTTATTTGAAAAAAGCTTTTGTTAATAAAAAAACGTCTCTTAAAACAGCTTTGCTTGATCAGTCTATTGTGGCTGGTCTTGGGAATATTTATGTTTGTGAAGCACTTTGGCGTAGTCACTTATCACCACAGCGTAGTGCATTTACATTAGCATTAGAAGATTTATGTATGCCAGAATCTGCAAGTTTTCTTGCACAAAACATATGTGATGTAATCACTAAGGCGATTATTGCAGGGGGGACTTCTTTACGTGATTATATGCATGCAGATGGTTCACTTGGGTATTTTCAACACTATTTTTCAGTTTATGGGCGTGAGGGAAAAGAATGTTTGAATTGTGGTATACCTATTGTGCGTATTTTACAGTCGGGGCGTTCAAGCTTTTATTGCCCACAATGTCAAAAATGAATAATGTATCTTGCAAAATCCTGTAACAAGCTTAAAGTTATATCCATAATTCTGTGAAGATTGAAAGGTTTTTTATGCTTAATAAAGTGCTAAAGCATCTTGATAGGAATCTAGAAAAAAGCGTTGAGCATCTTTTTTCTTTTTTACGTTTTCAATCTATTTCTACAGATCCAGAATATAAAAATGAATGTTGTAAAACAGCTGATTGGTTGGTGGAAGATTTGAAAAGTATAGGTTTCACAGCTTCATGCCGTGATACACCTGGTCATCCAATGGTTGTTGGACATCATCCAGGGCCTTCCGATGATTGTCTGCATGTTTTATTTTATGGGCATTATGATGTCCAACCAGTTGATCCACTAGATTTATGGGAAGATAATCCGTTTCAGCCTTCTTTAAAAGAGCAAAATGGAAACAAGATCATTTGTGCTCGTGGTGCTTCAGATGATAAAGGCCAACTTATGACTTTTATTGAAGCATGTCGTGCCTTTAAAGAGGAAACAAAACAGCTTCCTGTAAAGGTTACTATTTTGTTAGAAGGTGAAGAAGAAAGTGGTTCATCTTCACTTATTCCTTTTTTAAAGGCAAATATTAATGAACTGAAGGCTGATTGTGCACTAGTCTGTGATACATCAATGTGGGATGAGAATACACCATCGATTTGTGTTGGTCTTCGGGGACTTTTAGGAGAAGAGGTCGTCGTTACGGCAGCTAATTGCGATCTGCACTCAGGTTATTTTGGAGGTGCAGCAGCTAATCCCATTCGCATTTTAGCTAAAATTTTGGCAGGACTTCATGATGAAAATGGTAGGGTAACGCTTCCTGGATTTTATGATGGTGTAGAAGAAACACCTTTACAGATTTTACAATCATGGGATAAACTCAGTTGTAATGCTGAGATTTTTCTTAGTCCTGTTGGTCTTTCTATTCCTGCTGGAGAAAATGGACGGAGTCTTTTAGAACAAGTATGGGCTCGTCCTACAGCAGAGATCAATGGCATTAGTGGAGGATATGAAGGCGAAGGATTTAAGACGGTGATTGCTTCTCAAGCGTATGCAAAAATTTCTTTTCGTTTAGTGCATAAACAGAATCCAGAAAAGATACGCCAGGCTTTTCGTGATTATGTGCGTTCTCTTATTCCTGGAGATTGTACAGTTGCATTTAAAGAATATGGTGCTTTTCCAGCTGTCCAACTTCCTTATAATTCGCCTTTTATTCAAGCGGCGCAAGATGCTTTATTTCAGGAATGGGGGACGCCTGCTTTGTTAACTGCTATAGGGGGCTCGATTCCAATCGTTGGGGATTTACAGTCAATTTTTAATATGGAAACTATTTTGGTTGGATTTGCATTAGCTGATGATCGGATTCATTCACCTAATGAGAAATATAATTTAAAATCATTTCATAAAGGGCAGCGGTCTTGGGTACGGATTCTTGCAGCCTTAGCAAATAGGAGAATAAATGGCAAAGATTCGTGTTCATCAAGGCGATTTACCAAATTTGGATAATTATTGTGTTGATTCTGTTGCAATTGATACCGAAACCTTAGGACTACAACCTCACCGTGATCGTTTATGTGTGGTTCAACTTTCTTCTGGAGATGGTACTGCTGATATTATACAGATTGCTAAAGGACAAAATAGGGCTCCTAATTTGGTTGCATTGCTTGAAGATAAATCAATTACCAAAATATTTCATTTTGGGCGTTTTGATCTTGCTATTTTAGCACATACATTTAGCGTGATGCCGGATGTTGTTTTTTGCACAAAAATTGCCTCAAAACTGACACGTACTTATACTGATCGTCATGGTTTGAAGGAAATTTGTAGTGAACTACTAAATGTTAATATTTCTAAACAGCAACAATCATCAGATTGGGCAGCAGATGCTTTATCACGTGCACAAATTGAGTATGCAGCATCTGATGTTTTGTATCTACATCGTTTAAAAAGTATATTGGAAGAACGTTTAAAACGCGAAGAACGAGAAGATATTGCAAAAGCTTGTTTTCAATTTTTGCCTATAAGAGCAAAGCTTGATCTTTTAGGATGGTTAGAAGTTGATATTTTTGCTCATATTTGAGCTTTAAATTTATTTCTGGAATGAGAAACAGAAGAAATAGCTAATATATAATTTATACAGAATATCTTCTTTACAAAGCTTTTTGCTCATTTTCCTATATCGTTTTAAAAGCGTCTACTATTATTTTTATAAGATATTATGTGTTTATAAATATGCGGTAGGTAAAAATGAATCTTTTATGAATATGAGGTTTTGTATCGTTGATAAGATTGTTTTTACTAATGTGATTAGTAAGGATGTGCTACTAGGAAAATGAATTTGGTAAGGTATTTTCAAATCAAATTGAATCTATAAAAAGCTTATTGGACTGGTAATAAGATAGGTGAAATAAAAATACCTTATTAAGGATTTTTGTATTGGTGGATCTCATAAATTTTAGTTTGTTATGAGAGTAAATTATAGCGAGACCCTGTCAAAGACAGGGTCTTTATTTTTTCTGTGTCTGCATCATTTTTTTGTAGATATGTATTATAAAATAGTTTATAAAAAACACATTTTGTATTTTATAGTAGGGAGATAAATTATGAATATGAAATATTTTGTCGCAGTTTCGAGTTTTGTTATGATTACTGTTTCTACAGTTCAAGGATCTGATATTAAAGAGGATGTATCACATATTGAGTCTATTTCTTGTGTTAATCAGTGCAGTGAGAATTTTTTTAAAGATTTTGTTTTAATTAATGGTTATAGTGTTTATAGCGAGTGGAAAGAAATAACAGAGCCGGTACGTATGACTTTTGCATCTGCTTCTTCAAAAAATTTAAATAAAAATAAAAGAAAGAGACGAAAAATGTTTTGGGGCCCAATGAGTTTTTAATCGATAATAATTATGCGTATATGCTTTCCTAATCACTAGGCCGAGAAGATTAATTTTGTTTTTAGTCAATTAGAAAAGCGGGGAGTTAGAGAGCATTATTAATAATTGAGTGTAATTTGAGATGTGGTTTAATTATATTCATAATGTTGTTGATTGGTAATTCAATATTGCTCGAATTTATTAATAAGAAATTTTGAAAAAACAGTAATTAACTCTATGACTATAGGTTCTGGAAATCGGTGTTTGTTCTTAATAATTTAAAAAAAAGAAAACTATTATATCATATAATTATGTTTTTTTTATGTCTGTGCCATTTTTGCTACAGATATTTTAAAGGAGGTATGCAACATATATGTACATAAACATTAGCTATGGAGCAAATTTATGAATATGAAATGTTTAATGACGGCATCTGTTGTTGCTTTGATGACAGCTTCCGCAGTACAAGCAGCAGATATTACAGTTCCTCAAGAAGTAGGAGAAACAATTGTTGTAGTTCCTGCTTTTTCTTGGACGGGTTTTTATCTCGGTGGGCAGATTGGTGGTTTTTCAAGTAAGACTTCTTTCAGTAGTCGTGATGGTGATGATTCTAAAAAGTGGCTTCCGCTTCATAAAGATTTGTGGTCTAAACCTTCAGGTTTCACAGGGGGGGTTTACGCGGGTTCCAATGTTGATCTCGGGAATGGTTTGATTCTAGGTGTTGATACCGATGTTATTTGGTCTGGACGGAAAGACACGAAAAATCGCAAAGTGACAGTTGAGTTAAAAGATGAAGGTGAAAATCAGAAAAAGTCTTTTCCTTTACTTAATAAAGAAGGATCAAAACCGGAAAAGGAACTTGAAACTATAGAGTATGGTCATACTCTGAAAGAAAAGTGGGCTGGTGCTACAAGGATTCGTATTGGTTTTGCTGCTGATCGTATTATGCCTTATGTCGCTGGTGGTGTTGCTTATACACAGCTCCAAGACAGCTTTTTAATGTCAGTTACTAAGAAAAAAGTTCCTGGAGAACCTGCAGTAGGAGAACCTGCAGTAAAAGTTGAGGATGACAAAGAACCTTCTGCTGAGCTAAATACAAATGATGAATCAAAAACAATGATTGGTTATACTCTTGGTGCTGGTGTTGATTTTGCAATGACTGATAATGTTATTTTGCGTGCGGAATATCGTTACTCAGATTTTGGTAAAAAGAAATTGCATAATGAAAAACTTGAAGTTAACTACAAAGCCAATGATTTCCGCGTTGGTGTGGCTTACAAATTCTAATTTATTGCAAAATTGAATTACAAAAAGGCTCTGTCAGAGACAGGGCCTTTATTTTTTCTATGACTGTATCATTTTAATTATAGATATTTGAAATAGAATATTTTATAAGCGTCAATTTGGATATTTGTCTAGGAGATAGATTTATGAGTGTAATGCGTTTAATTATGACGTCTATTTTGTTTTTTGCACTAACTTTTATGTTACAGGCAGCTGATATTATGATTCCGCATCAGCAACAGAAGCATCAGCCAGCTCCGATAATCATTTCTTCTGATTTTTCATGGACAGGTTTTTATTTGGGTGCTCAGATTGGAGGTTTTTCAAGTGAATCTGCTATAAGAGGTCGTAGCAATAGTAACGACCTAGAATGGGAATCCCTTGAATCGCAATATTTGCCCAAACTTTCAGGTGTTATAGGGGGTGTTTATGCTGGATCTAATATTGGTTTTGGAAATGGCCTTATTCTTGGCGTAGATACCGATATGATGTGGTCAGGGAAAAAAGATACAAAAATTATTTCTCAGCATGAACTAAGTGGAAAAGTGGAAGAAGAGATAGAAGAGAGAGAAGAGAGCAGAGTTGGTCGAGAAAGGTCTGTAAGAGTGGTCAGGTCAGTAGGCAATGTACAAGTGCGTTCAATTGCAAAAGAAGGTGATGATCCTGTAAATGCCAGTAACACTTTAAAAGAAAAATGGGTTGGCGCTACACGGTTACGCATTGGTTTTGCAGTGGATCATGTGATGCCTTATGTCTCTGCCGGTGTTGCCTATGCGCAGCTTTCAGATCTTTTAACAATAAGAAACGAGAGTAAAGAGCTTCCCATTATCAATCTAATAGATGATACAAAGGTTTTTGTGGGCTATACTTTTGGTGGGGGTATTGATTTTGCAATGGCTAAGAGTGTTATTTTGCGTGCAGAATATCGTTATTCAGATTTTGGTAAAAAGAAATTTGCAAAGGATAGAGTGGAAATTGGTTATAAAACCAATGATTTCCGTGTTGGTGTAGCTTATAAATTCTAGTTAATTAGAAGATTTAAATTAAGTCCTGTTGAAAACAGGACTTAATTGTTTTTATTGTATCATTTTTACTACAGATTTTTAAAATGAAATTTTATATAAAGTGCATTTTGGATATTTTGGAGATAGACCTGTGAATATAAAATTTCTTTTAACTATATTTACTATTGTTTCAGTTTATACTTCTACAGTGCAAGCGTCTGAGAGTATATTATTTCAGGAATCAAATTCATCTGCTGCTGATTCTAAATTTTCTTGGACGGGTTTTTATATTGGTGGTCAGGTTGCTGGTTTTTCAAGTAAAGTTACTGCAAACGCCCTTAATATTGATATTCCTCTAAGTTCTGAAGGTTATAATAGTGTTGATCGTTGGGCGTCAGTTGATAAGAAGCATTTACCTCAACTCTTTGGTATGAGAGGTGGTATTTATGCTGGGTCGGATATTAATCTTGGTAATAACCTGATTATAGGTGTTGATACAGATATAATGTGGTCTGGGCAGGAAGATACCAAAACTGTTATTGTTGGCGATGATTTGGTTCCAAGATATCGATCTGCGGAGGGAAATGAGGCTGTACAAGAGAGACCGAGAGTAATAATATCTCCCCTCAGTACAAAAAATCTGGGACGAGCAATGTATCATCATGTAGCTAGATCGAGAGCTGAAGAAGGGCAATATGTTTTTTTTAATCACACTTTAAAAGAAAAGTGGACTGGTGCTACACGGGTACGTATTGGTTTTGCTGCTGACCGTATTATGCCTTATGTCGCTGGTGGTATTTCTTATGTGGATCTTCAAGATACTTTATCGGTAGTGATGAGTAAAGAAAACAAAGTAGATGAATCAAAAACAATGATTGGCTATACCTTTGGTGGTGGTGTTGATTTCGCATTAAATAATAATATTATTGTGCGCACTGAATATCGTTACTCGGATTTTGGTAAAAAGAAATTTGCAAGGGAAGAAATCGATCTTAGCTATAAAACCAATGACTTCCGTGTTGGTGTAGCTTATAAATTCTAAATTTATTAAAAAACTGAGTTTATTGTGAAAAGGTTCTGTTTATGCAGAGCCTTTTTTTGAGAGATTTATTTTTGGGTTTTCTTTTTTAATGGTTTCATGATAAAGCATCTAGCAAATGATGTTATATATTCTTGATCACTGCTGAGTACGAATTATTGGCTCAGCCTTCTTCATAGATTGAACAACCAAAGTTGCAGGGTTCAAGGAAATGATACAAAGTAAAATAATAAAAGTGGACAGGAATATTTCACAATGTCTGTGAAAAATGAAGCAATAGATTACTCAAAGACTCTTTATTTACCAAAAACTAATTTTCCTATGCGTGCAGGATTGCCGCAAAAAGAGCTTGAATTGATAACACGATGGGAAGAGATAGATCTTTACACTCAATTGAGACAACAAGCAAAGGAACGTCCACTTTACATCCTTCATGATGGTCCACCTTATGCAAATGGCAATATTCATATTGGACATGCTTTGAACAAAGTTTTAAAGGACGTTATTGTTCGTTCATTTCAAATGCGAGGTTTTAATGCGAATTATGTGCCTGGTTGGGATTGTCATGGACTTCCAATTGAATGGAAAATTGAGGAAAGATATCGTGCAAAAGGGAAAAATAAAGATGATGTTCCCGTGAGCGAGTTTCGTCGAGAATGTCGTGATTTTGCGCAGTCTTGGATAACAATTCAAAGTGAAGAATTTAAACGTCTTGGTATTATAGGAGATTTTAAAAATCCTTACACGACAATGGCTTTTCACGCTGAGGCACGCATTGCTAGCGAATTAATGAAATTTGTTATGTCTGATCAACTTTATTGTGGTTCAAAACCTGTAATGTGGTCTGTTGTTGAGCGTACAGCCTTGGCTGAAGCAGAAATTGAATATCATGATCATGAATCTGATGTTGTATGGGTTAAATTTCCTATTTTAGAATCACGTGCTCACGATTTAAATGATGCCTGTGTTGTGATTTGGACAACAACACCATGGACGATTCCTGGTAATCTTGCGGTTAGTTATTCTTCGCAAATTTCTTATGGTATTTATCTTATTGAAAGTTCAGAAAATGATTTTGGTCCTCAAGTTGGGGAGAAGCTTCTTTTTTCTGATGCTTTAGTTGAGAGTTGTGCAGAAAAAGCAAAACTTATTTTGAAACGCTTGCGTTCTGTCTCTGCTGATGAGCTTAAGACTCTTATCCTTTCTCATCCGCTTAAAGGTTTAGCTGGAGGGTATAACCATAAGATTGCAATGCTTGATGGTTCCCATGTGACGGATAATGTTGGTACAGGTTTTGTTCATACGGCACCTAGCCATGGGCGTGAGGATTTTGAAATTTGGAATGCGTATAAGTCTGTATTGGAGCAGGCTGGTATTGATTCTTCTATACCTTTTCCCGTTGATGATGCTGGTTTTTATACAAAAGATGCCCCTGGTTTTGGACCAGATCGTAAAGGGGGACCTATCCGAGTTATTGATGATAATGGAAAAATGGGTAATGCTAATAAAGAAGTGATTAATGCTTTAATTAAAGCAGGGTTATTATTTGCACGTGGTCGTTTAAAACATTCTTATCCTCATAGTTGGCGTTCAAAAAAACCAGTTATTTTCCGAAATACACCTCAGTGGTTTATTGCAATGGATAAAGATCTTGGTGATGGTTCAACTTTACGCAGCAGAGCTTTGGAAGCTGTGATGATGACACGTTTTGTTCCATCTTCGGCTCAAAACCGTTTGGCTTCTATGATTACAGATCGTCCAGATTGGGTACTTTCTCGTCAGCGTGCTTGGGGTGTTCCGATTTGTATTTTTGTTAATGAGGATGGTCTTATTCTTAAAGATGAGCAGGTGAATAAACGTATTTTGAAAGCTTTTGAAACAGAAGGGGCGGATGCATGGTTTGCAGAAGGAGCACGTGAACGTTTTTTAGGTGAACGTGTTCATGAAACTTGGAAACAAGTCTATGATATTTTGGATGTTTGGTTTGATTCTGGGACAAGTCATAGTTTTGTATTAGAAGATCGTGCTGATTTGAAATGGCCTGCTGATATTTATTTTGAAGGGTCTGATCAGCATCGTGGGTGGTTTCAGTCTTCTCTTTTGGAAAGCTGTGGAACACGGGCTTGTGCACCCTATAAAACTGTTGTCACACATGGTTTTACTTTGGATGAGAATGGCAAAAAAATGTCTAAGTCTTTAGACAATACGATTATGCCACAAGATATTATTAAAACATCTGGCGCTGATATTTTTCGTCTTTGGGTTATGACGACTGACTATTGGGAAGATCAGCGTTTGGGAAAAAAGATTCTTCAAACAAACGTAGATTCATATCGCAAATTGCGGAATGCAATTCGTTGGATGCTTGGTATTTTAGCTTATGATGAAGGAAAAGAAATATCTTATTGTGCACTGCCGGATCTTGAAAAATTTATATTGCATCGATTGTATGAACTTGATCAGTTGATTAATCGATCCTATGATGAGTTTGATTTTAAGAAAATTATGCGTGCGTTATTGGATTTTTCAATCATTGAATTATCTGCGTTTTATTTTGATATCCGAAAAGATACTCTTTATTGTGACCCCCCTTCATCAGTAAAGCGTAAAGCTTCTTTGCAAATCATTCGTGAAGTTTTTGATCGAATGGTAACATGGCTTGCTCCAATGTTACCTTTTACAATGGAAGAAGCTTGGTTAGAGCGTTATCCAAAAAGTTGTTCGGTGCATTTGCAGCAGTTTCGTCCTGTATTGGCAGAATGGAAGAACGAGCCTTTGGCAGAGTGTTGGAAAAAAGTACGACAGGTTCGTAAAGTCGTTACGGGCGCTTTAGAGATTGAACGAGCAGATAGGCGTATTGGGTCATCTTTAGAAGCAGCACCTATTGTTTTTATTTCTAATCCGGTTTTATTGGAATCTTTAGAAAATTTAGATATGGCGGAGATTTGCATTACCAGTGCTTTAACGATTATTCAAGATATACCCCCTTTGGATGCTTTTATTTTGAATGATGTTGAAGGTGTTGGTGTATATTCGAATAAGGCTGTGGGTACTAAGTGTGCTCGATCATGGCGTTATACACAAGATGTTGGGAGTGATCCAGATTATCCTGATGTGTCTGCTCGTGATGCAGCTGCTTTGCGGGAATTACAAGCGCTTGGCAAAGTTTAAAAGGTTTTTGAACAGTACATTTGAGAGGATGGTATTCAATAGAGCGCTAGCACTATTTGAATTCTATTATTGATGGGAGAGGAAATTTATGTTAAAATGAAACGCCTTGTTTTGTCTATGAATGGGCGATGTGTGCGTTATTAGACAGTCTCTAAAGAATGATAGTGATGTCAGCAAGTTTTGCACTTAGGAAAATGGATGAGCAATGAATAGATATGCAATGAAAATATTTTTAGCAGGCATACTGAGTGTATGTTTTATGTTGACAGGGTGTAATTTATCTGCTCCGACCTATGGTACGGATAAAACTGCTTCATTACAGTTTGTTGATGATATAACTAATCTTGCTTCATTAAGATCAAAAAATAAAAATAGTCAGCTTGTGATGAAACAGCGTCCACGACTTATATTTCCAGAGTCTAGTGCGCGTACAGTGTTACCTCCACCTCAGGTAGATATTACGGAGATTAATTCTTATGATGAGATGGAAATGTCAGAGAAGTCACAGAAGAATTTGCAAGGTGGAGCAGCAATTAATAGGGTGAATTCTTATGGTAACATTTCTCTTTCTGCAGATAAAAAAATAGTGACAAGAGGCCCTGGAAATATCGATAATTCAGAGGGTATCATACAGTTTAATGAAAAACAACAACGTGAGGAATATTTACGTCGACGGCAGGATGCTGATGGTGGGAATGCAAATTATCGTCGATACCTTAGTGAGCCACCTTTAATTTATCGTCAACCAGGAGTAACTGCACCTTTAGAGCGAAAGGATAAAGTGAAATAGATAAAAGTGTATGAAAAAGGTATTACTTCGAAGGTAAAAAGCAATAAGAAGACTCTGATCTTATTTTACAAATGGGTTTTATTGTTTAAAGATTAAGTATCTGATTGAAATAAAGCTTATTTTTGGTGTCGTTTTTGTGCAAAAAAGTCTTTAAGCAATTGATTTGCTTCTCTTTCTTTAAAACCGGAATAAACATTAGGTCTATGGTGGCAGGTTGATTGTTGGTAGAAACGCGGTCCATGTTCAATAGCGCCGCCTTTTGAATCTTGTGTTGCATAATACAGGTTTCTTATGCGTGCAAATGAAATAGCTGCAGCGCACATAGCGCATGGTTCGAGTGTTACATAAAGATCGCATTGAGGAATTCTTTCACTTTTGAAGATTTGACAAGCTATACGAATAACACGCATTTCGGCGTGTCCTGTAGGATCATATGGGGTTCTTGTGTAATTGCCAGCACGTGCAATAATTGTTTCACCATGTGTAATAACTGCGCCCACGGGAATTTCAGCTTGTTTTTTTGCTGACTGTGCTTCTAAAAGAGCTATTTCCATGGGAGTAAGTCTCATATTTCTCTTCCATTGAAGTATAAATAACCAAAAAGCTATATTAAAGAGGTCTATGAAGTGAGCAAGCTTTTTTATTATGATTCATTGTGTGATGAAAGGGTTCCATTACATTCTAAAAGTGTTTAGGGCTGCTTTAAAAATAAATAGGTATTTAGATATCAAAGGATAGAATATGATGAACGATTGCACTTCTGCTTCTTTTCAGAATAAACGATATAGTGCACGTAATAAATTTTTTATACGATTTGAAAAAGATCGAAATAAAAAAATAAGCGAAAAGAGTGAGAGTGAACGAATTGCTAAAAGGTTAGCACGTGCCGGAGTAGCATCACGCCGTGATGCAGAAATGATGATCGTTGCAGGTCGTATTGTTGTTAATGGTACAGTTGTTGCTACGCCTGTTTTTAATGTTACCCGTTCTGATGTTATTACAGTTGATGGTAAGCCTTTACCTCCTATAGAACGAACACGGTTATGGCTTTATCACAAACCAGTCGGATTTGTTACGACAAATCGTGATCCTCAGGGAAGACCAACAGTATTTGATAATTTGCCAAAAGACATGCCTCGTGTTCTTTCTGTGGGGAGACTTGATATTAATACAGAAGGCCTTTTGCTTTTAACCAATGATGGTGGTTTAGCGCGTGTATTGGAGCTTCCTTTTACGGGTTGGGTGCGTAAATATCGGGTTCGTGCTCATGGAAAGGTTAAACAAAGTGCGCTTCAAAATTTAAAGAATGGTATTGCGGTTAATGGGATTTTTTATGGTTCAATTGAGGCTTCGATCGAACGTGAGCAAGGATCAAATGTATGGCTTTCTGTAGCTTTGCGTGAAGGAAAAAATCGTGAAATCAAAAATGTTTTGGGAGCTTTAGGGTTATCTGTTAATCGTTTAATTCGTGTATCTTATGGTCCATTTCAGTTATCTGATTTAAAAGAAGGTGCAGTTCGTGAATTAAAAGGTCGGATGTTACGTGATCAATTAGGAGAACGTTTAATTTTGCAAGCTAATGCAGATTTTGATGCGCCTATTATTAAGCCATTTTCAAATTCTGCTGTTATTGAAAAACAAAAAAGTACAAAGTCTTCTGTGATGAAAAATAGTTCGATTGTCTCTAGAAAAGAAAGCATGTCGTATGGAAAAAAAGGTAAATTTTCTGGGCATAATCAGGTACGATTGAGTAAAAAATTTGATGAAAAATTAAGAGATAAAAATCAGAAAAAGGATGGGAAGGAAGAACGTACTTTTTTACGTTCACGTTGTTCTAATGTTTGGATGGCTCCTGGTGCATGTCCGCAGATTGTATGTAAGAAATCCTCTTCTGATGCAGATGATCAGTATGGTCGTAAGAGTAATTGGGTTGGTAAGAAATCTACTGATAGAGGGAAGGAAAAACGATCAGAAAGACGAATAGGGAAAGATAAATGTATTGATTTTTCTAAAAAATGTAGCAAAACACCTTATATTGAATCAGGTCTTATTGGCAAGAAAGATCAATTATTTAAAAAGGAGGGGGAGGTTGTTAAAAATGATCATGGTGAACATTTTTTTGATAATAGACGAAAATCTAGATCATTTGATAACAACATGAAAAAGTCTAAGAGATATAATGATAGTGCAAGGATATCTAAGGGATCTAGAGGATCACGTGCGGGTTATTAGTGGTAAGTTTTCTGGGCATATTTTGTCAAAACCTCTTAGTCGATCTATTCGCCCAACAAGTGATCGTACGCGTGAAAGCCTTTTTAATATTCTTACTAGTCGGGAAGAAAACTTTTGGAAAGATAAGCGTGTTCTTGATCTTTTTGCTGGCACTGGTGCTTTAGGAATTGAGGCACTTTCGCGTGGAGCAAAGGCTGCTGTTTTTGTTGAAAATTCAATTGAGGGAGGCAGCCTAATTCAAAAGAATATTGAAGCTTTAGGATTGCAAGGTGTTGGACGGATTTTACGCCGTGATGCGACCAAACTGGGAAATATTGGAACAATACTTGCATTTGATATTATTTTTGCAGATCCTCCTTATGGCTATTCTTTAGGTGAAAAGGCTTTTATTCAAGCTTTAAAAGGAGGGTGGGCAAAAACTGAAGCATTTTTTATTCTTGAAGAAGCAAAAGAAGCGATTATTAATTTGCCTGATCCATTTTATTTAGATGATGAGCGTTTTTATAGTGATACAGCAATACGGATCTATAAACTTCAACAGTAATTTACACTTTAGAAAGGTTTTGTTTTCTATAAATTGAAACAAGATTATTCTAATAATTTTAGCATACTTCCTTACTTATGAAGAAATTATTTCGTTATTGCAGGATTTTTTCCGATTTAGTTAAAGAGTTTGAAGGAAAAAAATCACTATTTTTGCAATTGAGCAAAAGAATTTTATTTCAAAGTTTTATTTTAGCTAATGGATAAAAGTAGGCGTGATTGAAGGATATGAAATTCAAGTTATCATGCAGATCATCTGATATTATTTAAGCATAGAGAAAGTAAAAATTGTATATTTTTATTGTCGTTTCTAAGAGACTTCTATAAATGTGAGAGATATAACCATTGGAGACAGTGTTTTTTTTTGTACTTAATGGAGAATTAAAGAATGATATAGGAGAGATAGAGTGAAAATTGGTTTGGCATTTGGTGGTGGAGGGGCTCGTGGTTTAGGCCATCTCCCAATTATTGGGGCTCTTAAGGATTTGGGTTTGAAACCAAATGCTGTTGCAGGATCTTCTATCGGTTCTATAGTGGGTGCTGGTGTAGCTTCTCGAATGACAGAGACTGATTGGAAAGAGTATTGTTTGTCAACTTTTTCTAACTCAAGTGATATTTTGAAGCGTTTATGGTCTTTAATGCCGACGTCATGGAAAGAGTTTTGGGAGTCCAGTTTGAATCTTTTTCAATTTAATTTGGAGTTAATTTTAGAGAATTTTTTACCATTGAATTTTCCACGAGATTTTTGTGCGTTAGAAATTCCTTTTTGTGCTGTAGCTTCAAATTTAAAAACAGCAGAGATGGTTGTTATCCAAGAGGGGGATTTACGTTCTGCTTTAGCAGCTTCTTCTGCTATTCCTGGTTTATTTAAGCCTGTTTTGCGTAATCATGATTTTTTGATTGATGGAGCGGTTTGTAATCCAGTACTTTTTGATTGTTTTACTGAACCAGTTGATCTTTCAATTGGTATTGATGTTACGGGACTTCCGATTATTGAATATAAAATGGACGTTTTTCGGTTTCTGAAAGCTTTATTGCTGCAGGTATTGTAGGACAACAAGCACTTGTGAGAGCGCGTCTGCAGTGTGCAACGTTAGATCTTTTATTATGTCCTCCTGTTGATGGAATCAAAATTTTAAATTTTTTTGAAGTCAAAGAAATTTTACAACGTATAGAGCCTTTTCGTGAAAAAGCTAAGAGGCAAATTTCTGAATTAGTTGAAAGAAAAATAGTGCATTAATGGCACATAACTTTTAACTATGAATAGACAAGAATTATATTTTTCATTTAAAATTTCTTATCAAGATAAATTAATTACTATTTAAGGGATATCTATAAAATGAACAAAAAACAGCTTGATAAAGCTAGTTCGTTGGTTGAAGCAGCAAAACGTTCTGGAGCAGATGCTGCTGATGCTGTTGTTATCCACTCAAATTCTGTTTGTGTAGCAGTTCGTCTTGGCAAAGTAGAATCAACGGAAGCTTTAGAAAGTGATGATTTTACATTAAGGGTTTTTGTTGGCAAAAAGGTGGCAAGTGTTTCTGCTAATTTTGTTGTTGACCCGCGAGAATTAGCAGAGCGTGCTATTGCAATGGCTAAGGTTTCACCTGATAATTTATTTGAAGGTTTGGCAGATAAAGAGTGTTTAGTTACTCATCCTAAGGATCTTGATCTTTTTGATAATTTTACTCCAAAAAGTCATTTTTTAACAGAAGATGCTTTGCAGATAGAAGCAGCAGCTCTTGATGTAAAGGGCGTGAGTAATTCTGGTGGTGCGGCAACAGCTTATGGAAAAAGTGGGTTTATTCTTGTCAATAGTGATGGTTTTTATGGATCTTATCATTCCAGCTATTTTTCGCGTTCTTGCAGCGCACTCGCTGGTGAGGGGACAGAAATGGAACGAGATTATGATTATACAACGGCTTTACATTTCTCTGATTTAGAACCAGCGGATACGATAGGTAGAAATGCCGGATTAGGTGCAGTTCGACGTTTGGGAGCAGTTCGCCCAGAAACTGGGGTTGTGAGTGTTGTTTTTGATCCGCGTGTAGCTCGTGGAATCGCTAGTCATATTGCATCTATGGTTAATGGAGCGTCGATTGCTCGCAAAACAAGTCTTTTGCAAAATTTAAAGGGGGAAAGGGTTATGAAGTCTGATATTAATGTGATGGATCAACCCTTAAGATTACGCGGAAATGCTTCTCGTCCTTTTGATGGTGAAGGGGTCGAAGGACATACACTGAATATTATTGAAAATGGTGTTCTAAGAAACTGGCTGCTTTCATCATCTTCAGCTCGTGAATTGGGGCTTAAAACAAATGGTCATGGTGTGCGTTCTGCATCGCTTGTTCAGCCGGCAAGCACTAATTTTTCTATTGAACCAGGTTTGATATCACCTCGTGATATGATAAAAAGTGTGCAAAATGGTTTTTATGTGACAGAACTATTTGGGCATGGTGTTGATTTTATTACGGGAAAATATAGCCGTGGAGCTTCTGGTTTTTGGATTGAAAATGGGGAAATCACTTATCCGGTGAGTGAAGTAACATTAGGTTCTGATTTGCTTCACATGTTAGCGCATTTAACACCTGCAAATGATATTGATCGACGTTATAGTACGTCAGCACCGACATTATTAATTGAAGGAATGATACTTGCAGGAAAATAATGCACATTATTATTCTGATTTAGATCTTTTGCTCGATGTTTGTTGGAAGGCAGGAGATTTATCAATGAAGTATTTTGGATGTGAGCTGGATGTTTGGTTTAAAGATGGCAATTCACCAGTCAGTGAAGCAGATGTTGCAGTAGATGTCTTTTTAAAAGAAAAACTTCTTGGTGCGCGTCCAAATTATGGCTGGATTTCAGAAGAAACAGAAGATAATAGAGGGCAAGCTACTTATAAACGTTGTTTTGTAGTTGATCCTATTGATGGGACTCGTGGTTTTCTTTCCGGGAGTATTGATTGGTGTATTTCTGTAGCTATTATTGAGAATGGCCGTCCTGTTGTAGGTGTTTTACAGTGTCCTGCTAAAGGTGATATATATGCTGCTATGACTGGGGAAGGAGCAACATTGAATGGCGTAAGACTGCCCCTTTTAAGATCTAAAACTAATCAAAAATATAGGGTTTCGATTGATCAATCGATTGCTCAAAGATTACCATATGATTTTTACAATCGAATCAGTTTTTTTCGTTATATTCCTTCTCTTGCTTACCGTGTTGTTCTTGTTGCTCAAGGTAAAATTGATATTGTGTTGGTTCGGCCAAATTGCCATGATTGGGATATTGCCGCTGCTGATCTTGTTTTGCAGGAATGTGGTGGACGTTTTATGTCACTTAAGGCGCCATTTATTTCTTATGGGATTGAATTTTCTCAAGATAGTTTTTTAGTTGCTGGTGAAAATAATTGCTGTCAAAATATGATAAATGTTGTTCGTCAAGCAAAGTTAGTTTAATCGAATAAAAACATATTAAATTTTTAAATGATACGGAGGCAAATATGGCTAAAGTCAACGAAAAGAGGCAATTTTTGCATCTTGTATTTGGTGGAGAATTGAAAAATCTGAGTGATAATCAATTTAAAGATCTCAGTAATTTAGATGTGGTTGGTATTTTTCCGGATTATCAATCAGCCCAAGAAGCATGGCGGACAAAAGCACAAAGTAGCGTAGACAACGCGTTACAGCGTTATTATGTTGTGCCTTTACATCAGCTTCTTGACCATGAAACAAACAATTTATCATAAAGTTTAAATATTCAATCATTATTTTCCTTTTTATGAGAATATCAAAATATTGGATTTGCTAGATTTAATATCAGGATGAAAGAAACTTTTTACAAGAAAAAAGATAGCGCTTTAAAAAGATTTTGGCGAAATAATCGTCATTCATTGATGAAAACATGGTTTGTGAAAGTTTTTGTTGTGTGGATTTTGACGAACTATTTGCGTTTTGTTTATTGGACGAATCTGCGTTTAAAAAATTCAGATGATATTAAAAAAGTATATAATGCTTATAATCCATTTATTATAACCTTTTGGCATGGACGTCATATTATGGGGCCTTTTTTATGTTCTCAAGGCGAAGAGGTTATTGCTATGTTTTCTCGTTCTGCTGATGCAGAAATAAATGCACAATTGGCCCAAAAATTAGGGCTTGGAATTGTTCGTGGCTCAGGAGGACGCAGTAAAACGCATCATGTTCATAAAGGGGGAGCACGAGCATTGTTAACACTTAAAAATGCTCTTAAATCTGGTAAAACAGTTGCTATGATTGCAGATATCCCGTGTGGAAAAGCACGTGAGTCTGGAAAAGGAATTATTTTATTAGCTAAATTATCTGGTCGTCCTATTATACCTTGTGTGTATGCATTTTCGCGAGAAAAAATTCTTGAAAAAACATGGGATAAAACTGCAATTCCACTTCCTTTTGGACGTTCAATTGTTCTCACAGGTGAAGCCTTATTTGTTTCTAAGGATGCAGATGATTCTTTGTTAGAAGAAAAACGTATACAATTAACGAACGTGATGAATCATTTGACGAATGAAGCTTACAGTTATCTCAAAACAAGAAAATGAGGGGTTTTAAATGACGGAATTAAAGGCACGTGTGGCTCTTTCAGTCTATCGAATAGTTGGTTTTTGTTTGCACCCTTTGGTACCTTTTTATTTGTTTTTTAGGGCGATGCGTGGAAAAGAGGAGCGAGGGCGCCAAAAAGAACGTTTGGGGAAAAGTCAAAAAGTGCGTCCTCAAAGTCCATTAATTTGGTTTCATGCAGCGAGCGTTGGAGAAACAATAGCTCTTTTGCCACTTATTAATTACGTTTTATCTTTAAAAATACAAGTATTGCTGACAACATGTACTGTGACATCTTCTACTTTTATCAAGAAGCAGTTTGGCAATCGATTAATTCATCAATATGCTCCGCTGGATTTAGAATTAGCTGTGCGTCATTTTATTGGTCATTGGAAGCCTGATTTGGCATTGATCTGTGAATCAGAGATTTGGCCTTTACGTATTAAAGAACTTGCTAAAATGCGCATTCCACAGATTTTAGTTAATGCTCGTATGTCGGAAAATTCTTTTAAGGCTTGGCACAAAAGACTCTTTCTTGCTAAACATATTTTCAAACATATTGATGTGGCTATTGGTCAAAATGAAACAGATGTAACTTATTACCATACACTTGGTGTAAAATCAGTGGCAGTTTCTGGAAATCTTAAGGCTGAGGTTTGCCCGATTGAGGATCAGGAATTGCTTGCGCATTATTGTAAGGCTATTGGTGATCGACCAGTTTGGGCAGCTGTTTCAACCCATGAAGGAGAAGAGAGGATTGCTTTTGAAGTTCATAAAATTCTCAAGGGTCATCTTCCAAATTTATTAACGATTATCGTTCCTCGTCATCCTGAACGTTCAAAAGATATTATCAAGGTGTGTGGTTATGAGAATTTGCGTTGTGTTCTTAGAAGTAGTAATATTGCTCCAGATATGGATACGGATATTTTGTTAGGAGATACAATTGGAGAAATGGGTCTTTTTCTTTGTTTATCGAAAGTTGCTTTCATTGGTAAATCGTTGTGTAACTATGGTGGGCATAATCCATTAGAGCTTGCTTTGCTTAGGGTGGCTATTTTAACGGGACCTCATGTTGCAAATTTTCAAAATACGTTTGAGCAATTTTTATCCTGTGATGCAGCATATATAGTTGAAGATACAATGCAACTTGCTATACAAGTGAATAAATTCTTAACAAATGAAACACTACGAAAAGAGATGGTCGATAAGGCTTATGAAGTGGTAACAAGTATGGCTGGTGCACTTGAGTGTACATTAAAGATCCTTGATCCGTTTTTGCAGCCACTTGTGATAAAGACAGGTTTAAGACAGTGTCAAAAATAGGCATGCATATTTGTTCTCCGCGTTTTTGGTGGAAAAGTAAAAGTTTTTGGCGTTTTTTATTGGCACCAATTTCTGAGGTTTATGGTTATTTTGCACGATGTCGTATGGAAAGAGAGCCTCTTGCTATTGATTTGCCAGTTTTGTGTGTTGGAAATTTTACATTAGGGGGGACAGGTAAAACTCCTGTTGTTATTGCATTCGCTCAAGTGGCCAAGGAACTTGGTTTAATACCTGGTATTGTATCACGTGGTTATGGTGGAAGTGTCAAAAGAGTGCACCTCGTTGATATTAAACGTGATAATGCTCGTGATGTTGGTGATGAGTCGCTTTTGCTTGCACGTCATGCTTTTGTTGCCGTATCCCCTGATCGTTATGCAGCAGCACAACGGCTTAAAGAAAAGGGATGTAATTTTATTTTAATGGATGATGGTTTTCAAAGTCGTCGTCTTTATATGGATTATGCGTTGCTTGTTGTGGATGCGATGCGTGGTTTTGGTAATAAAGCTGTTTTTCCAGCGGGCCCTTTGCGTGCACCGTTAAAAACACAATTATCTTTGATGGATAGTGTTTTAGTTATTGGCTGTTTGGATGAGAGTGATGATGTGGCTCTTTTTGTTGCAAGTACTGGAAAACCTTTGTATTATGCGCGTCTTAAATCGCTAGTTGATGATGAAGTTGCTGGAAAATCTTTTTTGGCATTTGCAGGTATTGGTAATCCAGATAAATTTTTCAAATCCATTAAGGAAATGTCTGGTCATGTTGTGCAAACTTATTCTTATCCCGATCACTATTTTTTTACAGCTACGGATCTAAAGAATTTAGCACGGAAGGCCAAAACCCATAATCTGTGGCTGAGTACGACTGCTAAGGATTATATACGTATACAGGATAGTGATTTACATAAAAGCATAGAAAAACTTATTGTCTTTGATGTCAAAGCTGATTTTGTTCAAAGGGATTTTTGCCGTATACTCCTTGAGGAAGCTATTGCTCGTTTTAAGAAACGAAATATCGCCTTTAGCTGATAAATTTAAGGCACATGAATGCTATTTCAAGATTTCTTATAGGCTTTTATGGTTTTTTAGTAATTGACTAAGGTGTCGATTACACTCAAGTTCGCGCTGATAAGATAATTCACAACTAGCATATGCTTCTTGACGCTGATGATTCCAGTATTTTAGATCGTCAATAGGGATTTTTTGTCCACTAACTGCACAAACAGTATAAGTTCCGTATTTAAGAATTTTATAACTGTTATTAAAATAATGAATTTTTGCTTCGCATTCGTTATGAAAGAACATATTTTATGGGCCCTTTTTATGTACTTATGAAAAAATAATGCATATAAAATGTTAGAGATATTTTATAGAGTTGAACTTAAATGAAGCAAGTAATTTTTAGCTAGAAGAGTTCATGAATTTTTATTTTCTACCAAAAAGGCGTTCTATGTCAGTGAGTTTAAGTTCAATATAAGTAGGGCGTCCGTGATTACATGTGCCTGAATTAGGTGTTGCTTCTATTTGTCGTAAAAGCGCATTCATTTCTTCAGGATGCAAAACACGTCCTGAACGTATTGAACTATGACAGGCCATAGTTGCCGCAACATGATCAAGCATTCCTTTTAAATTATCTACTGTATCATATTCAGCTGCTTCATCGGCAAGATCTTTGATTAAAGCTTTTACATTAATTTTTCCTAACATAGAAGGTGTTTCGTATACAGCAATTGCATCAATTCCAAAGGATTCAATTCCTAATCCAAATTTTTTCAAAGCATCTTTGTGAGATAAAAGGCACGTTGCATCTTCTTCAGAGAGTTCTACAATTTCAGGAATGAGTAATAACTGTGAAGGAAGTGGTTTACAATACAGAGCATTTTTAAGTGCTTCATAAACTAGTCTCTCGTGAGCAGCATGCTGATCCACAATGATAAGACTATCTTGAGTTTGAGCGACAATATAGTTTTTATGGATTTGGGCTCTTGCAGCTCCTAATGGATAATGTAATTCTTCTGATGTTGATATGTTGATTGTGGCCCGTGTATCACCACTTGGAGTGCTAAGAGGCTCCATAATAGGAATCGTATCTTCTTGTAAATCAATAGAACTATTTATATCTAATGGTCTATGAAATATTGATGTGAGCTCTGGTTCAAGATAACGTGGTTGTGCACCATGAGAAAAAGGTTGATGCATTTTTAAAGTTTTTAGAGGTTGTGTTCGAAATGCGGCTAACATTGCTTCAGATCCTGTTGAAGTAGGACGAATACCAATTTGATGCAATGCTTCATGGATTGCTCCAATGATTAAACCACGAATTAGATTTGGATCACGAAATCGTACGTCCATTTTTGTCGGATGCACATTGACGTCTACATCAGTGGGCGGTAAATTAATAAAAAGAATGGCTACAGCATGACGATCTCGAGCGATAACATCAGCATATGCTCCTCGGATTGCTCCCCATAAAAATTTATCACGCACTGGGCGCCCATTAACATAAGCAAATTGATGAAGGCTGTTACTGCGATTAAAAGATGGCAAACCGACAAAACCAGTTAGATGAACAGATTCACGTTTAGCATCAAGGGTAAGACTGTTTGGAGCAAATTCTTTTCCCATAATTTGGGTAATACGTTGTAATTGTCCTTTGGTATTTTGTTCCATAGCAGGGAATTCCATGGGTACCCGATCTATACCTGCAAGAGAAAAACGGATATTTGGAAAGGCGATTGCAATTCGTTTAATTGTATCAGTGATAGAATTTGTTTCGGCACGATCAGATTTCATAAACTTCAGTCGTGCTGGTGTAATAAAAAAGAGATCACGAACTTCAACAATAGTTCCAGGATTAGCAGCAGAGGGTTTTGGTCCTTCAATTTTCCCCGCATTAACAATAATTTCAGCTGCGCTATCGGAATTTTGTGTTCGTGAGATTAGTTTAAGTTTTGAAACAGAAGCAATAGAGGGCAATGCTTCTCCACGGAAACCAAGGAAACAAATATTATGTACATCATCAGTAATTTTAGATGTACAATGACGAGAAATTGCTAAAGTTAACTGATCTTCTGGAATACCGCAGCCATTGTCACTCACTCTTATCAGGCTTTTTCCGCCATTTGCTATGACAATCTCGATACGACTTGCTCCTGCATCAATAGCATTTTCAACAAGCTCTTTAACAACATTAGCAGGTCGTTCAATAACTTCACCCGCTGCAATTTGATTAATAATAGTTTCGCTAAGATGACGTATAATCATATTTAAATTTTAACAAGCTTCCTTTTTACTGTATAGAACTTTGAACTAATAATAATATTTATCAACTTTTACGCAAGGAAAAAGCTGAAAATATATTCTAGGAGTGAGGTATATAAGCTTTTAGTAAAAAGTTATCGATGATGGATATCCAGAGTTCCTCCTATTAGTGAATGCTTTGCCGAATGCCGTTTTATAGTTTAAAGTCATTAATTGTGATTGTGAACCAAATTATTAAATTAAGAATAGAATCATTTTGTTATCTTTGAAAAGGCTTGCCTCGATCAATAATACCAGTAAAAAGAGATAAAAAGACGGAAGGCAATATGATGCGTATGAATGGTATTCTTGCAGATAGTGATATACGAGCTTTAGTTAACAATGGTACTGTTAATGCTATTTACTCGCTTGATAAGGATCAAATACAACCTGCAAGTCTTGATTTACGTTTGGGGGATAAGGCATATCGTATACGGGCTTCTTTTATGCCAGGGCTTGATGCGAAAGTTATTGATAAACTTGAACGATTAAAGCTGCACGAATTTGATTTGCAAGATGGAGCGGTTTTAGAAACGGGTTGTGTTTATATCGTTCCTCTTTTGGAAAATTTAGCTTTACCGAAAGTTCTTTCTGCGGTTGCTAATCCAAAAAGTTCTACGGGACGATTGGATGTTTTTACCCGTGTGATTTCAGATTATGCTCAGGAATTTGATAAAATTTGTATAGGTTATCATGGGCCACTTTATCTTGAAATTAGTCCACGAACATTTCCGATTTTGGTTCGTACAGGGTCGCGTTTATCACAACTTCGATTTCGTAAGGGACATAGTTATTTAAAAGAAGTTGAATTGTACGATTTGCATAAAAATGAAATGCTTGTATCTGATGATACTCCTAATATTAATGATGATGGTATTGGAATTTCCATTAATTTAGAAGGTAATGAAAACGGACTTATGGGGTATCGTGGTAAACGTCATACCGGTGTTATTGATATTGATAAAAGCGCTATTGCTCATATTTTAGATTTTTGGGAACCTATTTACGATCATGGAACAAGAGAAATTGTTCTTGATCCCCATGAATTTTATATTTTAGCTTCAAGAGAAGCTATTCATGTTCCTCCCTTTTATGCTGCTGAAATGAAACCATTTGATCCCTTAGTTGGAGAATTTAGAGTGCATTATGCAGGTTTTTTTGATCCAGGATTTGGGAATATGGAAATAAGTAGAAAAGGAGCACGTGCAGTCTTAGAAGTGCGGAACCACGAAGTTCCATTTATCTTAGAGCATGGCCAAATTATCGGCCGCTTGGTTTATGAACATATGCTTAATCGGCCAATGAAACTTTATGGGGGTGATATTGGTTCACATTATCAAGAACAAGGATTAAAATTATCTAAGCATTTTAAATGAGTTTATCACAATATAGATTTTAATAAATTTTGATAAAATATATACAAGAGATTTATCTTTTTAAAAAGCTTTTTATATTTTATCTGGAGTAATGGTATTACATAGGGTGTTACTATGATTATTTCTTCAACATTTGATTATCGCAAAGCAGCAAAATGCCGCTTACCTTCTTTCTTGTTTAATTATATTGATGGTGGTGCTTATGCTGAAGAAACAATGCGGCGTAATTGTACAGATCTTCAAGAACTTGCATTACGTCAACGGATTTTAAAGCAGGTTGGTGATGTTGATCTTTCAACTGAGATTTTGGGTCAGAAACTTGGTATGCCAATTGTGCTTGCACCTGTTGGGTTAACTGGTATGTATGCACGTCGTGGTGAAGTAAAAGCTGCACGTGCAGCTGTTGCGAAATGTATTCCTTTTACTTTATCCTCAGTTTCAGTTTGTCCTATTTCAGAAGTACAAGCAGCGGTTGGAAAAGAGTTTTGGTTCCAACTCTATGTTCTCAAGGATCGTGGGTTTATGCGTGATGCATTGGAAAGATCGTGGGCCGCTGGTGTTCGTACATTGGTTTTTACAGTTGATATGCCGGTTCCTGGAGCACGTTATCGTGATGCTCATTCAGGAATGTCTGGACCTTATGCTGGATTTCGCCGTATTGTACAAACTATTTTTCGTCCACATTGGGCTTGGAATGTTGGTATTATGGGGCGTCCACATGATCTTGGAAATGTTTCTGCCTATCTTAAGAAAAAAACGACACTAAAAGATTATATTGGTTGGCTTGGTGCAAACTTTGATCCATCAATTAGCTGGGGTGATTTGCAATGGATTAGAGACTTTTGGAAAGGAAAAATGATTTTAAAAGGTATTCTCGATCCAGAGGATGCACTTGAGGCAATACGATTTGGAGCTGATGGTATTGTTGTGTCCAATCACGGTGGACGTCAGCTTGATGGTGTGTTGTCAACTGCACGAGCATTGCCGAAAATTGCGGATGTTGTAAAAGGTGATTTAACCATTTTAGTTGATTCTGGTATTCGTTCTGGTCTTGATGTTGTTCGTATGATAGCACAAGGTGCAGATGCTGTTATGATCGGTCGTGCTTTTGTTTATGCCCTTGCTGCAGCAGGTGAGCAAGGTGTTACCTATCTCCTTGAACTTTTTGCTCAAGAAATGCGTGTAGCTATGACATTAACTGGTGTTCATACAGTTAAAGAAATTACACGTGAGAACTTAGTCAGTCCAGAGAGTTTACAAGGATGATTAAGATAATAAAAGTTTAGCGCTATAGGCTTCGCAAAGTTATTTTGATTAAATGCGAGAATAGTACAATGTAATATTTGTTTGATTTCTTTCTGATATTATCAATAATTTTTAAAAAATTTCATAATATGTTTTAAATATATTATTTCATTTTCTTTTTACAAAGAGATAGTAATTTTTTCTACAGATTAAATCTATTCAATAAAAATAATTAAGTTTAGCGTTTTATGTTTTGTTTAGAAGATTATACAATTGGCTCTGAAATCAAAGTCTAAAACCCTATAAGGCTAGTCGTGTTTCGATGTGGCATGTAGATAACTTTTTCATTATAAAAAATTAATTCTGGAATATTGTGACTCTAATTCAAAATTTGGTCTGTAATTTAATTTTAAGTACGGATTTATTAAATTCTAATAATTAGATATCAAACTGCTTAAATAAATCGTCAATGTTTTAAGCATAAATAACATCTTCATTTCTATTTGTTTTGAAAATATTTAATCATTGCAGTCCTCAGAGAAGGACCATGTTAGTTGGTATGGATGGTTATTGCTTTTTTGAGGAAATAATGAGTGGAACGGATTTTTTAACTGTAAGTGCAATAAATGACGCAATCAGAACTTTTAAAAAATCACCAATCATAAACCCTAATGACATTGTTAAAGCTGTAAATAAAGAAATCTTCGAAAGATAAACGATCCAGAATATTCCAAAAAGATATACGATTCCAATTCCACCTACACTGTTTATTATAACCAATTTTATAAAATTTAGTCGTTGCCAAAACAATTTAACCATAAGACCAATAAAGAATGCTGCAAATGGGTAACTAATCATATAGCCACCACCAGCTCCTAAAAAAACACCAATACCTCCACGTCCACCAGCCAAAAGAGGCAAACCGATAGCTACCAGAAAAAGAAAGAGTGCTGATGCTGCAGCGCCTCTTTTTGCTCCAAGTATAGATCCTGCTAGCATTGGCCCCATAGACTGAGCGGTAATAGGAAGACCAAGAAAAAAAGGAAGAAAAATAGGAGGGAAAAAACCTAAAGTTGCATAAAGGGCAGCAAATAAAGCAATATAAGTTAAATCTTTTGTCTTCACTGAATTATTCCTGTAAATATAGTGTTTTGTTATCAGAATCATAAGAGCGTGCATCTAATGCGTCAGCTGCTTCTGATGCTATTCTTATTGTTCGGATAATTAAGGGTATTGCAATAGCTATAATGTTTATATCAAGTCCACGTGCTCGCTGTGCTTCACATATCGCATTGAATTTTTCTCTAATAACTGGAATAAATCTAATTGTCATAGATAGAGCTATACTTAATTTTGATGGATTGATACCTAAGCATTGAAATAATCGAAATCCTACTTCAATTGAAGCCACCATATCTGAAACTTTTGTTGTCAATGAAATAAGTGATGCTAGAGAAATGAGAATAATAAAGCGCAATATAATCGAAAAACCTGTAAGCCAATTATCAAAAATAGATTGAAAAATAAATATAAAGACTAAAAACAACCATATTGATTTAAACTGTTTTATTATTTTGTTAAAGGGAATTTTAGCTATTCTATATAATGAGGATATGAATAATAAAAAAAGTAAAAAAATAGATATTGATGAAACCATAAAGATAATAGTTCCAAACAGAATCAGAAATAATAACTTAATCCCGGGTCTAAGCCGGTGAATAAATGTATCCCGAGGTATATATGAACTGATCACGACATTCTTCTTATATATTCTTTAATTGCAACTAAAGGCACATCATCAACAGCTATTTCTCCCTTATCAAAAACAAGTACTCTATCAAATTCTTTGAGAAATTCCAAATCATGTGATATAACTATAGTTGTTTGTGGTAATTCTTTAATGACTTGTGTAACGCGACGTTTATTTTGTAAATCAAGTAATGTTGTTGGTTCATCAAAAACAATATATTTTGGTTTCATTGCCACCACACTTGAAATGGCAACCAATTGTTTTTGTCCACTACTTAATAAATGAACGGGATGATTTCTAAAGATCTCAAGATCATAATAATGTAAAACTTCATCTACTCGTTTTTTGATTTCGTCCTTACTCAATTTTAAGTTTTTAAGACCAAAGGATAAATCCTCTTCCACCAATGGTAATACAATTTGATTATCGGGATTTTGAAAAACAAATCCCACTTTACGTCTTATTGCTTTTGCATCGTGTTTTGTATCCAACCCATCAACATTCACAGAGCCACTGGATGGGAGCTGTAAACCATTAATAAGACGAACAAATGTACTTTTTCCAGAACCATTTGCACCAATAATTGCAATCCGTTTTTCAGTGAGATTGACGGTAATACCTTTCAAAACGTACAACTCATCAAAAATTTGAGTCACCTTATCAAATTTTATCCCCAAGGTTTATTCCAATCAACTCTTTTATATGATTTCAGCACTATCGTTTAAATTTATACCCCAATAATAAAAGTAAACACCATATAGGAATAATAATAACTGCTAAACTCATATCAGGCATTTGTTTAGGAATATAGGATTCAATAAAGTTTACCTTTATTCCTATCATTTCAAAGATTTGGGTAATTAATCCATTTGTTCCCAAACCACTTACAAACATAATACAAAACAATAGCGCAAGAAAAAAAAGACAAAGATAATTTGCATAAGGATAGAAACCAAAGGCATAGACGAGAGATTTTTCTTGACCTTTATGCGCTTTTCGAAACTTGAAATGTACAATAACAATAATAGCCCAAGTAATAGCTGCTGTTACGGTTGTAATAGCCATGATCCGCATAAAACTATTATCCGGTATAAGAACATTAATAACAATAATTGTTGCAGTACAAATTGATGAAAAAAGAATAGCAACATAAGGAACACAAGTAGCATTAAGTTTACTAAAAATATGCGGCGCATTTTTTTGCATCGCTAAGCTATAAAGTATACGACCATTAGAGTAAATACCACTATTATAGACTGAAATAGCGGCCATTATCACCACAAAATTCAAAATATGGCCAGCTGCAGGAATACCTATAGTTTCAAAAATAGTTACAAAAGGACTCCCATTTTTTTTAATCATGTTCCATGGGATTATCATCATAATTACACTTATAGAACCGATATAAAAAATGATAACACGCCACATAACTTTACGAATGGCTGTTGGAATTGTTTTTTGGGGATCTGATGTTTCTCCAGCTGCAATACTAATAAGCTCCGTGCCACCAAAAGAAAACATGAGTATAGAAGTAGCAAATACCACCCCCATTGCGCCATAAGGGAAAAAACCACCATGATCCCAAAGATAACTAATACTAGCCTGTCCTCCATTCATTCCTGTTATAATGATAAAAATCCCAAATACGATCATACCAATAACAGCAATAATTTTAATCAAAGCTAAACCAAATTCAAATTCTCCGTAAAAACGTACATCAATAAGATTAATCAATGTGACAAACAAGAGAACCAACAAAGATGATTTCCAATGGTCAATCAAAATCCAGTGATCGAGATAAAATCCAATAACTGTCAGTTCGGTCATACCGACAAGAATATAAAGAAACCAGTAATTCCAACCTGTTATAAAACCAGCAAGACATCCCCAATACTTATAAGCAAAGAAACTAAAAGCGCCTGAAGTTGGTTCTTCTGCTGACATTTCACCAAGTATTCGCATAATAAGATAGATAATGAATCCTCCAATAAGATATGCTAAAATAGTTGAAGGGCCAGCTAATTGAATAGCTTCTGTTGATCCATAGAAAAGACCTGTTCCAATAACACCTCCTAAGGCAATCATTTGAACATGACGATTTTTAAGTCTTCGTTTTAATTCATTGTGTTGTAGTTCAACATTTTCCATTATTCTTATGTATTCAACCCAAATTTTTATATAAAAAACAACTCTGTTTTATTTAAATGTATTTTTTGTTTTAGAGAAAAATAACCGTGAAAATTAATTCATTTTTATTCTTATGATAATGCAACTTTTTGTTTTTAAATGCATTATATCAAATATTTTGTTGAGATAATAGGAACAAGATGTTTTATCCTTTAATTAAATTAATAATTTTTATTTTTGTTACATTGATATGTATGACATTAGTCATTGATGGCGTGCATTCTATTAGTGCATCAAATTGGACTATAAATCCATTGAGTGAAATATTAGCAGTTGTTTTTAAGAAAGATATTAATAGCCTCAATCAATTTATATGTAGTATTATGTCACCTCTTTTATCTTCAACTTGCACCGCTCTCATTAACCTTCCAGCATGGTTGATATTTTGTATTTTAGCAATAACATTCTATATCTTAAGTTACAAACCACGAAAACCTTTTCATAAAATTTCGTATCAATAAGGAGAATATATTCAATATTAAAGAACTTTTTCTAAGATTTATTATGCTTACGTATAAAATAATATCTCAAACATTTGCCCTTTAAGATGACAGAAATTAATCGCGTCAACAAGCAGAAATGAAAAATATTCTCTATACTTCATTAAAGAACAATTACAAGAAATATAACAACAAAAACAATAATATTCACTTACCTACTAAACAAACTGCATATTAATGAAATATAAAAAAACACTTTCTTTATTTGCATAAGAATAAGAATTGTAACTTAATTATACTTAATATCAGTGAGGAGGATGCTCAACAGGAATTTCAGAAAGACTCCTCTCTTCTAATTCTAGCAATCGTTTCGTTAAAGCATTTAACTTTTTAGACATTTCATCTAAACTTTTCCATTGATCAGTCACCACACAAGAAAGTTCTTCAATAAGTTTTTCTTGATGAGCTAGTTTCATCTCTAATTCTATTATTCTATTTTCATGTAACATGTCTTCTAACTCCGTTTTCTTTCTATAGGCACAGAAATAAGAAACACACTTTTATTAAATGATTATCATATCAGTATCACTTTGATAGCGTAAAACTAAACACTCTTATTTTTTCCATTCAACAAATAACTTGTCAAATAATTTTTTCATTCTTCTCAAAATTACTAACATTTACCTCTAAATAAAGCATTTAATAGTATTTTGTTTTACAAAAATTTTACTTTCAATCTTACTTCTGAAATTCGATATGATTATAGGTTGAAGGAATGTTTAATTTACGCTTTAAAATAACAAAAAACCAAAAAAATATAACTTTAATACTTCTCTTTATAAGGATCTATTTTTCTATTTTGTAACCCTTACATTTTATGAATTATTGAAAAAATTACCTGCTTGCTTTTATACATACTTTTAGTTATTACACACTCAAAGTGGCCTTTAGTTTTAATAACGTACAAGCTATGCCGTATTAACTCAGTTGGTAGAGTACATCATTCGTAATGATGGGGTCGCTGGTTCGAATCCGGCATACGGCACCGTTTTTTGTTTTAAAAAATTGAAATATATAGATTTTTTCTTTGAAACTGCTATTTCTTTTTATTTTTATAGGAAGGGAGCTGTTTATGAAAGTATTAGTTTAATATACTTATATCTATTTCGATTAATGGTATATTATTAAAGGACAATGTAAGATCTTATTTCCTTTCTTTTATTATACTATCTTTTGTCTTAAAAAGATCAGTAAAATCAAATTCTTATGGAAGAAAAAAGCACTTGGTACTTTCAAAGGGAAGGGAGATAGTTACTTTGGATCTCTTCGCCCAAATTGAAAAAAATTGTATAATTCTGGTTTTTCAATTAAGCTACTTCTGCTATAAATTCCGTAAGCTTGAACCGAAAACTATGGGGACAATAAGTTATATCACAAAGTGACACAAAAAGCGGTTCTAGTTAAAGCAATCCTTTCAGCGCGCAGCATCTTTGATCTATAAGAACAGTTTGTCGTGTTCTTATTATGCGGCTCTGACATCATGAATTAGAGAAAGAGATTTTTAATACTAAAGCACGACTTACATTGCTATTTTAAAGAATGAGATTTTATAAAATAGTAATGTAGATATAATTTTGGTTTTGAAATTCCTTTTTGTATTAGTTCTCTTAAACCATTCTGCAGTTCTTTATTTCATTTCATATTATTTTTGTTGACTGGGTGGTATGAGATATCTTGGATGGATATATTCATTTTCTTATAGAGGAAAGCTTGTTTTACTCTTATGATGGTTCTGCACTTTTTTGGTCTGAAAGCTAGTCTCAAAAAAAGAAAAAAACCTGTATTTCAATGCACTAAAAACAGAAAACGGTGCCCAGACGCGGATTCGAACCACGGACACGCGGATTTTCAGTCCGCTGCTCTACCAACTGAGCTATCTGGGCACGCCCTAAATAAATGCATAGAATTCACGAGGTTATAACATTAAAATTCTTTCTGTCTAGTCGCCAAAATAAAAATAATCGATTTTTTATAGATTTATTCTCTAGTCTATCCCAAAATAGACAATTCTATATTTCATTTTTTCGTGTAGAGGAAAAATACTCAAATATTAAAGTGATCACCAGTATAATAAATTCAGAACACACGGTGTAAACTAGAAGAAAATCCACTATTGGCGCAATGAGGAATTTTTGGAAATCTTTTAAAGAAAAAGTATTTTAATATCTCTTTTTTTTATAATGATTTGCAAAAGATTACAATAGTATTACGCAGTTTAAAACTGGAATTCTAGAATCTTAGCGAAGTTGTATCGCCTTTAATTTAAGTGTTTTTTTATTAGAAAAGGTTTTTTGATGATAGTGATTGGACCTTATCTTTAGAAAAAAAAGTTATTCAAATATGTAATAGTACTTTATATTGTGCAACGATCAACGATTATGATCTTTGTTGTTGCTGTTTGTGAATATTGAAATTCTTTCTTTTTCAGAAAATTTTGGTGTGTTTGAATAAAGAGATGAGTGTTTTGTAATATTGACATTCAGTCTATTTTAGCGATTAAAAAATTTTGGTTCATATGAAAATAAGCAAAAAGTTGAAATGAAGAGTCACACTTGCTATAAAATTTCGCTATAAGAAACCGTTTGTTTTTGAACGCAGGTGTTATTTCACCAAACACAACGGAGAAATTTATGGCCAATGTAGTAGTTGTCGGCACACAATGGGGAGATGAAGGCAAGGGCAAGATCGTGGATTGGTTGTCTGAGCGGGCAGATATTGTAGTAAGATATCAAGGTGGGCACAACGCAGGTCACACATTGGTTATTGATGGAATTAGTTATAAATTATCACTTTTGCCATCTGGCATAGTTCGTGGAAAGTTATCAATTATTGGTAATGGTGTAGTTGTTGATCCCCATCATTTTGTTTCGGAATTAAAAAAATTACGTGCTCAGGGTATAAAAGTTACACCGGAAATTTTACGTATTGCTGAAAATGCTCCTTTAATTCTTTCGGTGCATCGTGATCTTGATTTAGCTCGGGATAATAGTGTTTCAGGTTTGATAATTGGCACAACAAAGCGTGGTATTGGTCCTGCTTACGAGGATAAAGTAGGTCGTCGTTCTATACGGGTAATGGATTTGGCAGAAGCGGAAACTTTAATGCCAAAGATTGAAAGACTTGTAGGACATCACAACGCTTTGCGTCGTGGTATGGGTACTGCAGAAATTGATCCACAAACACTTTATGATGAATTGATGCAAGTGGCAGATGAAATTTTGCCCTTTATGGATTGTACGTGGCGTCTTTTGGATGAAAGTTATCGTATGGGACGGCGTATTTTATTTGAGGGTGCACAGGGTGCATTACTGGATAATGATTTTGGAACTTATCCTTATGTAACCTCTTCTAACACAGTTTCTGGGCAGGCTTTTACTGGTTCTGGTTTGGGGTTAGGTTCAATTCATTATGTGTTGGGTATTGCAAAGGCTTATACGACCCGTGTAGGAAAAGGGCCATTTCCAACAGAAGAAATAAGCCAAATCGGTGAATTTCTTGGAGCGCGTGGAAATGAGTTTGGTGTTGTGACTGGTCGAAAACGTCGATGTGGTTGGTTTGATGCTGTTTTAGTGCGTCAGATGGTGATTATTGGTGGTGTTAGTGGTATTGCGCTGACAAAGCTTGATGTTTTTGATGGTTTAGACAAAATTAAAGTTTGTATTGGTTATGAACTTGACGGTAAAAGAATAGATTATTTGCCATCGTCTATGGGAGCACAAGCACGCGTTCAACCGATTTATAGGACATTAGAGGGTTGGAAAGAAACAACAGCGCATGTATCAAACTGGGCAGAATTGCCAGCACAAGCTATCAAATATGTACACTATATTGAAGAATTAATCGGTGTGCCAGTTGTTTTATTATCAACTAGCCCTGAGCGAAAAGACACGATCGTCATTACTGATCCTTTTGTAGATTAATTTTTATCTTATGCCTTAGTTATAGCCAAAATAAGCATCTAAGATTATATAACAGGAAGGTACAAATAAGCATTGTTTATTTTTGTACTCATCTTAAATTCCTATGGGGTTTGTATTGATATTAATTGAGTTAGTTGAGGGCTAAAGTAATGAATTAGTAGCACTTTAGTTTTGTAAACTGAAAAATTTTCCTTTTGAGTTTAAGAAAGACTATATAGAATATGGTAGATTTCGTTGGTATTTTAAAAAATACAATTAATGCGCAAAAAAATGTTACGCCAAAATTACGCGAACGAGTTTATAAAAAGGCTATTGAAACATTAGAGCATAAAATTGTAAATATGAAATTGCCAAAAGAAGCAATAAAGGTGCAAAGATGTGCTTTGCAAAATGCTATTACGACTGTTGAAGAGGAATATTTAGCTGTTGAAAAAGAGCTATTTTCTTCAATTATGGGGTGGAATTATAAAGAAAAAAACAATGATGAAAAAAATGCACAAAATTCTCCTTCATCATTAGAAAATGATGGTTCGATTTTAGTTACAGAAAAACAACAACAATTATCTATTACTAATTCAGTTGACAATAAGATTTCTGATAAGGCATCTGTAATATCAGATATGTCAGATGCGGAATTTGTTAATATAAATCTTCTTAGTACCTGTGAAAAAGCTCAGAATACTGAAAAAAGCATGTTTAAGAGTACTTTTTTGGCTTCTACTTTGCAAGCAGATAATTCTCATATTGTTTCACATATCTTTTCGCAAGCTTTACGGCGTGCTAACCGGTCATCGTTACAAAAGCGTATTTTGATAGGTATTATTGTTTTTTTGGGTCTTGTTATTTTGTTTAGTGGTACTTTTTTTGTTAGTGGACGTATATTTATATCAAGCGATCAAAATTTACAGGAGAAAAATATTCAAATATCTAATACGCTACAAAAAGCATCTCAAACGAATCGAAAATTAACACAACGCTTATTAGAAGATGGTAGTGAGATTGATGTTGGTCCAGCTGAAAAAACCGACTTTCCGAGTAAGGAAGGGACATCAACAGTTGTTGCGACTAATTTAAGGTCGTTTGGACAGGTAGGTGAAGCTTCACTATATCAAATGCGTACTGAAAACGATGCCGAAAAAGTAACAAAGGGTAATGCGTCATGGTCACTTATAGAGGACGATTCTGTTGAAGGAGCTTTAGGAGAATTAGCTATAAGAGGCGATATTACAATTCCGAATGAGGGATTATCATTACGGTTAACTTTACGTCGTAATACTGATGAATCTCTGAATGCTGCTTATATTATAGATCTTATTTTTATTACTTCTGATAAGTTTTCAGGTAAAACAATCAATAATATTAAATCATTGACCTTTAAAGCAAATGAAAAATCGATCAATCAAACTCTAATTGGAACTGTAACTGCTAAGGTTGATAATGATTTTTTCCTTTTTACATTGATTGGCAATCATCCGTTTCTTGATCGAAATCTGCAATTGATACGTGACCTAGGTTGGATTCGTTTAGTGATGAGTGACAAAAATGGACGTGTGCACGAATTAACTTTTGCAAAAGGACCAGCAGGTGAAGCCATTTTTAATAAAGTTATTGGACAATGGCTTACGCAAAAAGATAAACCACACTCCTCTAGTTTTAAAACCAAAAGTCCTAATATAGAGGAAATAAAACGTAACACCCCTATAAGAGCAAGTTCTTTATAAACTCACTTTAATGGGTCTATTTTCGCAGTATGAATACACGCGCTGTGCACTAAGCTTCCGTTTTTTCAGATTTTTGCAAACAAACCTGATCTTGCATTTTCTTTTGTAATAAAGCAGAGATTTTAATGGAATTTTGTATTTTTTCAAATGCACGCATTTCAATCTGTCTGACACGTTCTCGACTAATATTAAATTCATTCGAGAGTTCTTCTAACGTCAGCGGTTCATCTCTTAAACGACGCGCTTTAAAGATACGTTTTTCGCGTTCATTCAGATTATCCATAGCTTGTATTAACATAGAATGACGATTCTCTAATTCGTCTTGTTCAATTAAAATTTGTTCTTGGCTATTTGAATCATCAACCAACCAGTCTTGCCATTCATAATTCTCACCTTTCTTTGTAAGAAGAGGAGTATTAAGAGAAGCATCACCGTTCAGCCGACGGTTCATTGATACCACTTCATCTTCTGTAACTTTTAATCGTGTTGCAATTTCTTTAACTTGCTCTGCGTTAAGATCACCGCTATCAAACATCTGCAGTTTGTTTTTTAATTTACGAAGGTTGAAAAAAAGGCGTTTTTGATTAGCAGTTGTTCCTATTTTTACTAAACTCCATGACCGTAAAACATATTCTTGAATTGATGCTTTAATCCACCACATTGCATAAGTTGCAAGACGAAATCCGCGTTCTGGTTCGAAACGCTTCACAGCTTGCATAAGTCCAATGTTTCCTTCTGAAATAACTTCTCCAATAGGTAAACCATAACCTCGATATCCCATTGCAATTTTCGCTACAAGACGTAAATGACTGGTTACCAATTTATGAGCTGCCTTTGGATCGTTATGTTCATGATAACGCTTAGCTAACATATATTCTTCTTGTGGCTCAAGTACTGAAAAACGACGAATTTCTTCTAGATAGCGACTAAGACCGCTATCATTTGCGATAAATGATGGTAAGTTTACATGGGCCATATAGCACCCTCCTTTTGCATGAATTCCCTTAAAGGCGAATTTTATTTACAAACATTATATATATAATACGCTTCTTATTTTATTTACACCACTAAAATTCATAATTTTATTCGAAATTAGATATTTTATTATGAAATCTTATAATGATCAAAGGTTTCAATTAAATTTTTTAAAGTGATTGATGAGATCAGCAAGATCTTTGGGAAATGGCGAGGAAAAAGACATAATTTCGCCGTTAGCTGGATGCTCAAAGGTAAGGCTAGTTGCATGGAGCGCTTGCCGATTGAATTGATCAATTGTATTTTTAATTACAGGGTCAAGAGCATTTGATTTTGTTTTAAAAGCATTTCCATAAACTTTATCACCTATCAGAGGGTGCCCAATATGGGCCATATGTACGCGAATTTGATGTGTGCGTCCAGTTTCTAAACGACATTCCAGAAGACTAGCAAAAGGTGTTGTCTTATTACAAGTTCGGTATTTCTCTAATAAAGAAAAATGCGTAACAGCATGGCGAGCATTAGCATGTTCACTATCAACAACAGAGCGCTTTGTTCGATCATGAGAAGAACGGGCAAGAAACGTATCAATTGTCGCAATATTGCAATTAGGAGAGCCCCAAATTATAGCATGATAACGTCGGTCTAATGCGCTGGTTCGTCCATGATCAGCAAATTGGGCATTAAGGTTTCTATGAGCAATATCATTTTTAGCGATAACCATAACACCGCTTGTGTCTTTATCGAGACGATGAACAATACCAGGACGTTTAATACCCCCGATGCCAGATAAACTATCACTACAATGATAAATAAGAGCGTTTACTAAGGTGCCTGTCCAATTACCATTGCCAGGATGAACAACAAGACCAGCTGGTTTATTAATAACAATAATATGATTATCTTCAAAGAAAATATCAAGAGTTATAGCTTCGCCTTGAGGACGTGAGTCATTAGGAGCAGGTATTGTCAATTCAATTATTTGATTAGGTTTTAATTTTGTTTTCGGTTCCTTTATTAATTGACCATCAATTTTTAAATAACCTTCACGGATTAGAGTTTGCAGACGCGAACGTGATAATTCATTTTTATATTGTTTAGCAAGCCATTGATCAATTCGTTGTCCACATGCATTTTCATTTGTTATGTATTGTACCACTAAACGATCCTCTTTTTGAGGTTTTTGATTAGATTTTTTACCAATATGAAATCGCTTTGGTATCTAAAAACTCTTCAATTCCCCATTTTCCACCTTCACGAGCACGTCCAGATTGTTTTACACCTCCAAAATAACTACCATCAGGTAAATCGTGTCCATTAACTTCTACCATACCAGAACGAAGTTGTGCAGCAATACGTTGACATTTGCTTCGGTCTTGTGATTGTATATAATTTGTGAGACCATATTCTGTATTATTAGCTAAGGCTATAGCTTCTTCTTCTGTATTAAAGGAAGTAATTGAGAGGACTGGACCAAATATTTCTTCTCGGAAAATACGCATATGTGGTTTAACATCAGCAAAAACTGTTGGTTGTATATAATAACCTCGTTTCATGCCTATAGGGAGACCTGTACCACCAGCGACAAGAGTTGCTCCTTCATCGATTCCAGATTGGATAAGAGCCTGAATTCTATCGTATTGTTGTTTTGATACTACGGGACCAATGTGATTTCCTGATTGGTAATTTGGACCTACCATTGTTTTTTCAGTAATATGTTTTGCTATTGTTATAGCTTTGTTATAGATTGTATGTTCTACAAGCATACGTGCTGGTGCATTGCAGCTTTGTCCACTGTTATGAAAACAATTGTTTACCCCACGTTGAATAGCATCAGCATCAGCATCAGCAAAAATAAGATTAGCCCCCTTTCCTCCTAGTTCTAAACAGACCCGTTTTAAGGTATCACTAGCATTTTTAGAAATCGCTTTTCCTGCTCTCGTTGAGCCAGTGAAACTAATCATTTCTAAATCTGGATGTGAAGATAAATAGGAGCCTACATTGGTTCCATCACCGTTGATTAAATTAAAAACACCAGCAGGTAAAGCAGCTTCATCTAAAATTTCAGCAAAGAGCATTGCAGAAAGAGGAGCAAGTTCAGAAGGTTTTAAGATCATAGTACAGCCAGCCAATAACGCAGGAATGACTTTTAGAGTTATTTGATTCATGGGCCAATTCCATGGTGTAATCAATCCGACTACGCCAATAGAATCATATTGCAAGATTGCATGGCTGCAATCTTTTATTAAAATTTTTTGAAAAGAAAAATCTTTGAAAGCTTTGATAAAATTGCGAATATGATAGCTACCAGCTGCAGTTTGAGAATTACGCGCCATATCAATAGGTGCACCCATTTCCATTGAAATAGTTTTGGCGATATTTTCGGAACGTTTTTCGTAGATTTCTAAAATTTTTTCAACAAAAGCAAGACGTTGTTCTGGTGTAGTTGTTTTCCAGTTTTGAAAAGCATTTTTGGCAGCAGTAATTGCTTTATCTACATCTTTGATATTTCCAATACTAATAACAGCACAGATTTCCTCTGTTGATGGGTTAATAACGTGAAGATCATCGCTTTTGCTTGGATTTTCCCATAGACCGTTGATATAAAATTGTCTCTTATTTAACATAATCTACTTACCATTTTTTTGTCTTTAAACTCTAATATACAGTTGGCTTTTGTAACAAGGTTTCTTATTGAAATGCGAACAGGTTTAAAACGAAAGCTTAACACGACATTATCATAGCAATGAACTGTATTATTTTAATCAATTTTTTCTTCTAATAGAGCGTTTAATTTCTTTTATTATCAATTTTTCTTTAAAAATTGACGATTGGCAAAAGGTTATTAACCTTCGTAATATAAAATTTACGTATTCTCATTGTAAAAATAGTTATTCTCATTTTTTTATAATTTGTTGGGTATCATGCGTCATTTGAAAAAAAAATCTATTTCTATGTCTTTTTCTGCTGATAAAAGTGCAAAAGATGTATCAAAAAAAAATTCATCCACTAGTGTTGTTGAAATACTTTCTTATCCTACGGTGTGGAAAAAAGCATTTGCTCTTGGACAAAACGTACGTTTTACTCGAACACCAGAAGTAGAGATTTTGCGTCGTCGCATAGAGACAGATCCGATTTTTGCAAAACAATTTAAAATTTTTGCCAAGCAAAAGCAGCAAAGATTTACAAATATGACAAAATTGGACAGAGCAGTAATAGAGCCTCAATTGACAGAGAATGAAATGAATATTCAGTTATCTGAAAAGAAAGCATCACTTTATTCTTCAGCTGCTTTCAAGCAATTTGTGCAACAGACTATGGTTACACCAATTGAAGAAAAAAAAGTGCATCATTCATCTTTGGTAGAAGTAGAAGGCGTAACACCAAAAACAGATCATACGTTGTATCTTTCTAATTATTTGTCTGATGATGCATTTTTTGAATGCAATCCTTTTATATTAGAACAATTGAAGCATAAGACTTCAAAAGAAGAGGTGTCGGTTAATTCTATTCGTAATGAAGATTTATTGGAGACCGATTCTGTTGTTAATAAATCAATTACTGATTTTTACCGTGTATTTGAATGCCGTTTTCCTCAGTTTTGTAATATGGATGTATCAAAAGCTTCAACAGGCGATATGAAAAATTCTGAGAAAGCTTTTGATGGAAGCTGTATAGAAAACGAAGTTGTCGAAGAGATTGAAATGTGTCATGTCCAATCTTCTTTGAAAGACGGAGACAATAAAGGAGTTGCAAAGAGCCAAGATTTGCCTGTTATCGAAGAATCTATTCATGAAACAAACAATATGATCGGTGTTGTAGCGCATAATGATCTTCTTCATGTTACTGATTGCATGACAGTAAAAGAGAATGCAGTTGATGTTTCTCGAATGAGAAGAGAAAAAAGTGAACAGCAAGCTAAAAATATACCATTTCGTGGCCGTGATTCAACTTTTGTACCAAGTTTTCATTCTGTGAACTACGATTCTTATGAGTTTCCTCCAATTGATTTATTACAGGAGCCTGTTTTTCAAGATGGTACAATTGTTTCGCAAGAAACATTGGAGCGTAGTGCAGGACTTTTGGAAAGCGTTTTAGAGGATTTTGGCATTAAGGGTGAAATTATTCATGTTCGTCCAGGGCCAGTGGTAACAATGTATGAATTTGAACCAGCTGCTGGAGTTAAGTCATCACGAGTTATTGGTCTTTCTGATGATATTGCTCGTTCTATGTCTGCTATTTCTGCACGTGTTGCTGTAATTCCTGGACGTAATGTTATTGGAATTGAGTTGCCAAATGCAGTTCGTGAGACTGTTTATTTACGTGAATTAATTCAATCAAGTACTTTTGCTGATAGCGAATTTAAATTAGCTCTCGCTTTAGGGAAAGGGATTAATGGTGAGCCTGTGACAGCAGAATTAGCAAAAATGCCTCATTTGTTAGTTGCTGGAACGACAGGCTCAGGAAAGTCAGTTGCTATTAATACAATGATTTTGTCGATTCTTTATCGACTTTCACCAGAGCAGTGCCGTTTGATTATGGTCGATCCCAAAATGCTGGAACTTTCTATTTATGATGGTATTCCACATCTTCTAACACCTGTTGTAACTGATCCAAAAAAAGCTGTAACAGTTTTAAAATGGGCAGTTCGTGAAATGGAAGAGCGTTACCGAAAAATGGCTAAATTGGGTGTACGTAATATTGATGGTTTTAATGCACGGATTGCACTTGCTGTAGAAAAAGGCGAAACAATTATGTGTACTGTACAATCGGGTTTTGATAAAGAAAGTGGAGAAATACTTTATCATGAAGAAGGGCTGGATTTGATACAGCTACCTTATATTGTAATTATTGTTGATGAAATGGCTGATCTTATGATGGTGGCTGGTAAAGAGATTGAAGGCGCTATTCAACGTTTAGCACAAATGGCTCGCGCTGCTGGTATTCACCTTATTATGGCAACCCAGCGTCCTTCTGTTGACGTGATTACAGGTACAATTAAGGCAAATTTTCCTACTCGCATTTCTTTTCAAGTTACATCGAAAATTGATAGTCGTACAATCTTAGGTGAACAAGGCGCTGAAACACTTTTAGGTCAGGGAGATATGCTTCATATGGCTGGAGGTGGCCGTATTGTGCGTGTGCATGGACCTTTTGTTTCTGATAAAGAAGTGGAGTCAGTTGTTGCTCACCTTAAAGGGCAAGGAAAACCTGATTATTTAGCGACAGTAACGGATGGTGAAGAGGATGATAATGATGCCGAAGTTGTTGATTCTGTTTCTGAAATTGTTGCAGCAGGAAATTCTAGTGAAGATGGTGAAGAGCTTTATATACAAGCGGTTAAAATTGTATTGCGTGATAAAAAGTGCTCAACATCTTATATTCAGCGTCGTCTTGCTATTGGCTATAATAAAGCTGCTTCTCTTGTAGAACGAATGGAAGAGGAAGGTATTGTTGGGGCAGCCAATCATGTAGGAAAACGTGAAATTTTGCTTAGTAAGTTCACTTAAAAAGGATATGAAATCTCATAATTATCACATCTGTATTAGGATCTAAATATTCATTTTTTATAAGTGTGGAAATGATTCTGCGTTTATTTTTTTTATAATAATAATAAAAAATAACAGAACAGAAAGGCTATTTTAAGATTTCAGTTAAATAAGTTATTGTCTATCTATTTTTATAAAGTACTTACAAAATTGTAATGATATATAACGATTAGGAATAGACAATAAAACAAAGTGTACAAAAGATACAGCTTTACAAGCAAATAGATAGCAAACATAGCAACAACATAATTATTGTAACTGGTGGGACTCTATACTATCATGTCAGAAATATTAGAAGAAATTGGTAGCCAAATCCATTAAACGTAATCACGGAACAAAAGTGAAAATTTTTTTATGTTCCGTGAATAAAGTTATGTGAAAGTTATGTGTATGAATTTATTTTTTATTGGCTAATAGATCTCTGATTTCTGTTAAAAGTTTCTCTTCAAGAGACAGCTCTGTTGGGTTTTCAGCTTCTTTTTGTTGGCGGCGTATTTTATTGATGCCTTTAACAAAAAGAAAAAGGACCCAAGCAATAATCAGAAAATTGATAAAAAGTGTTATAAAATTTCCATAGCTAATAGTTGCTCCTGCTTCTTTCGCGGCATTTAGAGTTGCTTTTTTTTCACCGGCGAGTTGAATAAACATATTAGAGAAGTCAATACCACCTGTGATAAGACCAATAACTGGCATAAAAATATCATTAACGATTGAATTAATTAGGCCACCAAAAGCGCCTCCTATAATGACACCGATGGCTAAATCAATCATGTTTCCTTTTAAAGCAAATTCTTTGAATTCTTTAAGCATTATGTTTTCCTATTTATATGTGCGATGTATAACAATTTTAACTATCGCTTTTAACAAAAAAGAAAAGAGTAATTTTAATTTTCTTGCTAAATTATAGTTTGGATATTAACCATATTTAATATTAAAGGTATTTGATAATAAAAATCTATATTTTAAAAATTATAAATTATAAAAATATGTTAGATTTATAAACTTATCTTAATTATTTATCTGATTTCTGTTCAATCTTTGTAAGAGTAAATTTAATCACTTAGTTATATTATAAATTTTGGTACTATAGAGATTTATTTCATAATTTATATGCTATTTTACCTTTATTGGTGGTTTTTGATGCGCGATAATTTCAATAAAATGCGAAAAGTAGATTTTATTTTATAAAGGCAAATTTATGAGTTTTTTTCATTGTATTGGTCATTCTGCTTTATTTTTGTTAGATCCGGAGCGTGCGCATCATTTAGCTATTTCCGGACTAAAAAGTGGATTGGTTGGTTGTCAAAGGATTGTTGATAAGCGTTTATTTGTCAATGTTTTGGGGCTTGAGTTTGAAAATTTTATTGGTCTTGCTGCAGGTTTTGATAAAAATGCAGAAGTTGTAGATGCTATTTTACGCTTAGGATTTGGTTTTACTGAAATTGGTACAGTCACACCAAAACCACAAATTGGAAACTCAAAACCACGGCTTTTCCGTTTGGTAAAGGACGAAGCTATTATTAATAGAATGGGTTTTAATAATGACGGATATCAAATTGTTTATCGCAGGCTTTGTATGCGTAAACGAATTGGTATTGTAGGAGTCAATATTGGTGCGAATAAGGATACGGTAAATAGGATTGACGATTATATTTCTGGTATTGCTTTTTTTTATGATGTTGCTGATTATTTTGCTCTTAATATTTCTTCGCCTAATACACCAGGTTTACGTAACTTACAGATCCGTGATAGCTTGCGTTTTTTGATTCAAGAAGTTTCGCGAGCACGTAGGGAACAAAAGGAAAAACATGGATTCTCTATTCCGATTTTTTTGAAAATTGCTCCTGATTTGACGGAGAAAGAATTGGATGATGTGGCTCAAGAAATAAGTGTTTCTGATTTTGATGGTTTAATTGTTTCTAACACGACTCTTTCGCGTCGAGGGCTCACGGATAATAGGTGGATTACTGAAGAAGGCGGGCTATCGGGACGTCCATTATTTGAACGTTCTACTATTGTTCTTGCAAAAATGCGTAAAAAATTAGGAAAAAATATTGCAATTATTGGTGTTGGTGGTGTGAGGGACGCACAAACAGCTTTGGAAAAAGTTAAAGCTGGTGCAGATTTGATTCAAATTTATAGCGGAGTGATTTATGAAGGAAAAAATATTGCTGTGACCATTATGAAAGAAATTTTGCAATTGATGCAGCAAGATGGTATTGATACTATAACAGCTTATCGTGATTATCATGTTGACAATTGGGCAAAATGTGCACTTCCTTTATAATTTATTTATAATAAAGTTGTTGCTTTTTGATAAAAAATGCAAGATTTTTTTAAAGGGGCTTGCAAACTCTTTTGATCTTCCGTATGTCACGCAAACGAAAAGTAAGTATTTATGCGGTTGTAGCTCAGCTGGTTAGAGCGCTGGTTTGTGGCACCAGAGGTCGTAGGTTCAAATCCCACCAACCGTACCACCTTTCACTGTTTTGGGTAAAATTAAACGGTGTCTTAGAAAATCGGTAGGTGTATTTTTCTTGATGTAAAGTTATTGTGTTCTTTAAATAAAAATTAAGCTAATGAAATTTTTGCACAGTATTGATTATATAAAATGATCTTATGATAAAGAGGGCTTAATTTTTTTGAATTGGTGCGTTATGACTGTGAAAAATAGTGGACAAATGAAGAACGAAAATTGTAAGCCTATTGCTGATTTTGTCAAAAATTTACGTGGTGTAAAAGATTGGGAGCAAGTTTCACAATGGCTTGCATTCCGAAATGTAGAGGATATCGAGTGTATTACACCTGATCAGGCAGGGGTAGCGCGTGGCAAGATGATGCTTTCTAAAAAATTCACATCAGATGCATCATTAGCATTGCCTTCATCTGTTTTTATGTCAACAATTTCAGGAAATTATCCTGAAGATGGCAATGGTTTTGAATACCCAAAAGCAGATGGTGATTTACGTCTTGAGCCTGATCTTTCTACATTGACTATTGTTCCATGGGAAGACGCTCCTACAGCACAGGTAATTTGTGATCTTATTTATCAAGATGGACAGACTGTTGAGTATACACCGCGTAATGTTTTGAGAACAGTGATTGATTTTTACACTCAGATGGGTTTAAAGCCAATTGTTGCACCAGAAATTGAATTTTATTTTGTGCAAAAGAATCCTGATCCTGATTATCCTTTGATGCCTCCAGTTGGTCGTTCTGGTCGTTCAATTGGAGGAGGACAGGGATATTCGATTGCTGGTGTAAATGAATTTGATGAGGTGATTGACGATATTTACCATTTTTCAGAAGCACAAGGATTGGAAATTGATACGCTTATTCATGAAGAAGGAGCAGGTCAATTTGAAATTAATTTACGTCATGGAGATCCTATTGAATTAGCTGACCAAGTTTTTATGTTTAAACGCACTATCCGTGAAGCAGCACTTAAACATAATATGTACGCAACTTTTATGGCAAAGCCTATCCAGGGGCAGCCAGGATCTGCTATGCATATTCATCAATCTGTTATTGATAAAGAAACAGGTGCTAATCTTTTTACAGAAGAGAATGGTGAAGAAAGTATATATTTTCGCTATTTCATTGGTGGATTACAAAGACATATGGCAGCTGCTCTTGTTATGCTTGCTCCTTATGTAAATTCTTATCGGCGCCTCATGCCTGGAATTTCAGCTCCAGTTAATTTGCGATGGGGATATGATAATCGTACAACAGCTTTTCGTGTGCCACGTTCTATTCCTCAGGGACGACGTGTTGAGAATAGAATTCCTTCATCAGATACTAATCCTTACTTGGCACTTGCAGCTTCTTTAGCTTGCGGTCTCATTGGTTTGCAACAAAAGCTTGAACCAGATAAACCAACAACAAGAACTGTAAATGCTGATAATATCGAATTACCACGTGGACTTATCGAAGCGGTTAATTTGTTTGAACAAGATAAAGAGCTTCGTGCCATTTTAGGAGATACATTTGTTAGTACCTACGCTGCTATTAAACGACAGGAATTTGAAATTTTTATGGAAGTTATTAGTCCGTGGGAGCGTGAATATCTTCTGCTGAATATTTAAGCATTCTTACTAAACTATGATTGAATATAATCCCATTTCTCCTGGATATTCTTGGTATGAAGATACTTTAGAAGAACGTCCTACTTATCCATTTGTCGATGAAAAAGCAAATTGTGATGTGGTTATTATTGGAGGAGGTTTTACCGGTCTTTCAGCTGCTTATCACTTAGCTAAAAATGGAATTAGTGTTATTTTATGTGAGGCTTCGCGTTTTGGTGATGGAGCTTCCGGACGCAATGGGGGACAATTGGGAACAGGCCAAAGGCAATGGGTAGAAACATTAGAGAAAAAATACGGTTTTGAACGAAGTAAAGCACTGTTTGATTTAGCTGAAGAAGCTAAAAGAGATATTTTGTCTTGGTGTACTAGATCTGATTGTAAAATTGATTTTATGACAGGGCAGCTTTCAGTTATCCATAAAAAACGTGCAATTATAGCTTATCAGAAGCATGTTGAGATGTTGCAGCGTTATGGTTATTCTAATCTTACTTTTATGGATAAAAATGAAACAGCTGAACGGCTTGGTTCGTCTTTTTATCACGGTGGTCTCTATGATTCAGGAACTGGGCATATCAATCCTTTAAAGTTAGTTGTTTGGTTGGCAAAAAAAGCAAAAAAGGCGGGTGCTAGACTTTATGAAAAAACCAAAATAACAGGGATAGAACGAAAGGGAAATCAGTATGTAGTAATAACAGAAAGAACGAACATTACAGCTGAGAATGTTTTATTAGTAACCAATGCCTATAAACTTGGGCTTCAGCATCTTGTTGAAAAAAATATTGTTTCTATTCGTTCGTATATTGGAGCAACGGAGCAGTTACCAAAACATAGTTCGATTCTTTCAGAGGGTGAATCAGTGGATGATTCACGTTTTATGGTTCGTTATTTTCGTAAAAGTATGGATAATCGCTTATTATTTGGGGGAGTAGAAAGTTATGATCATCGGTATCCGGTTAATTTAAATGAACGTATACGTAGACAAATTATTGAAATTTATCCTCATTTACGGTCTATAAATTTAACTCATTGTTGGGGAGCAACAGTAGCAATTACAGTTGAACGCATGCCCTATGTTCGCGAAATTATGCCAGGTATTACTTATTGTGGCGGATATTCAGGACACGGGGTTATGTTAGCTCCATTTATAGGGAAATTATATGCTGAATGGTTGTCTGGAAAGCATGAGCGTTTTGCATATTTTCAAGATTTAAAAATTTCTTCTTTTCCAGGTGGGAAATTTTTGCGTTATCCACTTATGTTTTTAGCCATGAATTGGTTTTCGTTGATGGATCATTTTTAAAATGAAGAAAGTTAATGGTTTATTTAGCATCTATCTGCTTTGTAATATAGTTTTTGTAAGACTTTAATTTAGGTGATTTTGGGAAAGAAATAAGTAATAGAGAAATGTTATAGTTCGTAAGATTATGATTGATAATTTTTAGTGGATGAATACAACTTTTTATTTATTAACAGGTAAAAAAATGTCTGAAGTTGTTGTGATTTTAAGACTTATTTTTCAATGAATATAAATAATTTTTCTAATCGGTTGATTATTCATCCATAACTTAATGATGAGAAACAGTGCTTGATGATGAAGGACTCAGCTTCAATAAATATCTAGTTTATTATATACTATTCGATCTGAATTTTCAGATGCGTTTTTTGAAGGTGATTTTGATGCTTTTGAGTGATTATTGGTTGATGGTATTTGCCAAAAAAACATTATTTGTGCATCGTGATGAAGTTGTCTGGTGTTGGATTGATCCAATTCTTAAAGAATTAAAGACAATTAAACTTTCTAAACTTTCTGTGCATTAGCATAATTCTTGTTCTTTGAGAGGACATTTGCTTTAACTATTTTGAATAAACATAATGGATGCATATAGAATAACTTAGTTTAGGGCGATAATAATGTATGAAATGAATATCAACCGCTTAAATTTTGAAACACCTTCTGCTCTAGCATCAGCATTAACGGATCGGGTTGCAGCAGAGCTTAGCGTCTCTATTCTTGAACGTAAACAAGCAATTTTAGCTGTTTCTGGTGGAAAAACACCAGAACTGTTTTTTCATTATTTATCGAAAGTTGATATCGATTGGCAAAATATAATTATAACTTTGGTTGACGAACGTTTTGTATCTGTTAGTGATGAGCGTTCAAATGAATATTTTGTACAGCGCCATTTGTTACAAAATTTTGCTGCTAAAGCACGTTTTGTAGGACTTTATCATAAAGCAGTGACTGTTGAGCTCGCAGCTTTTTCAGCTGCTAATCGCATGAATACTTTGCCTATACCGTTTGATGTTACTGTTTTAGGAATGGGTATTGATGGACATACTGCTTCTTTTTTTCCAGATAGTGATCGTTTGGAACAAGCACTTGATCTCCAATCAAAAGCACTTGTTTTACCTATTTATGCTAAGAGTGCTGCTGAGCCAAGATTGACGTTGACTTTGCCGGTTATAATTCAATCTCGTTTTATTGCTCTTCATTTTGAAGGATCTCAAAAATACGCTTGTTTCGAAGAAGCTTGTCGAAATGGATCTGAAAAGGAAATGCCCATCAGAGCAGTTTTGCATCACGCACATCACCTAGTTCAAGTTTATTGGTCACCTGAAGAAAATGAAATACAAGAAGCAAAAAAATAGTGAAAATATCCTAGAAATGAAATGCTCTTTCTGATAATTAAATGTGCAAATTAATAAGAAATTGAGATACTTTTTTAAAGAAAATTTCTATAGTTACACAAAGAGTTTTGTAAGTATTTTTATCAGCACTAAAACATTATCTAGCTTAAGATGCGATGCATAAAATTTTTAGAATTCTGGTACAGGTAATTTATGAGCTCGGGCGGTAGCTTTAAGCGTATTGACCATAAGCATGGCAATAGTCATAGGACCAACGCCTCCTGGCACAGGAGTGATAGCGGTGACTTTTTCCCTAACTTCTTCAAAATCAACATCGCCAACAATATGGGATTTTGTTGTTTTTTTTTCTGATGTTGCAATTCGATTAATACCAACATCGATGACAATGGCTCCTTTTTTGACCCATCCCTTTTTAATCATCTTTGGACGACCGACAGCCACTACTAAAATATCAGCGCTACGGCATACTTCATCAAGATCACGAGTACGACTATGCGCAATCGTTACTGTGGCATTAGCTGCTGTTAGGAGGGCTGCTATAGGTTTGCCAACAATATTAGATCGTCCGACTATAACAGCATCAAGACTGGATAAATCTTTGCCACATTTTTGTTGGATCATCATCATGATACCAGCTGGTGTGCAAGGAATTATTGTGTCTTCGAAGATATTTGCTGCAAGTTTTCCTATATTTATATAGTGAAAACCATCAACGTCTTTCTGGACAGCGATAGTTTGTGTTATATTGTTTGTATTAATATGATCAGGAAGAGGAAGTTGAACCAAAATACCGTGGATTTTAGGATCAGAATTTAATGTTTCGATAAGCTGAAGAAGTTCTTTTTCTTGTGTTTCTTTCGACATTACATGTTTGATTGAAAGAAAGCCACATTCTTCAGCTTTTTTACTTTTTGATGAGACATAAATTTGACTTGCAGGATCATCTCCTACAATAATAACAGCGATGCCAGGTTGTATTTTATGATTTTTATAGAGTTTTTTTGTTTCATTTTTAACTTTAACAAGAATGTCTTCAGCAAGTTTTTTGCCGTCAATAATTTTATCCATAAAAGGAATCCTTTCGGTAAAGCTGTTTGGCTTTTATATAAAGTATTTGCTGATAATGAAATAGAGTTTTATAGCAATGTTTAAGTTAGAATAAAAAGGTGGTTGAATGGTTCTTATGTGTTTTTTAAAATACTGTAAAGATATTTAGAATAATAGTTTGATGAAAAGGTAGTAATAGCTCTGTTTCAATAAAATTTCGATAAAAATAGAAATGATCAAACTGTTAATATATATAACAGATTTCAAAAGCATAAAAACCTTTCTGAACTTTCATTTTACTTGATTTTAGTTTTTGATAAGGACAAGAGCTTAGAGGAAAATTGTGTGCATTAAAATAATAAAATTTTTAAGTGGAATTTTAATCGCAATTGTTTTTTTAGGTGGGGTTGCAGTTATTATTTTTCCCTATATTGTATCAACAGATGCAATTCGTGTCCGTTTAGCACAGGATTTAAGCGTATGGACTGGTTATAATGTTCAATTACGTGATCCTCCAAGATTGAAAATTTTTCCTTATCCAAAAGCCTTTCTTTCAGGTGTTACTTTAACACCAAAAATTGAAAATATTGCGCCTTTAATGGAAGTAGAATCGATAGAAGTTGATCTTTCTTTGGTTTCTCTTCTTTGGGGACATATTTCTTTTTCAGAAACACGAATTATGTGCCCAAAATTTGTTATGGATAAACCTGTTAAAATGATATCTGATTTTTTTGATACACTTTTACAGTCGCAAAGTGCATTAGGCTTGGCAGTACAGAGTGCTCGTGAAGTTATTAAGCATAATCCTGATAATCCAGATGTAGCAAGCCTTTTAAATCAACCTTTTGGGCGTATTATTATTGAAAATGGTACACTGATGTATCGTGATGGTGTTTCTGATGTAATGGAAAAAATAACAGAATTAAATGCATCGATAGATTGGCCTGGATTAACACAAGCATTTCAGTTTCGTGCAAAAGCTCGTTGGCATGGAGAGTTAACGGAATTATTAATTAATGCTGATCAAGCTTTATTTCTTTTAGCAGGAGGGAGAAGTTTACTTAAGGTAAGTTTCAATTCCGTGCGTGGTGGTATAACGTTTAAAGGACAGGCACGGTTATCTGAATATTATATTTTTGACGGGAAGGTTTCACTGCGTTTTCCTGGTTTAAATCAGACAGTCGCGTGGATTGGTGGTAATCAGTTTTTAGGGAATAGGTTAAAGATACCTATTGTATGGGAATCTGATTTTTTAGCACAGCCGGCACATGTTCGAATGAGCAATATTATATTTACAATGGGTACAGCAAATGCCCGTGGAGCTTTGGAATTTAATTTTAAAAATCATGTACCTGTTCTCATTGGGTCTTTAGGTTTTGATAAGCTTGATTTTAATATGTTGAAGTCTTTATTTTTTTGCTCTGAACAGGAAAATGAGTTTTTTGATTTAGCTTTTTTAAATCGTATAGGATTGGACATAAGGCTTTCAGCACCACAAGCAAAAATAGGTGATATTGCAATGACTGATTTAGCAGCCGCAATACAAATTAAAAATGGACATGGCATTTTTGATCTTGGAAATGTAAATATTTTTGGTGGTTCTATTCAGAGCAATATCCAAATTATTCCAGATGGCAAAAGAACAAATATTAAAGGAACTGCTTCAGGTACTTCTGTTGACGTAAAGGCTATTTCATTAGCTTTAGGGTTTCCTCCATTTTTACAGGCAAAAACAAATTTCATTATGACAATGCAGATCTTTCCTAGTTGTTGGTCAAAAATTCTTACTCAGATGCAGGGACGGTTAACATTGAACATATCTTCTGGTCAATTATTAGGATATAATCTGAATGATTTGCAGAATAAACTTTCAGAAAGTGAACAGCTTCTTTTAATGAATAATCAAAAGCTTTCAACAGATTTTGATCATTTGGATATTAAAGCGAAACTTTCAGATGGTGTTCTATCCGTGATAGAAGCATTAATGCATACTGCAGATTGGAATTTGTCTATTCACAGAGCAATAGAAACTTTTGGTTCTAATGGTGAACAGAATGATTTGATATTACAAGCAAAATTGCAGAAAAATAATCGTTCAGAGACTATATGCAAAGATATTGAATGCCTTACTAATAGTCTTGTACGACCTTTGGTTTTTTCATTCAGTCCCATTGAGAAAGTTTTCGGTAATTTTTTTGTGAAGAAAACTATAACTGAAAACTAATATTTTGTTTTTTGTTATTAATGGTGATGCAGAGAATTTTTGAAAATATTTTTTATATAAAATTTAAAAAATAAACTGATGTATATGTATTTATGCTGGTGTGTGTATATTGAAGTGAGTAGAAATACCATAACCATCGTGGATAATTACACTCTTTTCATCTGCTCCAACTGAGCCAATGCCTATAGTGACTAAAATAAAGCCTAGAATTGTGATAATAGTGATAACTGTAGCTTTTTTAACAGACATATTTTTCTCCAATTACAAAATAATTTATTGAGAGCAATGATGTGTATTATTAATTATAAATCTTTATGAAAACAGAATCATTTAGCATTCTACTTGTTCCAATTATAGTTTGTAAAAGTAAAAAAATTCTATCATTCTTTATATAATTTAGTTGTATAGATTGTATTTTTCCTCTGATTACTCTTTTTTTGTTCTCTTGACCATTTTAACAAGCTCTGGCACAAACTTTTTATGCGTGCAAATTATAAATTGAAAAGACTATTTATTCCGAAATTACTAGCTTTAAACGAAGAAATAGTAATAGAGGGTCAACAGGCTTCTTATCTTGTGCATGTTTTGCGCATGAAAGAAGGCGCTAAGGTTTTGCTTTTTAATGGACAGGATGGTGAATGGCTTGCCAAGCTTATTCTTATTAAGAGGAAATTTGTGGTGGTTCGTCTTATTCATCAAGAAAGATTGCAGACAAAACGTTCAGATCTTTTTTATTGTTTTGCTCCCCTTAAACATATGCGTTTGGATTATATGATACAAAAAGCTGTAGAAATGGGAGCTTCTGTTTTGCATCCTGTTATAACACATTATACACAAGTCACGCGTATCAATATGGCTCGTATAGAAGCTAATATTATAGAAGCTGCTGAACAATGTGGTATTTTATCTTTGCCGAAATGTGCTTCTGCTGTACCATTAAAGACATTTTTAGAAAATTGGGATGAAACGCACGCGTTGTTTTTTTGTGACGAGTTGAACGAATCATGTAACACGATTCCTCTTTTAAAAAAGCATGGAAAAACTCCGTTGGGTGTTCTTATTGGACCAGAAGGTGGATTTAGTGAAGAGGAGCGAGTCTTTTTAAAGAAATATCCTTTTGTATTTTCTGTATCATTAGGCCCGCGCATCTTGCGTGCTGACACTGCAGCTGTTGCTGCATTAACTCTTGTTAATGCTACGGTGGGAGATTGGTCAATTCATTAAGAGATTTGCAATATCATCCAAAAAAATTCATTTAATAACATACTGAGTAATAGGATAAAATAATTGATGGCACTTGATAAAACTGATGAAAGTGAAATTAACAACTTAGATTCTTTAGTTGGTTATTTCGAAGACGCCTGTAAAGCCGAGGATGATTGGTGTATCGGTACAGAACACGAAAAGTTTCCATTTTATGTAGATGGTTTTCGTCCTGTTCCATATGAAGGTACAAACGGAATCAGAGTGTTATTGGAAAAAATGCAAAGAGCTTTGGGATGGGAAGCTGTTTTAGATGAGGGGAATATTATTGGGCTCCTAGGGTCAGTAGATCAAGGTGCTATTTCTTTAGAGCCTGCAGGGCAGTTCGAATTATCTGGGGCACCGCTGAAAACAATTGGTCATACTTATTGTGAAGTTATGGCGCATTTAGAACTTCTCAAAAAAGTTTCACAGCCGCTAGGTATTTGTTTTTTAGGTATAGGGGCTAGCCCAAAATGGACATTGGATGAAACACCGAGAATGCCCAAATCACGTTATCAAATTATGACCAATTATATGCCAAAGGTTGGTCATGACGGCCTTGATATGATGTATAGGACAGCAACCATTCAGGTTAATCTTGATTTCTCATCTGAGACCGATATGCGAAGAAAAATGCAAGTATCAATGAAGTTACAATCTATTGCAACAGCATTATTCGCCAACTCGCCTTTTACTGAGGGGGAGCCAAATGGTTTTTTGTCTTGGCGCTCTCACGTCTGGTGTAGTACCGATAATCAAAGAACAGGAATACTTCCTTTCGTATTTTCTGAGCGTTTTGGTTTTTCTGATTACGTTGAATGGGCACTTGATGTACCAATGTATTTCGTTGTGCGTGATGGGCATTATTATGATTGTACGCATATAACTTTTCGCCAATTTATGAATGGAGCTTTAAGAAAACAAATTGCAGATTCAACACCAGCTATGAGAGATTGGACTAATCATTTATCGACTTTATTTCCAGAAGTGCGGTTAAAACGCTTTTTAGAAATGAGAGGTGCTGATGGAGGTTCTTTGAAGCATATCTGTGCATTATCTGCTTTTTGGGTCGGTCTTCTTTATGATAGTGAGGCGCTCAATGAAGCAGAGGCTTTAACAAAAGATTGGTGTTTTGAAGAAGTTTTAGAAATGCACACACGTGTTGCTAAAGAAGGTCTAAAAACACCTTTCCGTCAAACTATAATTTTAGAATTAGCACGCCAAGTTCTTGCTATTTCTCGTAAAGGTTTAAAAAATCGTCAGCAGTATGATACTGGTGGCTTTGATGAGACAGATTTTCTGGCTCCTTTGGAAGAAGTGGTAGCGATGGGGCAAACAAATGCTGATAAACTTTTATCTAATTATCATTCTATTTGGGGTAAATCATTGGATCCAGTATTTTTAGAACACGCTTACTGGATTGTTTAAAGTAAAAAACTCTTTTTATTAATAATGTATATATTTTTAATTGTTGTTTATGATTTAATATTTAGCCTTAATGTACCCTTATATTCAGCTGATTCGGCTCTTATAATGAGTAACCTTAGTGTCGAAAAAAAAAAGAAACATACAACATTTATATGCACAAAAATACTCTCCACACAACTATTTTTGTTGGCGAATCCACTTTATTAAGTTAATGAAACATAAAAAAAAATAGTCAAAATATTTTATAATACTTAGCCATACAAATGAAATAATTTACATAAAAAACACTCACATATGTTTATGTTTTAGATTAAACTACTATATTATCGCACAGCAAAAGTGCGACCACCACTGATAAGGCCTTCTCTTTGAGCATGTTTACGGGCAAGTTTACGTGTGCGACGAATAGCTTCAGCTTTTTCACGAGCACGCCTTTCTGACGGTTTTTCATAATATCCACGCATCTTCATTTCACGGAAAATACCTTCACGTTGCATCTTTTTTTTCAACGCACGTAGTGCTTGATCAACATTATTATCACGAACGAGTACTTGCACAGCTTATCCTGCTTTGTTTCAATATTAAAAATAAATAGGCAAAAACCTAACTCTCTTTAAACTGTTGAGTAAAAAGAGCATATAGAGCAGAATAAGTATCATATAAATAGGGTATTTGTCTATATTGCTTTTTAAAAACTCTATTCTTTTTATTATCATTTTCTAATATGTTGCTTCCCTCGAAAGTATGGTCAGTTTTGTCGTTAATTTTAGCATTCTTAGTTGCGTATAATCCCATTGCGCAAGCTCAAACAATATTAGCAATGTCTTGTGATTCTGATAATCAATTACTCCGAAATAAACACTATTATCTTCTGCATTAATTATATAGTTAGAAAGTTAAAACTAGTTATTAATTATTTTTTGTAATTAGTACGATGAAACTACAGGTATTTCAGAAAATCGAAGTTTCATCTTTATACTAAGGAATTCATTATATTAAAGATCTTAAAGTTGATCTCTACGTAATCGATGTAAAACTAACAACTATGCATAATATTGTACAAAAATAGTTTAACTACTACTATCTAATTTAGAGAATTTCTCTAATTTATTTAAAATAAATTTTTTATTAAAATTGCGCTTATTAATGTAATTTGAATGTATAAACAAGAACAATCACAAAAATTCCGCGAAGCGTTTAATGTGGCCGTCAATTTGTATATGCTTGATGGGTTATTTGTTTCTTATGAGACATTCGAAATTATCGAAAAATGTGCACGCAGGGGTTATTCACTAGAACAATTTAATATTCTGATGGATAATACTAGACTTAGTATTCTAAAGGATAGTGCTAGAATAAAAAATACTAATACAAGTTTAGAAGAAAAAATAAAGCATAATAATTTACAGACTGCCTATGATTATACTAGTTTTAATAGAAGAACGATGAAAAATAAATATGGATTGGAGGGGAAGGCTTTTGAGAGGATATGTGCACATGATATAATACAAGCGATTGTTAATCTAAAAGAAGAACCGTTGCCGGAAAAATTTGATTCCTCTTATCTAAAATATCTTCATAAGTGTTTGTATGGAAAGGCGTTTGAATGGGCTGGGTGTATTCGCCAGCATCAATTTCAATTTTCAGATAGCACAGTTACTAAGTTACTGATCAATAATGAAATTAAAAAAGAACTGTTGCCGGAAAAGTTTGCTTCCTCTTATCTAAAAGGTCTTCATAAGTATTTGTATGGAAAGGCGTTTGAATGGGCTGTATATATTCGCCAGCATCTATTTCAATTTTCAGATGGCACAGTTACTGAGACACAGAACGATAATGAAATTGAAAGATTGTTTAAAAAAATTGATCAAATACTTGCCGAAAAGGATAATTTGCGAGGTCTGTCACGTGAAAAATTTGTTGATGAAGCATCAAAAATATTTGCCTTTCTCAATAATATATACCCTTTTCAGTTTGGAAGTGAATGCACATTACGAATATTTTTTGAAAAAATGGCAGAGGCTGGGGGGTATAATCTTGATTTCTCAGTTGTGACAAAACAACGCATGTGGTTTGTTTGTCATGCTGCATTACCAAGCGATGGTAGCGATGTGGGTGATATAATTCCTATGCGCCATCTGTTTGAAGATATTTCCAATCCAGAAAAAGTCTGTGTTTTAAAGGAATTCATAGCACATATGAGAGATGTGGATATGATCAAGTACACAGAGATGAAAAATAAGGTTTTTATCCTGCCGACTGAAGGTAGTACCTATACAGGAATCTATAAAGATTGTAGTCCAGATTCCATTAGGCTTATGGTGAAGGATAATTACTTTATATGCAAAAAAGATTATTTTGCGCCAGAAACATTAAAAACATTACTGCCTGGTCAGAAGTTAATATTTACAGCTTCAATACCAAATAACTTTCAGAACATACTTCTTCCGGGAGAAAAATTAGCCTCTTTAACGGAAAAAGAAATTGCTACAAAAATTGTAAAAAACGCTTCCGTCCAAACGAGTAGAGAAAAAATAAGGCATTTATCAAAACATGTCTATAGGGATTCGAACATATTGAACAAAGATATAAATCTGATTAATATGGATTCAGGTTTGAGTGAACAACATGTCAAACAGATTGTTAATTTTTCTAAATATACTTCTCAGCTTTCAGGTACGAAAGTATTCAATATAAGAACTCCAAGCCGTAAACGAGCTGAAGCCAATTACCCTAAGCTTGTTCGGGAGGTTAATAATTACATAAGTATTGTAATCGCTACTAGAAAAAAAATTCTCCAAAAGCATCAAAGAGAACAAGAACGTTGCCAACAAGTAGTAGAAATACCTAACCAAGTAGTGCAAGATATTCTTAATTTGCCAAAAGAAGAGCAAATAAAAGCTTTAAATGCCAATCCTCAACTGAACAAAGATATCGAAGATTTTTTAAATAAAGTCAAGACTCGTCTTTCGACAAAAGAGTATCAAGCACTTGATGAAAATCATTATGAGAAACTCGCTAGTAGTATTGGCATATCAATGAATAGGGCACGAGAAATTGCAAAAATTGTTCAGAAAGCTCAAGTAGCAAGACATCTATCTAGAGAATACAAGATTTGTAAGTCAAGAACGATGGCTATAGCCCGTTAAAATATAAGGTTTTGTATCTTTTTTATATTTAGGGGTGAATTATTTGTAAATAGTATTAGTTTAAGATACTTATGTCTATCTGGATCTTAATAATTTAAGGTAAAGTAATTTTTTTATTTAATGTTGAATTTGTAAAAGAGCAGTGTCCAAAAATAAAGCTGCAAATATAAAAAGTTTACAAAAATAAAAAGAAATCTTAATTTATAATGTGCTGTTAAAGGAAAATTTAAGTCCTATTTCCTCATCTTTGATTATATTATCGCTAACCGTAAAAATATAAATAAAATCATTTATCTTATGGCTATAAATCCATTGGCGCACCCGAAGAGATTCGAACTCCTGACCCCCAGATTCGTAGTCTGGTGCTCTATCCAGCTGAGCTACGGGTGCACATTCAATTTTTCATATCGTTAGGATATGGGGTTCTTAATCGTTTCGTTAATGAATTACAAGTGAAACTTGGTAAAAATAAAGATTTTTATCTGTTGAACCATTATATGTTGTTTAAGTAGTATTGTAATTTTTGAGTTACTATACAGTCTCTGCATAGAATTTATATCATTGTGTTGTAGTAAAATTTCAATATGAACGATAGTTAACTTGACGGTGTGATCTACGAAAGATAGTCAAGTATAAATGAGATACGTTTTTGTGATGAGAGTTTAAAAGATATTATCTGCAATTTGGTTTTAGCTAAAACTTAAATATTGCATAAAATTATTTCATACAGATATGCATATTCATTATAAATCAAGGATTAGAGGTATGGGGTTGTTGAAAAAAACTGTTCCATTGGTACTTTTAGCTTTCGTTTTGATTATTTCTTATTGTAAGTCAAAACATGGTTCAGAAAACTCTACTCGTTCAGTGGATCAAACAAAAAATATGTCGCATAAAACATTAAATTCACCAACAGGTATGTCTGCAGCAAAAGTTATTGTTGATTCTGTTAAAATTAAAAAATTTGATGAAAAGCTTAATGTAATTGGCAACGGAAGAGCTATTGCAACGGTAGGATTAACTCCCTGGTCAGCAGGTGTTGTTGATAAACTTTTTGTATCAGCTGGGGAAAAGGTGCAAGCTGGTGATTTGATTGCAAAACTTGATTCCAAAAAGGAAGAAATAGCGGCTGCAAGAGCAAAGGTGCAACGTGATAATAGTGCTTTAACGCTTTCGCGTATTCTTAAGCTACGTGCTACTAATACAGCAACAGAAGTTCAAGAACTCACGGCACGTTTAGAGTTAGATAATGCGAATCTGGTTTTGCGTGATGCTGAATTAGCGCTTGATCGGCGAACAATTCGTACACCAATTAGTGGAATTGTTGGTATTTTACCTATTGATGTAGGGAATGCCGTTGCTATTAATACTGAAATAGGTCGTATTGAAAATAGAGAGCGCATTTTGATCGATATATGGGTACCTGAACGATATGCATCACGTATTAGTAAAGGAGATGAAGTAGCTGTAACTTTAGCAACCCAATCTAGTGAAACTTTTGTTGGACATATTTATGCGATTGATAATATAGTTGACGTTGCAAGTCGTACATTTCACGTTCAAGTTGAGATTGAGAATGAAAAAGATACACTTATGTCTGGTATGTCTTTTTCTGTTACATTTCAATTTGATAGTGGTTTATTTCCTGTTGTTAATCCCCTTGCTGTTCAATGGGATAGTAACGGGTCGTTTGTATGGTGCGTAAAAGAAAATAAGGTAGAACGTATTCCAGTATCAATTGTTAAGCATAAAACAGATCAAGTGTTTGTGAAGGCTTTTCTAGAAAATGATACTCAAGTTGTTATTCAGGGGGTACAAGTGCTTTATCCAGGTAGAAATGTCATTATTGAAGACTCAAAAGGTCCTCAACAGTAATTATTGGTGATGAGTGAGCAGGATATATCGGGATATAAATGAGTCAAGAATTTAAGGAAAAACAGTCTATAACGCAATCAGAGCAAGGCGGTATGATCGCATTGTTTATTCGGAGACCAGTTTTCACTTTTGTTGTGAACGCTATGATCATGATTGCAGGATTTGCTGCATGGATGAATGTTGATGTACGTGAATTGCCAGATGTTGATACTCCAGTAACGACGATTATGACAATTTTCTCTGGTGCATCGGCAGAAACAGTTGATCGTGAGATTACAAAAGTTATAGAAGATGCTGTTGCTCGTGTTTCAGGGGTTAAAACGATTTCTTCAACTTCTTCTTTTGGTCGTTCCCGTGTGCAAATTAATTTTAATGTTGGTGTCGATTTAAATGTTGCAGCATCTGATATTCGTGATGCCATTTCTCGTATTGCTTACTCTCTACCCGAAGATGCAGATTCACCTTTAATTATTAAAGCAGATTCAAATGCTGCTTCAATGATGTATTTAGTTGTGACTTCATCAACAATGAGTATTGATGATTTAACAACGGTTGTAAATGATCAGATTGTTGATGCGCTTTCTGCTGTTGATGGTGTTGGTGATGTGCAAGTTGATAATGCTCGTACAAAGATTTTTCAGATTGATGTTGATCAAGTTAAGCTTGCTAGCTATGGATTGACTGTATCAGATATTTCGCGTGTTCTTGCTGATATGACAGTTGATGCTCCTGTAGGATCATTGCGCAATTCTATACAAACTTTAATTGTACGTGCGACTGCTCGTTTGACAACGCCTGAAGCTTTTGAACAAGTTTTTTTAAAACCTCATGTACGACTTGGAGATATTGCTCATGTCACTTTATCCCCTGATGTAGAAACAGTTATTCTTCGTATTAATGGGAAGACAGGGATAGGGATGGGGATTGTGCGCAAAGCCCAATCTAATACCCTTAATATTTCTGAAGGTGTTCGTGCAGTTCTTGAAAATCTTAAAATTGTTCTGCCTTCCTCTGTGCAGATGAGTATTCTTAGTGATGATGCTATTTTTATTAAAAGTGCTCTTCATGAAGTTAAGATTACCTTAGTTATCGCTATATTGAGTGTTATTTTAGTTCTTTTTCTTTTTCTTAGAGATATTCGTGTAACACTTATTCCTGTGTTATCTATTCCAGTTACTCTTATTGGGACAATTGCAGCGATTTATCTTGCAGGTTTTTCATTGAATATTCTGACGTTTTTAGGACTTATTTTGGCCACGGGGCTTGTTGTGGATGATGCAATTGTTGTTCTAGAGAATATTGTGCGATGGCGCAATATAGGATTAGGATCTCGATCAGCGGCAGTAGTAGGAACGCGAGAAGTATTTTTTGCTGTTTTAGCAACGACATTGACTTTGGTTGCTGTTTTTGTACCTATTTCTTTTCTTCCTGGGCAGGTTGGAGGACTTTTTAAAGAATTCGGTTTTGTTTTGGCTATTTCTATTTTGCTTTCTTCAGTTGTTGCTTTGACACTTTGTCCCATGCTTGCTTCACGCTTTTTTAGAAAAGATGTTGAAAAAAATAGAGGAGCGTATTGTTTTGTTCTTTTGGATAAATTGGGTGCTTTTTTTAGTAGAAGTTATGCTTATAGTTTACATAAATGTTTAGAACGTCCTTGGACTGTCATATTGGTCTCACTTATTTTTGCAGGCTTTTGTTTTGGAGGCTATATGAAATTAAAACAGGAGCTAACACCAGAAGAAGATAGGGCAGTTGTCCTTCTGGTTATTAATGGACCACAAGGGATTTCAGTGCAATATTTGAATGAGCAGGTGAAACAGATTGAAGCGAGCTTAGAGCCTTTACGCGATTCTGGTGAAATTATTAATAGCTACTCTATCGCTGGAATTGGTGGTTCACCTAATAGTGCTTTTCTCGTTTTGTTGCTTTCGTCTTGGGATCAGCGTTCTCGAGGTCAGCAAGAAATTGTGAAAGATATTAATAGGAGGGTTAAGGAATTTCCGGCAGTAATTGTATTTGCAGCTCAAGGTAACTCATTGGGGATCCGAGGAACTGGTCAAGGATTACAATTTGCAATCCTTGGGGATGATTATACAAAATTACAATCCACTGCTGGTGAGCTTATTAAAATTTTGCAGGCTGATGCACGTTTCGTTCGTCCACGGCTTACGGTAGATGCAACACAACCACAATTTTTTATTGAAATTAATCGAGAGAAAGCTTCTGATTTAGGTATTGATATCACCAATTTGAGTAATACGCTACAAGCAATGTTAGATGGAAGAAAAATTGGTTCCATTTATGTAGATGATCATTCTTATGATGTTAAACTAACATCGCGTAAGAGTCCTATTAATAATCCTGCTGATTTGGAGAATATCTTTTTTAAAACTACAGATAATAAATATGTTCCTTTATCAGTTATTGCAGATTTGCATGAAAAAGCTATTGCGCCTCAGTTGAAACGGGAAAAACGTATGAGTGCTGTTGTTTTGAGTGCTGGTCTTGCTCCAGGTGTTTCTTTGGGAAATGCGTATCAAATTATACAGGATATCGCTTCTCCTTTATTATTGGAAGGAAATTATATTGTTCCTTTGGGGGAAGCTGAGACATTTAGTGAAACATCTTCTGGTTTTATGATTGTTTTTGGTATTGCCTTTGTGATTATTTTATTAGTTTTAGCTGCACAATTTGAGAGTTTTATTTCAGGTTTTATTATAATGGCTACTGTACCGTTAGGAATCGGTTGTGCTATAATTGCTATGCTTTTTAGCGGTGTTAGTCTAAATGTTTATAGTCAAATTGGTTTGATTTTATTGGTTGGAGTTATGGCCAAAAATGGTATTCTGATTGTTGAATTTGCAGATCAGTTACGTGATCAAGGTAAAAGCGTGTGTGAAGCTGTAGAAGATGCATCGAATATTCGTCTTCGTCCAGTGTGTATGACGATGATTTGCGCTATCTTAGGAGGAATTCCTTTAGTTTTAGCAAAAGGTGCTGGTGCAGAAGCACGTATAGCTTTAGGGTGGGTTATTGTTGGTGGTTTAGGTTTAGCAACGATTTTTACTCTTTATGTGACACCAGTTGTTTATCTCTTACTTGGACGTTTTATACAACCAAAAACAGAAAACGAGATGCGTTTAAAAAAGAACTCAGCCAAATTGAATGACTTTTCTTAAATAAAAGGTTAATAGATTTTTTAAGTTTTTATTTAAAGATATCATTGTAATATTTTATCTTTTTCGTTTTATCGCTTTGTTTTTTGAATGGGCAACAAGAATGAATTAAATAAGTTGGATAGTTCTCTGTCTTGTTATCGATGTTTAAAACTCTATTATCAATTGGTTATGGAGATATAATTGATAATTCGTAATGAAAAAGCTTTTAAGCAAGCTTTGAGAGCATTAAAACAGCATCTTATAAAAGATGGAGTTTGTGATATTCGTCAACTCTTTGCACAAGATGCGCAACGTTTTGCTCATTTTTCTCTAAGACTTGATGATCTTCTTTTTGATTTTTCAAAATGCGGTGTGACATTTAATACGTTGCAACTTTTGGATAATCTTGCTATTGCGGCAGATGTATTAGGCTGGCGCAAAGCGATGTTTTCTGGTGAAGTTATTAATATAACTGAAAAGCGCTCAGCTCTTCACGTTGCATTACGTTTCTCTTCTGATGAAATTTTTATGTTAGGCGGACGTGATATTGTTCGAGATATCCAAGCTGTTTTTGCTCATATGGAAACATTTTCTAAAATGGTTCGCGATGGTAGCTATAAGGGAAGCAGTGGTGAGAGGATACTTGATGTTGTAAATATTGGTATTGGAGGCTCTGATCTTGGGCCTGCAATGGTGACTAGTGCTTTGAAACCATATCATGATGGTCCGCGTTGCCATTTTGTTTCTAATATTGATAGTGCGCACATTTCTGATATTCTTACTGATTTAAATCCAGCGACGACGTTATTTATTGTTGCTTCTAAAACTTTTACTACCATTGAGACAATGGTTAATGCTCATGTTGCACGTCAGTGGATCAGTGCACATTTAGGTAAGGAAGCAATAAGAAGGCATTTCGTTGCTGTATCAAGTACAGTCGATAAAGTGATAGAATTTGGTATAGATTCATCAAAAATTTTTAAATTTTGGGATTGGGTAGGGGGACGTTATTCAGTTTGGTCAGCAATTGGTCTTGTTATTATGTTAGCAATAGGTGCTCAGAATTTTCGTCAATTTCTCAAAGGCGCTCAGCAGATGGATCAACATTTTAAGAGTGCACCTTTACATCAGAATATTCCTATTCGGTTTGCTCTTTTAGGATTCTGGCATCGTATTGTTTGTGGTTATACATCGCGAGCTGTTATTCCTTATGCGCAGCGTTTAGAGCGTTTTCCAGCTTATTTACAGCAGCTTGATATGGAATCAAATGGCAAACAGGTTTTTTTGGATGGTAAACCAATGAATTTTCCAAGTGGACCAGTTGTTTGGGGTTCTTCAGGAACAAATGGACAACATGCTTTTTTTCAATTTTTACATCAAGGAACAGATGTTGTTCCTGTAGAATTTATTCTATTTGTAAAAGGGCATGAGCCAAATTTATGCCATATGCATGATATACTGGTGGCTAATTGTTTAGCACAGTCAGAAGCTTTGATGAGGGGCCGTAATATTGAAGAAGTACGACACACTATTCGTGGAGTTGACGATACTGAAGTAAATGATTTAGCGCTTCATAAAAGTTGTAAAGGAAACCGGCCCAATCTTATATTCCTCCAAGATCTATTAACGCCTTTTACGCTTGGTCGTTTAATTGCACTTTATGAGCATCGTGTTTTTGTTGAAGGTATTTTGATGAACATTAATTCATTTGATCAATGGGGTGTTGAGTTTGGCAAAGAGCTAGCAAATGAATTATTACCAATGATTTGTGAGGAAAATAAAAGTAACGACCATGATAGTTCAACATTAGGATTATTAGCCTATATTCAAGAAAAGCGTATTAAATAAAGAAGTTTTTGCATTTAATTTACTGTGCATTTAATGTGAAAGTCTTTTAGAGGTCAGTTATCAAATTTATGGAGCTATAACGTAGAAAAAAATAGAGAAAATATATAAAATCAATCCTCAAACTATATAATTATTTTACATTAATTGTATTAGCATAGAGTATTTTTTCAGGAAAAGCATTCAAAAGAGTATACTTACTCTTTTTAATTTATAATGTTGATTTGGTATATTATAAATTTTAAAAAGTAGACAAAATCACTAAATCTAATAAATTATGCACTCAATAATATATATCTTTATTCACATTAGCCAACAACGTTAAAAAATTATATCATCATCTAATCAGAGATTTATATTCTGAAACCCTTTTTCTGTGTGCTGAGGCAGATATATTTTTATTAAGCCATGGTAATGTAACCAAATTTTTTTCAAATCTCTCAAAAATAGTTTCATTTTTTTTGTTAACAATTTCATTTTCAGACCCTGGATTTTTTTGCACATACGTCTCAAGACGTCTTAAACTTTGCGTGTGTTTATAAAAGCTTACTGGAAGATATTTGTCCAAAACATCATGAGATAAACGGGTGCTTCTGTCCCATTTACCTTCAATATTATCTATATGTAATTTTTTTAATTTATCAGATTGAAGATAAAGCTTTTTTGCGAGAGACAGACTAAAAATTCCACATTCAGACATACTTCGTTGAATATTCATTTCCACCATAGAAAAATAAATACTCGAAGGTAATCGAGTTTCTATGATTGTTTGCATTTTTGCTCCTAGAAGCGCTGGTTTTATAAGATTAAAGCTTACCGGTTCAAATAATATCAGGGATATTTTGTTATTGAGAGTTTGATGATCAACTACTCCAAAATGGAATTGATTATTTGCTCCTACATTAATCATATATCTAGAAGACTGAATCCCTTTCTTAATTGTTTTTTTGAATGGTGAAACGAAGTCTATAGGTTCTTTAATCAATGTAAGATTCATCTCTGGATATTTATTGTTTGCCTGCTTTACCAAGGCAGGCATCATTTTAAAATCTATTCGTGCGTACTCTGTATTATAAAATCGATTACTCTCGATATCATCCTCTAAAGCTGTAATAATATTTTCTAGCGATGTACTACTAAAGTCGCATTCATCTTCAGTTTTAGTGTTAGGTAAACCAATAGCATTTTTTATTGTACTTAATAAGTTCCACATCAACTACTCTCCTATAAGAACAGAATTTGAACATTAACACCATTACTGTGACTAAATTATGCTACGTATCATTTTTTTCCTAAAAAGAAATGAGATAAAATCAATGCTTTGAATCTAAGATGTTTTTATGAAAAATTTTGAATGTGCGATCTAAACTAAAATGATCAGCAACATTAAAAAAATGATATCATTATCTTCAAAGCTTTATATTCGGAAATTTTCTTTCTGTGTATTGAAACAAATATAGTTTTATTATTACCTAGCTATAGTGAAATTTTTGTTGGTATTACCATTGTGTTTGTCTCACAAACTTTTAAAGTTGCTTATTAGTAAACAATTTTTTCAGCAAAATGGAAATTAGTAGATGAAAAAAAATCTAATGATAGCAGTAATGGTATTTTTTAGTTTATTTGGAGCATTAGCAAGAACTTTTTTACACTGTTGTTAAAGGAAATGTAAAATCCTATTCTCCCAAATTAAAAATATCACTATATTATGTCAAAGTACTTGGTGCCCAAAAGAGGATTCGAACCTCCACGCCTTGTGGCACAGATACCTGAAATCTGCGCGTCTACCAATTTCGCCATTTGGGCAAAGAAATTCATCTAAGCCTATGAAATATATTCTGTCAATGTATTTATAGAATTATCGATTAATTGAAACTATTAAAGATTTTACTGATGAAATCAACGTATGTAAAAAAATAATAATTAATCGAAAAGTTTTTACGAATATATCATTCAAGCAATATAATAACAAAATCTAAGAATTAGATTATTAAAAAACATATTGAGAATAATTCCCAGAAATTATAAATTTATTCTTATAGCTATTTATTGTCAAAACAATAATATATCTCTCACTAATTTTTACAAAGAGCAATTAAAATTGGAGAAAAATGAGTGAATATGGAAGATCAATTAATCAATGCTAGAAGCTTAGCTGATCGATTAAGTTACTACGCAAATATACGTGATTATATACAAAATATGAATAATTATATCCCAAAGATTTATGACTACACCTATCCTATCCTATCCTATCCTATCCTATCCTATCCTATCCTAACTTATGGTTATACCTATTCTGATGATATGACACTAAAAAATAAATATGGAATGAAAGGTAAAGATTTTGAGAAGAGATATAAATCTGATTTAGCGGCAGCGATTGTTAATCTACGACAAGAACCGCTACCCGAAAAGTTTGATTCTTCTTATTTAAAATATATTCACCAGCGTTTGTATGAAAAGACGTTTGAATGGGCTGGATGTACTTGTGATACTCCATTTACATTTTCAGATGGCACAGTTACTAAGGTGCCAGTCAGTAATAAAATTAAAGAAGGCTTAGAAAGAATCGATCAAACATTTGCCGAGAAGAATAATTTGCAGGGCTTTTCGCGTGAAGAATTTATTCAAGAAGCATCGACGATGTTTGCTTTGCTTAATAATATACATCCTTTTATAGTTGGCAATAAATATGCACAAAGAATATTTTTTGAACAACTGGCGGAGGCTGCGGGTCATAAGCTTGATTTTTCAGTTGTGACAGAAAGACGTATGCGGTTTGCTATTAATGCAGCGTTACCAAGTGATGGCAAAGATATAGATGATATAAGTCCTATGCACCATCTTTTTGAAGATATCTCCAATCCAGAAAAAGTGGTCGTTTTAAAGGAATTTATGACATACATGAGAGAGATGGATATTATCTCTTTTTTAGAGATGCAAAATAAGCTTATTGTCATGCCCAATGAGGGGGAGACATATACAGGGATTTATAAAGGTTGTAGTCTAGATTCCATTATGCTCATGGTGAAAGGAAGTTATGTTTTATGTCAAAAAGATTATCTTTCACCAGCAACAGTAAAGGCATTACGACTTGATGATAAGTTTACTTTTACGGCTTCAATGTCAAAGGGCTTTGAAAATATTCTTCTTCCAGAAGAAAAGTTATCTTCTTTAACGGAGAAAGAAATTGTTGGGAGAATTATAAAAAATTCTTCTGTCAAAAAGTGTCGAAGAGAAATCGAGGGTTTATCAAAAATTGTCTATGGCAATTCGAGAATAGTGAACGACTATATGGATCTGATTAACATGGATTCAAGTTTGGGTGAACATCATGTCAGAAATGTTATGAATTTTCCTCAAGTTGCTTCTAAGTTTTCAGGTATTAAAATATTAGGTCTGAAAACTAAGAAACGCAAGCAAGCTGAAGCGAATGTTTCAGATCTTAGTAAAAAAATAGATGATTATATAAATGTTGTCATCTCTACTAGGGAAAGCATTATTCAAGAGCATCAATTAGTACAAGAACGTTACCAACAAGTTTTAAAAATGCCTAGCCAAGCAGTGCGAGATATTCTTAATTTACCGAAGGAAGATCGGATGACAATCTTAAATGCTGATCCTTCACTTTACAAAGAAGTTGAAGATTTTGTGAATAGAGTCAAGGTTCGTTTTTCACCGAGTGAACATAATGCAATTGGTAAGAATCGTTATGAACAACTTGCTCAAAGTGTTGGCATATCAGTAAATAAAGCGAAGCAAATTTCGGATATAACCAAGAAAGTTCAGGAAATATGCATGCAAGCCAGAGCATTGAAGGTTAGTGATGTGAGAGTAAAACCTGCAGTTCATTTGGCGGTGTGAGGTTTTGCATTTTTATGTGAGAGGAGAACTGTTTTGGAAAGCATTAAAATACTTGTACTCATCAAGATTTTGATAATTTAAGGTACAATGATTTCTTTTGATTTAATTGTTGAGTCAGTGTTGAATTCGTAAATAATAGGAATTCCAGTTTCTAATTCTTGCGACATGATTTCTTCATTATTTAGGCCTTCAAGGTGCATAATAAGAGCACGAAGAGAATTGCCATGTGCTACGATTAGAACAGTTTTAGAGCATAAAATATGAGGTTGAATATGATAAAGATAATAAGGCCAAACGCGTGCACCGGTATCACGCAGGCTCTCTCCATTAGGAGGGGCAATGGTATAAGAACGACGCCAAATATGCACCTGTTTGTCTCCCCATTTTTGACGTGCTTCATCTTTATTTAAACCGGATAAATCACCATAATCGCGTTCATTCAATGCTGTGTTTTTCACTAAGTGAAGGTTTGATTGTCCTAGTTGTTCTAAGATGTGTTCTGCAGTTTTTTGTGCTCGCTGCAAAGCAGATGTATAAACGATATCAAATTTAAATCCAGCTGCTTTTAGATTTTGTCCTGCTGTTATTGCTTCTGTATGACCTTTTTCTGTCAAAGCTGGATTTTTCCAACCAGTGAAACGATTAGTTAGATTCCATTCACTTTGTCCATGACGAATTAATACAAGTGTACGTCCCATGGTAAACTTCCTATGATCACTGTTGATTATAACAATTAATCTTTTAATCCTAGAACATCAATCATTGAATAAAGACCCTTTTTGCGTTCTTTTGCCCATAGTGCTGCTTTTAATGCACCGTTAGCAAAAATAGAACGTTTCTGCGCTATGTGTGAAAGAACGATGCGTTCATTAAAACCTGCAAAAGTAACACTGTGATCACCAATAACTGTCCCTCCTCGTGAGCAGGTGAAACCAATAGTGCCTTTTTTGCGTTTACCTGTATAGCGATTGCGTTCGCTAATATTGACATCGTTGAGTTTAACATTGCGTCCTTTAGCTGCTGCATTTCCAAGAAGAAGGGCTGTACCAGAAGGAGCATCAACTTTTTCGGCATGATGCATTTCATAAATTTCAATATCAAAATCGTTAGCTTCTAATGCTTGAGCTGCTTTTTTCACGAGATTAGCTAAAAGATTAATGCCGAGACTCATATTCCCGGATTTGACAATAGTTGTATGTTTTGCAAAAGCAGCAATTTGCATTTCCTCTTTTTTGCTGAATCCAGTTGTTCCAATAATGTGTATAAGACCTTTTTGGGCAGCGTAATCTGCATAAACGATGCTAGCTTGTGGCTGAGAAAAGTCCAGAATACATTCTGCATTAGAAAAGGCATTTTCAAGATCATCAGTGATGGGAATTTTAAGTAAGTTTGAACCAATCAATATGCTGGCATCTTCTCCTACAAAAGGTGATCCTTTGCGTACGATTGCAGCGCTCAGCTTTACATCTTGCCTGTATTGCAGAGCTGTAATTAGTTCTCGCCCCATTTTTCCATTAGCACCAACAACTGCAAGGCGCATATTTCTCTCCTTATGACATTTGATTGTTAAAATTATAGGCAAATTCTCTTTTTTTCCAACTGTTCTTTATTTATATAAGTGAACAACTTATTTTGCATTGTTTTATTATAAATTTATAATCTGTTTATTTTCGTATTTCGTCATTTTGTAGTTACAATGACTGCTCTAAACTTACTCTTGCAATATCACTAATTCAGTTGAAGAAGAAGAGGAACTTTCTTTTGATACCAGAGAGGCAGGAGTATAGGCTAAGTATAAGAATTTGCATAAAAAGTGTAAAATATTTTAAATTAGTTATAATATTTATGCATTAGAACCAGACCGAAGCGGGAAAGTCATATCTAGTTTAACGATTAAGAATTTTTTAATCATTTATATGATCGATAATACTTATCTTAATTTGCTTGGAAACATGTCTAAAAGATCAAGTTATAAAGATTTAAGTAACATGATAAAATCTAGAATAGCTATTTATTGTCAAAACAATAATATATCTCTCACTAATTTTTACAAAGAGCAATTAAAATTGGAGAAAAATGAGTGAATATGGAAGATCAATTAATCAATGCTAGAAGCTTAGCTGATCGATTAAGTTACTACGCAAATACACGTGATTATATACAAAATATGAATAATTATATCCCAAAGATTTATGGACTACACCTATCCTGTCCTATTCTAACTTATGGTTATACCTATTCTGATGGTATGACACTAAAAAATAAATATGGAATGAAAGGTAAAGATTTTGAGAAGAGATATAAATCTGATTTAGCGGCAGCGATTGTTAATCTACGACAAGAACCGCTACCCGAAAAGTTTGATTCTTCTTATTTAAAATATATTCACCAGCGTTTGTATGAAAAGACGTTTGAATGGGCTGGATGTACTTGTGATACTCCATTTACATTTTCAGATGGCACAGTTACTAAGGTGCCAGTCAGTAATAAAATTAAAGAAGGCTTAGAAAGAATCGATCAAACATTTGCCGAGAAGAATAATTTGCAGGGCTTTTCGCGTGAAGAATTTATTCAAGAAGCATCGACGATGTTTGCTTTGCTTAATAATATACATCCTTTTATAGTTGGCAATAAATATGCACAAAGAATATTTTTTGAACAACTGGCGGAGGCTGCGGGTCATAAGCTTGATTTTTCAGTTGTGACAGAAAGACGTATGCGGTTTGCTATTAATGCAGCGTTACCAAGTGATGGCAAAGATATAGATGATATAAGTCCTATGCACCATCTTTTTGAAGATATCTCCAATCCAGAAAAAGTGGTCGTTTTAAAGGAATTTATGACATACATGAGAGAGATGGATATTATCTCTTTTTTAGAGATGCAAAATAAGCTTATTGTCATGCCCAATGAGGGGGAGACATATACAGGGATTTATAAAGGTTGTAGTCTAGATTCCATTATGCTCATGGTGAAAGGAAGTTATGTTTTATGTCAAAAAGATTATCTTTCACCAGCAACAGTAAAGGCATTACGACTTGATGATAAGTTTACTTTTACGGCTTCAATGTCAAAGGGCTTTGAAAATATTCTTCTTCCAGAAGAAAAGTTATCTTCTTTAACGGAGAAAGAAATTGTTGGGAGAATTATAAAAAATTCTTCTGTCAAAAAGTGTCGAAGAGAAATCGAGGGTTTATCAAAAATTGTCTATGGCAATTCGAGAATAGTGAACGACTATATGGATCTGATTAACATGGATTCAAGTTTGGGTGAACATCATGTCAGAAATGTTATGAATTTTCCTCAAGTTGCTTCTAAGTTTTCAGGTATTAAAATATTAGGTCTGAAAACTAAGAAACGCAAGCAAGCTGAAGCGAATGTTTCAGATCTTAGTAAAAAAATAGATGATTATATAAATGTTGTCATCTCTACTAGGGAAAGCATTATTCAAGAGCATCAATTAGTACAAGAACGTTACCAACAAGTTTTAAAAATGCCTAGCCAAGCAGTGCGAGATATTCTTAATTTACCGAAGGAAGATCGGATGACAATCTTAAATGCTGATCCTTCACTTTACAAAGAAGTTGAAGATTTTGTGAATAGAGTCAAGGTTCGTTTTTCACCGAGTGAACATAATGCAATTGGTAAGAATCGTTATGAACAACTTGCTCAAAGTGTTGGCATATCAGTAAATAAAGCGAAGCAAATTTCGGATATAACCAAGAAAGTTCAGGAAATATGCATGCAAGCCAGAGCATTGAAGGTTAGTGATGTGAGAGTAAAACCTGCAGTTCATTTGGCGGTGTGAGGTTTTGCATTTTTATGTGAGAGGAGAACTGTTTTGGAAAGCATTAAAATACTTGTACTCATCAAGATTTTGATAATTTAAGGTACAATGATTTCTTTATTATTTAGGCTTTCACATAATAATAAAATGCAGTTTTTGTACGGATATTTTTATATAAAAAGTTTGAATTATCCTTCTAGTTAGAAGTCAAGATCAGCATAATGAGAGCTAGGAGCAATTCCGCGAACACGATCCATTAAAATAGGCCGAAAAGAAGGGCGAGATTTAATTCGCGTATACCATTCGCGTGCAGCTGGAAATTGTTTCCAGTCAATTTCTGCTAAAAAATCAAGTACAGAAACAGAAGCTGCAGCTGCTAAATCAGCGTAAGATAATTCAGAACTAGCTAACCAGTCGCGGGATGCACAAAGCCAATTTAAGTAATTCATATGTGGTGCAATATTGGCTCGAGCGTTGCGTAAGATTTGCGAGTTAGGTGCTCCACCACCAATGGCTAATGGCATTTCACGTTTATAGATTCGCTCTCGCACAATATGGCGTGTAGCTTCATTTTCAAATTTGTTTAAAAACCAATCAATAAGGCGGCGCACTTCGGCGCGTTCTAAAGAAGTTTCTGGAAAAAATCTCTTTTCTTGCCGTAAACTACCACGTGTTTCATCTAAATACTCATAGATCACAATGGCACCTGATAATGGGATTTCGCGTTCAGCGAGAAGGACAGGTAAATGTCCTGCAGGATTAAGTGCAAGAAATTCACTTCTCCTTGCCCATTCATGTTCTTCAATTAGGTGAGTAGCTACCCTGTATTCTTCAATAATAATGCGTATAAAACGAGAAGCAGAGGAAAGAGGATAATGGAAAAGTGTTAGCATAGTTTACACGATCAAATAGAGTCGATGGATTCTTTAAAGTAACAAAATATTTTTATAAAAGCTCTTTGCTATAAGTACAATACTATTAATAACTGCTCGCTATGTTTATAACACGTTAATTAAGACGTATTTTATTATGTAATAACTTGTATAATGGCAGCGCGTAATTCTTCTAAACCGAAAGCTTTTTCTGCAGAGGTCACTAAGATCTCAGGATAAGCTGCTGGATGTTTAAGAAGTTTTGTTTTTGTGATCATTATTAAAGCTTTAAGCACATCTGATTTTATTTTATCACTTTTGGTTAAAACAATTTGATAAGAGACTGCTGCTTTGTCAAGAAGATTAAGGGTCTCGGTGTCGTTTTTTTTAATTCCATGGCGTGAATCAATCAGAACATAAACGCGTTTCAGTGTTGTACGGCCGCGTAAATAATCAAAGATTAAATGCATCCAAGCATTAACCAGATGTTTGGGAGCTTCAGCAAAACCATAGCCTGGCATATCTACGAGTGCTATAGGAGGATTTTGTGACTGTCCAAAACCATCGGGTATGAAATAATTCAACTCCTGAGTACGTCCTGGTGTATTAGAAGTACGTGCTAAGTTTTTTTGTTGAACTAATGCATTGATTAGGGAAGATTTTCCAACATTAGAACGTCCTGCAAATGCAATTTCTGGTGGTCCTTCGGGTGGTAGAAATTTCATTGTGGGGACACCACGAATGAAAATCCAATTGCGGACAAAAAGTTCGGAAAGGTTAGGATATTTCATCATTTATGTATTTTTTTGGTATCTTTTTGCACAATAGCTTTCAAATTATCAAAAAACTCAATTTTTACGCCTTGACATTTCATTATGATACTTTGCTGAATAATCGACAATATATTGTTCCATGCCCAATAGATTACAAGTCCAGCAGGGAAAGACGCTAGCATAACAGTGAAAATAACCGGCATCCATCTAAAAACTATAACTTGTGTTGGATCTTGAGGAAGCGGATTCATTTGCATTTGCAAAAACATTGTTATTCCCATAATTAAAGGCCATGCACCAAGAATAAGAAATGTTGGCACTTCATAAGGTAATAAGCCAAATAAATTAAAAATGGAAGTTGGATCGGGTGCTGCTAAATCTTGAATCCAACCAAAGAAAGGTGCATGTCGCATTTCAATAGTGATATAAAGAACTTTATAGAGAGCGAAAAAGATAGGGAATTGAACCAATATAGGCCAGCAACCTGCAAGGGGATTAATTTTTTGGGTTTTATACAATTCTATTATTGCTTGTTGTTGTTTATTCCGGTCATGTGCGTATTTTTCTTTAATTTCCAGCATCATTGGTTGTATAAGTTTTATGTGCGCCATAGACTTATAAGATTTATGAGCAAGTGGGAATAAAAGTATTTTCAAGAGTACTGTAATAAGAAGGATAGTAACACCAAAATTTCCTGTATATTTATAAAGTATGTCAATAAAAGCAAACATTGGCTTGGTAATGAAATCAAACCAGCCCCAATCAATGAGAAGACTGAATTTATTGATTTTTAACTGATTTTGATAGTGATTAATGATTTCAACTCGCTTTGCACCAGCAAAAAGGCGGTGGGTGATAGTTTTTGTTTCATGAGGGGCAACTGTTAAGAGTGCACTTTTCAGGTCAGATTGATAATGGGTGTTTAATCGATCAAAATAAACAAAACGGCTTGTATATTCTTTATCTTGTGGAGGAATAACTACTACAGCCCAATATTTATCCGTTATACCAATCCATCCTCCTTTAATGTTAGAAAAAATCACACTCTTCTGACCATCTTTAGGATTAGGATTAAGCTCTGCTAAAGCTGTGTATTTTTCAGTTTTAAGCGAACCACCTGCAATACCAATCATACCTTCATGAAGAAAATAGGTTGCATTTGTATCTTCCGGTGGGGAGGTACGTGCAATTCGAGCATAAGATGAAAGATGTATAGGACTACTACTTTCATTGCTAATAGAATCCTTAATGGTAAACATGTAATGATCATCGACTGAAAAAGTACGGCGAAAAATTTGCCCCTGTTCATTATTATAGGCTAAAGTGATGGGAGTTGAAGGTGTTAATATTGTATTTTTACCTTCAATTTGCCATTGTGTATTAGCTTGTGGTAAAGCCTTTGCTGGTAAGGATGAACTCGTAAAACTGAATTCAGCAAAGTAAGTTGTTTTAAACCCATTAGGGTTTAATAAGGTAATTTCTGGTGATTTTTTATCCACTTTTAGGCGATATTTTTTGAGAAGAAGATCGTCAAATTTTCCACCAACAAGATTAATAGAGCCTTCAAGTTCATTGGTTTTAATTAAAACACGGTTTGTTTTAGCTAATTCTGCTTTACGAATTTCAGGTGTTACAGGACGATTGGCTATAGATACTGTTTCATCTTTCGATTCATTATTAGAATAATGCATATTATTCGCAGGAAATGCTGAATTTTGATTTGATTTTTGTGTAATTATTCTTGATTCCTGCAGTTTTGCTTGTTGAGGAACAATGTACAAAAAATGCCACGCCACAAAAACCACAAAAGATAGCCCAATGGCGATAAAAAAATTGCGGTTATATTCCATTCATATTTACCCTATTGCCGTTGTGTTTTTTGTTTTTAGCTTCATTCGTCGGTTTAATTCGCTAATGAGAAATGTAAAAGGCGCATGAAGAACGTCACGGTGAGCAACAATAACGTAATCAGTTCCTACTTGCATTTCATTTACTAATCCAACTCGAACAGCTTCTCGCAAACGTCTTTTGATACGATTGCGTTGGACAGCATTGCCATGTTTCCGTGTTACAGTAAAACCTACACGTGCAGCAAGAGGATGTTTTGTTTTTATTGCTTTTTCACGGGGTTTTATTTCAAGTAAAAATAAAGGACCCCGCCGCTTTTCTCCTGTGCGTACAGCTAAAAAATCTACTCTCTTGCGAATGCGACAAGGGTGCTTTTGCTTCATATAAAGGATTCTTAGCAGTTTTACTAAATGCTTTCTTTTGTTTATATACCTGAATTTTTATTTACAGAATTTTTATTTACATAAAGAAAACATTTTCAGTTTATTGTGAAATTGAAAGTTAAGCAGATAACCGCTTTCGACCACGAGCACGTCGAGCTGCGATAACTTTACGCCCACCAGCAGTTGCCATACGGGCACGGAAACCATGACGACGTTTACGAACAAGTTTAGAGGGTTGATAAGTACGTTTCATTTATTTAAATACCACGGTGTGTGGCCCTTCTTGGTTCTATTGAACAATTAGATAATTGATAAATATATTGTATATTATAAAAAATTTCTAAAGCGAACACAGCTTTCAATAAAAGAAAACATGAAAAAAGTCAATTACAGAGGGTTTTCCAGAAATGGAAAAACAATACGCGTTTTATTGGTAGTTTTGTTGAGAGAAAATTATAGTTTATAAAGTGAGTTAATTATCTTTATTTTCTGCACTAAAGTAAATACTTAAAAAAATTAAAGTGTAAGATAAATTTTATATTGCTTTCATATAAGCATAAATGATTTTATTTTGTATAGTTTTATACTCGTAGAATTATTTTATTTTGAACTATCCGATCAATTGTATCTTTAGAATATCAATGGTTTACACTGAGAAATCTTCACAAAAGAGCAATAGGTAGATGGTTGACTTGAGAGTTTTTCGTCCTTATTGCTGTATTATCTGGCATTTTTATAGAGAGGAAAGAGCGTGGATCCTATTACACGCGAGGCTATCCGCAAAGAGTTACATAAAGTTAAAGGTCCCAATTTTGAGAGTGATATTGTATCACTGGGCCTTCTTTCAGAGATATTTATTGCTGATGGAAGGGTTTTTTTTTCTATTACTGTTCCTGATGAGTGTGTGCAGGAATTTGAACCGTTACGTCTTGCTGCTGAAAAAATTGTATCTGCTATGGAAGGAGTTAAAGCCGTTATGGTGACACTTACAGCAGAAAAAAAATCGAGAACATTTTCTTCTCAGGTAAATGAAATTACAACTGTTTTTGCACCAAGACGTAAAGCGCCTGGTGCTTTATTCATGAAGACGCCAATAGAAGGCGTTCGACATGTTATTGCGGTTGCTTCTGGAAAAGGGGGGGTTGGTAAATCTATAACGGCGATAAATGTTGCATTAGCTTTACAAGACGCCGGTTTTAAAACGGGTTTAATGGATGCAGATATTTATGGCCCATCTCTGCCACGTTTGGTAGGACTTGTTAATAAAAAACCAACAATGATTAATGGTAGAAAGCTCCAGCCTCTTGAAAAATTTGGCCTCAAATTAATGTCGATGGGTTTTTTGGTTGAGGAGGAAAAACCGATAGTGTGGCGGGGTCCTATGGTAATGGCTGCGGTAAATCAGTTACTTAGAGATGTTTTATGGTCACCTCTTGATATTCTGGTAGTTGATATGCCTCCAGGAACAGGAGATACTCAATTGACACTTGTTCAACAGGTTCAGTTAACAGGTGTATTAATTGTTTCTACTCCACAAGATCTTGCTTTGATTGATGCACGCAAGGCAATAGAAATGTTTATGAAAGTTGATGTTCCTGTTTTAGGGCTTATTGAGAATATGAGTTATTTTATTGCTCCTGATACTGGAAGACGCTATGATATTTTTGGTTATGGTGGAGCGCGATCAGAAGCAGAAAGTCGGGGAATTCCTTTCTTAGCAGAAGTGCCGCTTGATGCAGTTTTACGGTCTTCTTCAGATGATGGTATGCCAATTTTTGTTGCTGATCCTGAGGGTGAGTATTCCAACCTTTATCGTACAATAATTCACCAGATAAAAGATAGATTTTCTTGAATTTGTGTTTTTCGGTTATTGAGATAGAATGATTATGCAATAAAGGAAGTATTTTAATGGGAGCAACAATGCGTGGACACCTTATTGTTGGATTAGATGTTCCGGATATGAAGCAAGCAGAAAAATTAGTTACACAATTGGGCGATTGTGTCAGTTTTTATAAAATTGGTTATCAATTTGTTTTTTCTGGAGGAATGGAGTTCGTTAGAGACCTTATTCAAGCACAAAAAAAAGTGTTTTTTGATATGAAGTTACTGGATATTGATTATACGGTTGCTAGAGCTGTGGAAAATATCGCAAAATTGGGTGTTTCAATGTTAACGATTCATGCTTATCCAACAGCAATGCAAGCCGCTGTTTCAGCTGCTCAAGGAAGCGATTTATGTTTGTTGGGGGTGACGGTTTTGACATCAATGGATGAAGCTGATCTGAAAAATGCTGGTTATAGAGAGAATTTAACCGATTTGACAATTAAAAGAGCTGAGCAAGCTCGAGAAGCAGGGATGGGTGGAATTGTTGCATCAGCCCGTGAAGCAGCCAATTTGCGGAAGATTATTGGAAATGATATGGCCTTAGTAACACCAGGGATTCGTCCTACAGGAAGTGATAAAGGTGATCAAAAGCGTGTTATGGCTCCGAAGGAAGCATTAGATGCTGGTGCAAGTCACCTTGTGTTAGCGCGACCAATTATTCAAGCAACTAATCCTTTAGCTGCAGCAAAAGCAATTTTAGCAGAAATGACTGATAATCTTCAGTGAAGTTGTGGGTGTAATCTTGTAAAAAGGAACACCTGAAATGAAGGAAGAGCATGAGTGAAAAAGCGTATTTTATAGGTGCTCACGCTTATTCTGCACCTGTTATGGAATTGGGTCTTTATTTGGTATCAACACCTATTGGAAATCTTGCGGATATAACCATTCGTGCTTTACAAGTGCTTGCAGGAGTGGATATTTTAGCTTGTGAGGATACGCGAGTAACGCGTGTTTTATTGGACCATTATGGTATTCGTAGAAAACTTTTTCTTTATCATGAGCATAATGCACAAAAAGCACGTTTGATGTTATTAGCAGCGTTGGCGGAAAATAAAACGGTGGCACTTGTATCAGATGCAGGAACTCCTCTTGTTTCTGATCCTGGATTTAAATTGGTAGAAGAAGTACGTAAAGCGGGTCATAGAATTATTCCGATTCCTGGTGCATCAGCTCTTTTAGCAGCTATTGTAACAACAGGTCTTCCTACGGATAGTTTTTTATTTGCAGGTTTTTTAAGCGCGAAAAGATTACAACGTCAGAAGCAGTTAGAGCAATTAAAGGCTGTTCCTGCAACTTTAGTCTTTTATGAGTCTCCTCACCGCCTTTTGAAAACTTTACAAGATATGGTTACTATTTTTACAGTTGATCGTCCAGCAGCGATATGTCGTGAATTAACCAAAAAGTTTGAAATAGTAGACGTTTCTACCTTAGGAAATTTAGTTGAAAATTATCAAAAAAAAGATCATGTTCGTGGCGAAATTGTTGTACTGGTTGGGGAAGCAACTGATTCTTTAGAGAAAATGGGTACCGATGAGATTAATAAGATATTGTTAGAATTAGCAAGTGTTCATCCTGCATCTAAAGCAGCTGCTTTAGCTGCAAAGAAAACAGGGCATAAAAAGCAGGAACTTTTTCGGCGTTTGACTCTTTTAAAGGAAAGAGAAGATGCAGCAAAAAAAACGTAAGCAAGCCTCTTTTTATCGAGGTATTCGTGCAGAAAGATGGGCAGCTTGGTGGTTGCGTTTGAAAGGATTTCGTATTGTCGAAAAGCGTTTTAAAACAAAATGTGGTGAAATTGATTTAATCGCAAGACGTGGAAATCTTGTTTTAATTGTTGAAGTAAAAGCACGCTTAACATTGGCTGAAGCAATGAATGCTGTTTGCCGAACAAGTGAGAGACGTATTGAGGCAACAGCTGATATTTGGCTTGCTCAGCAAAAGGACCGTTCCTTTTTATGTTTGCGTTTTGATTTGATTGCAATTTTGCCATGGTGTTGGCCTCATCATATTCCAGCATTTTTTGAGTTTTATCAATGAACATATTTTATCATAGCCGCAAAAATGTTCTATCTTGATACGCGCGCTTAGACTGAAAGAGAAAAAAGGGGAGATTTTTAAAGTATGGATGATTATGAAAAGTTTGCAGTGGAATTATTAATTGTTTTTGGAATGCTGATTATTAGTAGTTTAATGGTAATGCATATTGTGACTATGAATAAACCAGGTTTTTTGCATTATTGGCAGCTATTATTGCTTGGTTTTCTGCCTTTTCAGTTTTATTAGATAAACCTAAAATTTACTTAGGGATGATTATCCTTGCTGTTCTATCTGTTGCTGCTTCTATCGGCTATTACATTAAATGAAACAGATTGAGCTAAAGTGATTTTTATTTGTATGCTTACCTGTTTGATACGGTGTGTTGTATATGAAGATAAAAGATTGTTAAAAGGTAAGAACAGAAAAAGGGTGTGTTCTTTTTTCATTGCTCTATAATGTTTGGATTAAGCTATAGAAGTTTTTACAGAGTAAAGTTTGTTCTTGAGAAGATGATTTGTTTTTATTAGAAGAACTTTAATCTTTATTAGTAATAAGCTTTATTTGTAATGGGATGAGACAATAAAATGAGAATTGGCTTTCTTGGGACAGGTAAAATTAGTGCTGCAATGGTAGATGGTTTAATGGCAAGCACTTTTGACGTACAGTCGATTATCGTTTCTCCACGTAATGCACAAAGAGCAGAGCATCTTGCGCGTGTGTATGAGAAGGTTACGATTGCAGAAAGTAATCAAAAATTGTTGGATGTTAGTGATTGTGTTTTTCTGTGTTTGCGCAATCAAATTGCAGAAGAAGTATTACGTTCTCTTTATTTTCGTTCGGATCAGCTTGTTGTTTCTGTCCTTGCGATGGCATCAATGGTGGAAATTGAGGAATGGATCAACCATAAAGTTTATCGCGCTATTCCACTGCCTTTTATTGCAGAATGCAAGAATATAACACCAATCTATCCGGATCATCCATTTTTACGTGCGATGTTTAATGCGTTAGGGGGCGCGTTGGTTCTTAATGAAGAAGATCAGTTTAATCTTTTCATGATAGCAGGTTCACTGATGGGGGTTTATTTTAATTTTATAGAAACAGCGCATCAGTGGTTGGTAAAAAAAGGATTAGATCCACTTTATTCAGCAGATTTTCTTGCCATGATGTTTGGTAATCTTGCAGATGAAATGCGCAAGGCAAAAGCAGTCAATCATTCAACGGCTGTTAATTTTTCTTATCTTGAAAGAGAATTTTCAACTAAAGGAGGAACCAATGAACTTTTATCAGATTGTTTTTCTCATCAAGGTGGACAGCGTGCTTTAACGATGGCTCTTGAGAGAACTTTGCAAAAAATTAAAGGTTTATCCACAAACTAAATAAAAAACTTGATTAATCATTTTTTGTTTGATAGTTTGAAGACAATGATAGGTTGAATTGCATTATTATTGATTCAATAGGCATGATGTCGTTCTGTCATTTGCTGGAGAGAACAGCATGTCCCTTTTTTATTTTTTCGTTATGGGGACGATATTATGGGTACAAGTTTACTTACAAATAAATCTGCAATAACTGCATTACAAACTTTACGTAACATTGATGCTAATTTAGATCGGTCAAAAGATCGTGTGTCGACGGGTTTGCGTATCAATAATGCTTCTGAAAATACTGCATATTGGTCGATTTCATCAATGATGAGACATGACAGTAACACAATGAGTGCTATTGTTGATGCAATTAACCTAGGTAAAGAACAGGTTGGTATTGCTGATACAGCGATTGGTCTTAACCAAAGAAGCTTTGGATGATATTCAGAAATCAATGGTTTCTGCCCGTGAAAAAGGCAGTGATGATATTGCTAAGATTCAGGACTCCATTATAGGTAATATGAAAAATATTTCTAATGCAGTTCAATCGGCTTCGTTTGGGGGAAAGAATATTCTTTCCAATGGAGGTCAGACTGTTGGTATGGCAGCAGGGTATCGTCGTGAAGGTACAGCTGTTTATGTTGATATGATTGATGTTGGTGGTCCGGAATTGAATTTTGGTACTATTGGTCCTGATGGTGCAATTGATATGTCTCAGGGTGTTTTGTCAGGTATCTTTGGAACCAGTAAAGAAGACGGTGGAGAAGATGTAGTCGGGAAGGGAATTGAAGAATTCAGTACTGCACATGCTACCTATAAGGAATTAGAAGATGCCGTAAGAAAGGCAGAGGCTGATCTCGCTAAAGCAGTAGCTAAGTATGGTGATGATCCTAAAGATGAACCCGGTAAGGGAATCGTAGATAAGGCTAAAGAGGCTGTAACAACTGCTGCGAAGGCTGTGGAAGATGGTCAAAAGGTGTACGGTGAAGCAAAAGGTAAGTTCCAAGCTGTAGTTGATGATATGACTTTGGCTGATTTTACTGAATTAAAAGGCGTTGGCGAGTTACATTCAGACATACAACGTATGATTATGACAGGTGTTCAGAATACAGTACGTGACGCAGTTAATGTTACTTTGACTGCAGGTTCTAAAATTGGAGCCGCTGTGAATTTGGTGAATATTCAACTAAACTTTGTTAAAAAGTTGCTAGATAATATTGAAGTAGGTATTGGTGCACTTGTTGATGCTGATATGAATGCCGAATCTGCTAAATTGTCTGCTTTGCAAGTTCAACAGCAGCTTGGTATTCAGGCTCTTTCTATAGCTAACCAAGGAAGTCAGAATATTTTAGCGTTGTTTCGTAATTAGTTAGTATAATTTTAGTAAATGTAGAGTAGAAAAGGCTTTGCGTTGCATAGCCTTTTTTTTTAGAAATTTTAATGTGGTCGATGTACAATGCTGTTCTCTTTATTTGAATAATTGAGTACATCAATTATGCAGTTAAAAATTTTTAAATGAAGCGATATTCTTGATTGGACTTATTCTTCTAGCAAAAAATACTAATTACATATTTTGATAAACAGGTCCTTCATTTCCTTGTGGACAAATCCAATGGATATTTTGATTAGGATCTTTTATATCACATGTTTTGCAATGTATACAGTTTGAAGCGTTGATAATATAAGTTTCATGATCGTCGTGCTTGAGCCATTCATAAACAGCAGCAGGACAATAGCGTGCCGAAGGGCCTCCATAGATTGCATATTCAGAGCTTTTTTGTTTTTCTATAGAAATTATTTTGAGATGGCAAGGTTGATTTGTTTCATGGTGTGTATTCGAAAGAGCTACACTAGAAAGACGATCAAAGGTTATAATACCATCTGGTTTAGGATAGGTAATAGGATAAAATTTTGCTTCTGGTTCAAGGCATGCGTAGTCTTCTTTTCTGTGAGGAAGTGTTCTAAATAAAGAAAAACGGAAAAATTGTTGCCACCATAAATCAAAACCTGCTAGCTTGATTCCGTATTTTGTACCGTATTTTGCCCAGAGTGGTTTAACATTACGTACTGTATAAAGATCTTTACCAATAGGACCTTTCCGCCATTGATCTTCAATTTCTGTAACTTCATCATGGGCACGACCTTGGCTAAGAGCAGTAGCGATTTTTTCAGCCGCTAATATGCCAGATAATATAGCATTATGTGAACCTTTAATACGAGGTACATTGACAAAACCAGCAGAACAGCCAATAAGTACCCCACCGGGAAAGGTAAGTTTTGGTACAGATTGCCATCCTCCTTCACTAATGGTGCGTGCACCATAAGCAAGGCGTTTTGCACCTTTAAAGAGCTCGTAGAGTTTAGGATGCGTTTTAAAACGTTGAAACTCTTCAAAAGGAGAGAGATAAGGATTTTTATAGTCTAAATGAACGACAAAACCAACAGAAATCAAATTGTCTTCTTGATGATAAAGAAAACCTCCACCACCAGTATAATTATCCAATGGCCAACCAGTGAAATGTTGAATTAATCCGAGCTTGTGTTTCTGAGGATCAATTTTCCATAATTCTTTAAGCCCGAGACCAAATTTTTGTGGTTCGCGATCTTTGCTGAGGTTAAATTTTTTTATCAGTTGTTTAGCAATAGAGCCACGTGCACCTTCTGCAATCAGGGTATATTTTGCCAATAAGGCTGTACCGGGGATATAATTTTTTCCAGGAGTTCCATTTTTTTCAACACCCATATCTCCTGTAAGTACACCAATAACAGCTCCATAATCATTACAGAGAATATCGGATACTGGAAATCCAGGATAAATTTCAACACCCAATTCTTCAGCTTTTTTGCTTAGCCAACGGCAGACGTTTCCGAGTGAAACAATATAGCAACCGTTATTTGATAAAATTGGAGGACGGAGAATATTAGGAAATATTTGTGCCTTTTTTGATGTGAGCAAAAACAATTGATCGCTAATGACAGGTGTTTGAAAAGGATGATTTTGCTCATTGCTCCATTCTGGCAAAAGTTTATTGATACCAATGGGATCAATAACTGCTCCTGATAGAATATGTGCCCCGATTTCTGTACTTTTTTCAAGTATTATAATAGAAAAATCAGGATTGATCTGTTTTAAACGAATGGCAGCAGAAAGTCCTGCCGGTCCTCCACCTACAATGACAATATCACATTCTATAGTTTCACGTTGGGTATGTATATCTGCATTCATGGTTTACAAAGCTTTTTCCAATTCAGGAATAATATGATGAAGATCACCTATAAGAGCATAATCAGCAATATGCATAATGGGAGCTTTCTCATCATTATTAATAGCAACAATGGTTTGTGCATCCATTATTCCAGCTAGATGTTGAATAGCACCAGATATACCAATAGCAATATAGAGTTTAGGAGCAACAACTTTTCCTGTTTGTCCGATTTGCCAATCATTAGGAGCGTAGCCTGCATCGACGGCTGCTCGGCTTGCTCCTAAAGCAGCACCAAGCTTGGTTGCAAGGGGAAAAAGTAGTGTTTTAAACTGTTCTTTTGAACCGAGACCTCGTCCACCTGATACAATAATGCGTGCTGAAGTAAGATCCGGACGATCACTTTTGTTTATTTCTTCTTTTACAAAAAAAGAAAGATTTGGGTTAGGAGCTGGTGTTATTGTCTTAATAGGAGCAGCATTATTCGCTTTGGGGGTTGGTGGGAAAGAAGCTGTACGCACTGTTATAATTTTTTGACGATCATTTGTACGCACGGTTTCAATAGCGTTACCTGCATAAATTGGTCGTTTGAAGGTATCAGGTGCGACAACAGCGATAATATCTGAGATTTGCATAAGATCAAGAAGAGCAGCGACGCGTGGCATGACATTTTTTCCAGTGGTTGTTGAAGCTGTCATGATAACGTCATAATTGTTAGCTTGTTCAAAAATTGTTGCTGCTATAGGTTCAGCTAATTGATGCGCTAAATAATCAGATTCGGCAACAAGTACTTGTCGGACGCCAAACAATTGAGAACAGTTTTCAGCAACACCATGAACCTTCATTCCGCAAACCAGAATGTCGATATTATTACTAATTAATTGAGCAGCAGTGAGAGCTTTTGCGGTTTCTTCTGCTAAAGAATGGTTATTGTGTTCAGCTAATAAAAGAATTGCCATAAATTGTTGCCCTTTATATTATATTCATTATTGCTTTTGATCATTTGTTAGTGGATTTTAAATGCAATTTGTTTTCTTGAGTACACTAATAAGCTCAGTTACATTTGCTACTTTTATACCAGTTTGGCGGGGTTGGGGTTCTTCAACACTAAGTATTGTAAGACGCTTTTGCGTATCTACGCCAAGATTCGTAATATCTTTTTGCTCGATAGGTTTCTTTTTAGCTTTTATAATATTAGGAAGGGAGGTGTAGCGTGGTTCATTGAGCTGCAAATCGACAGTCATAACCATGGGAAGAGGGAGGCAAATAGTTTGTGTACCGTTATCTACTTCTCGGGTGATTTGAGCTTGTCTATTTTCTATGTTTAAACATGAAGCAAAAGTTGCTTGTCCCCAACCAAGAAGGCCTGCAAGCATTTGGCCAGTTTGATTGCATTCATCATCAATGGCTTGTTTCCCTAAAAAGACCATATCTGGTTTTTCTTCAAGAATAATAACTTTTAAAATTTTGGCAATTGCTAAAGGTTCGAGTATTTCATCAGTTTTTACGAGAATAGCGCGATCAGCTCCCATTGCAAGTCCTGTTCGTAAGGTTTCTTGCGCTGCTTCTGGTCCAATTGAAACAAGAATAATTTCTGAAATTTTTCCAGCTTCTTTTTGTTTAATTGCTTCTTCTACGGCTATTTCATCAAAAGGATTCATAGACATTCTAACATGGGATAAATCGACACCTGTGCTATCAGATTTAACACGTATTTTGATATTGTGATCAACAACACGTTTGACAGCGACAATTATTTTCATGATAATCCTCTTTAGTTTATATGCCCACGAGTTTATAGTAATAATCATGGGAAGCCAAATCATTTAAAATTGAATTTTATCATAGTTCTTCTTTAGTTATATAAGCTTCTTTGCGTTTATTTGTATTTTTCTATTTATGTTTTTAATACAGTTTTTTTCTAGTCTAAATTTTTATTATATTTTTGGTGTAAAAAGGCGTTTAGCTTATTTAATTTGATACAATTATTTCGAATTTTTCTTATTGTTCTTAAAGCTCTATTTACTAAAATAAGTCACATTTTTCATTAATTAGTACGATTTCATGTTGAATATAGATAAGAGGTAAAATCTGTGAATATTAAACACGACATTCTGAATCCAGTTAAGCATAAACATTGTTCTATTTCTACTGTTGATCAAATTCAGAAGATACAAGCACCTTCTGAAATAAGGATGTCAGATATTTCTGCTAAGTTACGTTATATTTATGAAAAAATGCAGATAAAAAAAACGCATAATCAGCCAGCGAAGCAAAATTCTGTAGATAATAGTATAAAATCTTATTTAGACGAAATTAGTCGAGCAATTTTGGCTGAATATTATGCTAGAAATCAGAAAGAAAAAAAACTTTTTGAAGATTTAGAGCAGATAAAAACACTTGTTGAAATTCTTCTTCATGAAAAAGAAAGTTCACAAAAAACAATAAAACAGTGCAAATCCTCTTCACGATCAATTAATTCTATTGTGCGCCATCTTGCCTATATGGCTCCTGAGAAAAATAAGAAGTCTCAATTTCATGAGATGTTCAATACTTTTAAAAAAGATAAAGTGGAGCCAATACAAATAAATACCTTGGATACATTAAAACAAGAGAATATAAGCTCCTTGTCAACTGATTTTGCGAAATCGTCAAAAAATTCTCTAACAAATAAAAATTCATCCGATGCTCAATTATTAAATGATTTTTTTACAGGAGTTCGGCGTGCATTTTCTTTCAAAGAATAGTTTCTAGAATATATTTTGACGTTATTATGTTAGCTTATTTGTTATCAGTTTTGGTATGTTGCTATTCAGTTAAATAAAGGATATGAGAAGCATTATGGATATCAGTCCATAGCCTTTGCGAAACTATATGCGGTGTCAAGGTTGTTATTATGAAATTGAAAATATTGAAATAAGAAATTAAAAACAAATCTTAAATTTTTTGAAGATTCTTAATTAAGTGAGTATTTATTTACCGATTGCTGAATTGTCACTGAGTATGCTGATTTTAATTAGCATGGGGGCGGTCGTTGGTTTTTTTTCAGGCCTTTTTGGAATTGGTGGTGGTTTTTTAATTACGCCTTTATTGATTTTCTATAATATCCCTCCCACCATCGCTGTTGGAACAGGAGCTAATCAGGTAATCGCATCATCTGTAACGGGAGCAATTACGCATTTTAAACGACGTACTCTTGATATTAGACTTGGTATTCTTTTGGTGATTGGAGGGGGAATTGGGTCTTTGATCGGGATTCAAATTTTTTCTCTTCTTAGAAAATTAGGTCAGTTAGATTTTATTATTTCACTTCTTTATATCTTCCTTCTTGGCAGTATTGGGAGTTTGATGATGGTCGAAAGTTTATGTGCTATGATGCGACAACGCAAAGAAAAAACCCCCACTACTCACTCTCCTAGTTATTATAATTGGATCGATCGATTGCCGTTTAAAATTCATTTTCAAGCATCGATGATTTGTGTAAGTATTATTCCAGTTTTAATAATTGGTTTTGTCGTTGGGTTATTGTCTTCTATTATGGGAGTTGGTGGGGGCTTCATTACAGTGCCGGCACTTATTTACCTTTTACGCGTTCCAACCAGTGTGGTGGTTGGAACTTCACTTTTTCAGATGACATTCGTATCAGCTTTTACCACTGTTTTGCAAAGTGTAAGTAACCAGTCAGTTGATATTGTTTTAGCTTTCTTACTTACGATTGGAGGCGGAATTGGAGCCCAATACGGGGTACGGGCTGGACAAAAATTAAAAGCAGAACAATTACGTATGGCACTTGCGTTTCTTGTCATAGTTGTATGTATGCGTTTAGCTTTCCAGTTATTTATACGCCCTGATAATCTTTTTTCTCTTGTTATTCTTATGAGATGATAATGGGTAAATTATTCCTCTTATTTATCATGGTAAGTTGGTTTTGTCTTATTCCTTTTTCTATGAAAGCACAGGGCAGTAAAGAAATTGTCTCAGAAGAGAAAGAGGTTGTTCAAATTATTGTTACAACAAATACGATCACAGTTGGCGCAAATTTTTCTGGTCATGATCTTTATATTGCTGGCGTTTTAGAAAATATGAATCCTTTATTCCGCCAACAAAATCGTTACGATGTTATTGTTAGTTTAGAAGGACAAACCCGATCGATGATTGTGCTAGAAAAAAAACGTAAGGCAGGAATGTGGATTAATGCAGATTGCGTGACTTTTAAAAACGCTCCTTTATTTTATTCAATGGTAACAACCCGTGCAATCGATAATATCACTGATGCTGAGAGTTATAAGCGTTTGGGTTTAGGGTTATCTTATTTTTTTCTTTCAACTGATGAAGAAGATCAAGAAAAAATACGAAGCTTTCGTAATGAGTTAATAAAGTTACAGAAAGCTAAAAACCTCTATCATGAAGGAGTTGGTGGTGTGTATTTTGGTTCTGGTTCACTGTTTACGGCACATTTTCAATTACCGGCAAATGTTCCTGTTGGGCGTTATCATGTGAATGCTTATCTTTTCCGTGATGGGCAATATATAAGTAGTGCGACAACCACTCTTGAAATTGTTAAAGCATATGTTGCTTATACAATTTTTCATGAAGCACGCAAACACAGTTTTTGGTATGGAATCGTTGCAGTACTTGTCGCTATGGCTACAGGGTTTTTATGTCGTTTTGCTTTTCGGAAAGACTAGAATAAAAAACTCTAAGATGTTTAGTTTTTCTGTTGAATGATTATATAAGAAATAAAAAGTAAGAGTATTATACTGTTTAAATATAACTTTTTTTGAAAAATTATTAAAAAAATCAATATTTATACACGGTAAGAACCAGTGTGTTATTGATGCTAAAATAACATGGAAGAGATTTACAAAAATCATAATTCCTATTATCGATAGAGAAAAAAATCTATCTTTTCTAAAAAATTCAATAGGTTTTTATTCAAGAAAATGTGTTATATAAAAAAGTAATTGAAACATATGTAATCTTATAATTGCGCTCTAGTATATCATCAGTATAAGCGAATTGAATAATACGATGGATTTGTTTATTGAAAAATCAGTGGCAACGAATGTAGCGGAATTTAGTGTTTCTGAAATAGCGGGAGCTTTAAAGCGTGTTGTTGAAGAAAAGTTTGGTTATGTACGAGTGCGTGGCGAAATATCAGGTTATCGGGGTGTACACGCTTCAGGGCATGCCTATTTTGCTTTAAAAGACGATAAAGCTCGATTAGAGGCTGTTATTTGGCGAGGTGTTATAGAAAAACTCCAGTTTCCTCCTGAGGAAGGGATGGAAGTGGTTGCTGTGGGTAAGTTAACAACTTATCAAGGATCATCGAAATATCAAATTATTATTGAAACTCTTGAGCCAACAGGAGTTGGCGCTTTGATGACTCTTTTAGAAAATCGTAAGAAGAAGCTTGCAGATGAGGGATTGTTTGATGATGCAAAGAAAAAAACTTTGCCTTATATGCCTCGAATTATAGGAGTTGTGACATCACCAACAGGAGCTGTTATCCGTGATATTATTCATCGTATATCGGATCGTTTTCCTTTACATATTTTGATTTGGCCTGTACGGGTACAAGGAGAAACCAGTGGTCGAGAAGTCGCTGCTGCTATTGCTGGGTTTAATGCGTTATCTTTAGATGGTGTTTTATCTAAACCTGATCTTATTATTGTTGCACGTGGTGGGGGCAGTTTAGAAGACTTATGGGGATTTAATGACGAAGCAGTTGTTCGCGCTGTTAGTGCATCTGCTATTCCAATTATTTCTGCAGTTGGGCATGAAACAGACTGGACTCTTATTGATTATGTTGCTGATTGGCGGGCACCTACTCCTACAGGAGCAGCAGAAAGAGCTGTACCAGTTAAATTTGATCTTGAAACACAATTAGCATCACTTAGTTTACGCTTTCGTATAGGATTGGCGCGTTATTTTAGTTTTTATAAACAAAAATTATCTGCTGTTGTACGAGGTTTTCCTACTGTCGATCAGTTATTTTCCTTACCAAGGCGTAGCTTTGATGAAATTTCAAGTCGTTTGCAACGTGCTCTTTGTGTTAACTATGATAAAAAACGTTTTTATTTTTATACATTTGCTATCCGATTGTCTCCACGTTTGTTGAATACTGAAACAGCACAACAAAATACAAAAGAGTATACTGTACGTCTTCATCAAGCTTTTTTACGTAGTATTGAAAAACAACGCACTCAAATAGAGATGACATTTAGGCTTTTAAAAAATACATCTTATCAAAGTATTCTAGAGCGTGGTTTTGTTTTAGCTTTAGGGCAAGAAAATAAACCAATTAAACGATTAGTTCAGTTTCCTAGAACAGGACAGGTAAGCTTACAATTTTTTGATGGCGAAATTAATGTTTCAACCTGTAATTCTGCTTTTAAGCAATTTCCAAAATCTAAGCGATTAAAGAATCAGAAAGATGATCAAGGGACGCTTTTTTAATATGGTGAATATTCATGTTTGGTGAAGGTCTTCTTATGGGTAAAGATGGAAAAGTTCGTTGTTCATGGGCAGGAACTGATCCACTTTATTGTGCTTATCATGATCATATATGGGGAAAACCTGTTTTTGATGATCGTCATCTATTTAAACAAATTTGTCTTGAAGGTTTTCAAGCAGGGCTTTCTTGGTTAACTATTTTAAGAAAAATATCCAATTTTCATCACGCTTTTGATTATTTTGATTTTGAAAAGATTGCACATTATGATGAAGAAAAAATAAAAACATTGATGCAAGATAAAGGCATTATTCGCCATCAAGGTAAAATTAGATCAGTGACCAATAATGCTCTTAAAGCAAAGGAAATTATAGCAGAATGGAATAGTTTATCCCGCTATTTTTGGTCTTTTCAGCCGCTACAGTCTGAACGATATGAGAAGATAGATTTGCAAAGGGGAAAAGCTAATTATGTAACACCTGAATCCATTCGTCTTTCCAAAGATTTAAAAAAGCGTGGTTGGACATTTGTTGGCCCTATTACTTGTTATGCTTTTATGCAAGCAGTGGGGATTGTTAATGATCATCTTGAAGGATGCTTTTGCCGATAAATTGGTTGAAATCTTTTTTGTTTGACTTTATTTTTACTAAGTACATCAGCATTTTTTCTTGTAAAAAAGAAGAATTATTTAAAAAATATAATAAATAATAATTAGAATATTTAAGACTTCTTTAAAATGCTTAAAATAAGAAATGTTCTACGGAGAAACGAATATTTGAATGCTTATGCAGTGTGTATCAAATATTATTAGCTGATAAATTAATATTCTGAGAAGAAAGAAATTTTCTGCATATAAGCTTTAATTATTGGAGAAAAATAAAATATTCTTGTGTAAACAAAATAAAGGATCTGTTTTTTCAATGAATACAATATATTGAGTTGTATGTTTTTTGATTCTAATGATCTTAGAAAGTGATCAAAGAGGCTGAAGTGTTCTGTTTATTATTTCTTTAGAGAGAAAATCTATGAATGTGAAAAAGAAAATATTTAAAGTGAGCTGTTTTTTCATTTCTGCTCTTATGTCTATGAACATGTTTTTGCAACAAACACTAGCAAAGACACCTGTTGACACGTTCGTGATGGCTTGGAATCTTGATGCAATCAGTACATTTGATCCAGCGCAAATAAATGATATTTATAGTCATGAAATTATTCTCAATATTTGTTCTAGTTTAGTTGATTCTTTCCCCGACGATGGAACTAAAATTGTTCCTAATTTAGCAAAGAGTTGGGATATTTCAGGGGAGAATAATACGATAATTACTTTTCATTTGCGGGATGATTTAAAGTTTTTTGATGGTCGATCTGCTAGCGCTAGTGATCTTGTTTGGAGTATGAAACGGGTTATTAAATTGGATATGGCAGGCGCAGCAGTATTTAAAGAGTATGGTATCACACAACAAACAGTCGATGCTGCTATTCAAGCACTAGATGAAAAAACTGTTGTGATGAAATTTGATAAACCATATCCAGCAGAGCTTATTCTTAGTGATATTGCCGCTAATCGTGTTGCTCTGTTGCTTGATCGTGAAACGATCATGAAACACGAAAAAAATGGTGATATAGGGAATAAATATCTAACAACTCATTCTGCTTGTGTTGGTCCCTATCAGTTAGTAAGCTGGCGTGTAGGCGAAGCAGTGTTGCTAGATGTTAATTCTCATTATTGGGGAGAGAAACCGAAACTCGAAAAAGTTTTGATCCGCCATGTTGCTGAGCCAAGTACGCAACGTTTGTTACTAGAAAAAAAAGATGTTGATGTAGCGCGTGATTTGACGGTGCAGATTTTAGAAGATCTTCAAGCAAAAACAGATATTAGGGTTGAAAAAGTATTGTTGCCAGGTATGTTTTATTGGGGATTTAATATGACGCATCCCATTTTAGCTCATGAAAAAGTGCGTTTGGCTATGCGTTATCTCATCGATTATGAGGGTCTCGGAAAGACAGTATTGAAGGGCATTGGTATTCCTCGTTCTAGTTTTATGCCTATCGGAGCTTTAGGTGCTTTAAGTGAAAAAGAAGGGTTGCCTTTTAAGCTTGATCTTAAAAAAGCTAAACAGCTTCTAACTGAAGCAGGTTATCCAAATGGATTTGAAATAAGTGTTCTTATAGGGACTTCTGATGTTTTACAGCTTATTCAATCTATTCAAGATAATGCAGCAAAGGTTGGGATTCGCCTTAAAATTAATCGTCTTGCAGGAACACAACTATTTTCAAAAGCTTCCACGCGCGCTTTTGAAACAATTATTCTGGGGTGGAATAGTGAATCTTTAGATCCTCATACAACAGCTGCACGGATTGTTTATAATCCTGATAATCGGTTTGAATCTAGGAATACACCTTACCCTAGTTGGCAACATGGATACTTTGATGAAAAGATGAATCAACAAGTTAAAGATGCTTTGTTTGAGAAGGATCACAGAAAACGAGCGCAAAGATATGTTGATTTACAGCTTGAACTTATGCAAAAAGGGCCTTACGCTTTTCTATTTCAAAAATATAATGTAGTAGCTATTTCACCTGTTATTAAAAAATGGGTTTGGAATACTGTCCCCCGTGTTTTCTATAATGCAATTGAAAAATAAATGCATATTGTGAAAATATAAGGAGAAAATAATTAGGGAAATATAATAAACTTATATTTCCCTATACAGGAATAATCTTCTTTAAGAATTTAGAATATAAAGTTATTAAGTGTGATTCTTATTTCAAAGTAAATTTATGTTTGTTCAATCAATATTGATAATATAAAGCGTGTGTTTTCTTTCATAAAAAAGGTATGATAATATATCTGATTTAGATAGGAAAATAAGGTTAATGTGTTGTATGATACTTAAATTGATACTTTGTTCTGAAGGGATAAAAACCGATACAAGGTGGGTGTACAAGCAAATGTTTAAGAGAATTTTTGCTGTATTAGGATTAATTGCTTTTTTTAGTGGGCTAATGCCAATAGTACTGAATGCATCACCTAAAAATACATTGGTGATGGCATGGAATATTGATTCGATTACCAATTTTGATCCGGCACAATCAGTGGAACTGGTTACAAGTGAATTATTGACCAATATTTGCAGTGCATTAGTACAGTATCATCCAGATAACCCGACTGTAATTCACCCTGCTATGGCACAATCTTGGGATGTTTCAGATGATGGGAAAAAAATTATTTTTCATCTTCGTGATGATTTAAAATTTGATGATGGAACGGTAGCTACTGCACAAGATCTTGCTTGGTCAATGCAAAGGGTTGTTAAATTAGAATTGGGTTATGCTCAATCTTTAAAGGATTATGGATTTACTAAAGATAATGTTGAAACAAATATCCAAGCCCTCGATGATAAAACTTTACAAATGCAATTTGATAAATTCTATCCTCTCCGTCTTATATTGACTGTAATTGGGCAATCTTATGCTTCTGCTTTGCTTGATCGGAGAAAACTTGAAATACACGCTGTTAATGATGATATGGGAAATAAATATTTAGCTACTCATTCAGCTTGTGTTGGTCCCTATAAATTAGTGCGTTGGATTCCAGGAGAGCGAGTTGTTTTACAGGCAACCCAACATTATTGGGGAGGAGATCCAAAAATTGAGAAAATTTTAATACTTCATGTTGCTGAATCAGCAAGTCAAAGATTTCTTTTAGAAAAAGGAGTTGTAGATATAGCTCGTGATCTCTCTTCAGAGGATATACTGGATATTGAAAAACAAGGGGGCCCCATTACAATTCGTCGTGTTTTGCGTCCACGATCTGTTTATCTTTCATTGAATAATAAGAATGCAATTTTTGCTAATGAAAAAGTACGTTTGGCGTTTCGTTATCTAGTTGATTATGATACTCTTGGTAAAACTGTTTTAAAAGGGATTGCCATTCCTCGTGCAAGTTATATGCCATTAGGGGTGCCGGGTGCTTTGAATGAAAAAGAGGGTGTACCATTTAAATTGGATTTAAAAAAAGCAAAACAGTTAATCAATGAGGCGGGTTATTTAAATGGCTTTAAAGCCAATCTTTTAATTGGCAGTCTTACCTATATGTCATCTGTTGCGCAGACTATCCAAGAAAATGCACATAAGATTGGTATTGAACTTACCATTGAAAAAATGTCACAAGCTCAATTGTTAAGTCGGGTTCGTGGTGGAAATTATGATATTGCTATTATGAATTGGAGTACAGCTGATCCTGATGGACATGCATCTTCATGGCATCATGTTTTTAATCCTGATCCTACATTTACCAAACGTTACAATATGCATCTAGCTTGGCGGGCTGGTTATTATGATGCAAAGGCAAATAAAATGGTGATGGATGCTTTATTCGAGGAAGACAAAAATAAACGCCTTGAACAATATCGAGAACTACAGAATTATATTTTTTATCACGGTCCTATGGCTTATTTGTTCCAGACATATTATACTATTGGGGTAGGACCTAAAGTAAAAAAATGGGTTTGGAATAGCTTCAGACTTTATTATAATAAAGCTGAAAAATATATACAATCAAATGATGAATAGATTCAGTAGTGTGTAGTTAAAATTTATTTGACTGTATGGTAGGAAAGATCGCTAAACTTATGTTTCATAAGTGGGTAGGGAAGTGCTATAATGGCTTCATCATTTTCAAAAATTAATACGATATTATTACCAAAGCAGAAAAATTTGTATATATGGGCATTTTTTTTTAAAGTTTTTAAGCTTTTGATTTCGGTATTTATTACGTTAATTGGTTTAATAACAATTACTTTTTTTATTGGTCGTCTTCTTCCTTTAGATCCCGTTATTGCCATTCTTGGAGATAATATCAGTCAAGAATCTTATGATAAAATGTTTTATAAATTGGGTCTTGATCAGCCATTAATCATCCAATATTGGACTTATCTTCAACATATTTTTTTGTTTGATTTTGGAGATGCTTTAGTTTCAGGGCGGCCTATTTTAACAGATATTATGCATGTATTTCCTCCAACGCTTGAATTAGCAACAGTTGCTATTATTATTGGTACAAGCTTTGGTATTCCATTTGGTGTCATTGCAGCAATGTATCGTAATTCAGCCATTGATTATTTTTTGCGTTTTTTTACATTGTTTATTTATTCAACTCCGACTTTTTGGCTTGGATTAATAGCATTATTGGTATTCTACAATAAACTTGATTGGATTGGTGGTCCAGGACGTATTGATTTTATTTACGAATATTCTTTTGAAGCCAAGACAGGATTTTTTCTTTTAGATACTGCAATGCAAGGGAAATGGGAGGCTTTTGGTAACGCTTTCAGTCATATTATTATGCCTGCCTTAATCCTAGCCTTCGGTGCTATGGCCTATATTAGTCGTATGACTCGTGGATTTATGATTGAACAACTAAATCAGGAATATATTGTTACTGCACGTGTTAAGGGATTATCATGGCGACAAACAGTTTGGAGGCATGCTTTCCGCAACGCTGCTGTTCAGATTATTACTATTGTTGGACTTTCTTATGCTTTTTTATTAGAAGGTGCTGTGCTGACAGAGACAGTTTTTGCTTGGCCTGGATTTGGACGTTATTTAACTAATGCTCTTTTAGCAGGTGATATGAATGCGGTTGTAGCCTGTACATTGCTTATAGGGTGCTTCTTTATTGTTATTAATTTATTTTCTGATTTACTTTATAGAATCTTCGATCCAAGGACACGTTAAATTATGACAATATCGCACGAAAATGAATTACAACCATCGTTTTCTTTAAGACGCTGGGTAAAAAGGTCTATTCCACAATCAGTTATTCAGGCGAACATACAGAAATTTTACCATTCGTTGATTAGATTTTTTCATAATATTTCTGCTTTATTTGGTTTTGTCATTATTTTTTCTATTGTTTTATGTGCGATTTTTGCACCTTGGATTGCTACCCATGATATTATAAGTAATGATCTTGCTCATCGACTTCTTCCACCATCTACATTGCATTATTTGGGAACAGATGAGTTAGGGCGTGATATTTTTAGTCGATTAATTTTTGGTATGCGTATTACCCTTTATATTGTTTTTCTAACCACTATTATTGTGGCACCTGTAGGGCTCATTGTAGGAACGACAGCTGGATATATAGGAGGATGGGTTGATACTATTTTAATGCGTATTGTTGATATTTTTCTTGCTTTTCCAGGTTTGATTTTAGCACTTGCTTTTTCAGCTGCTTTAGGACCAGGTATTGAAAATGCTGCAATCGCGATTTCAATTGCAGCATGGCCACCAATTGCACGTTTAGCGCGTGCTGAAACTCTGACAATACGTTCATCTGATTACGTTTCTGCTATTCGTCTACAAGGGGCATCTTCTTGCCGAATTATTCTATTTCATATTACACCGATGTGTATTCCCTCGGTAATTGTACGATTAACATTGAATATGTCTGCTATTATTTTAATGGCTGCCGGTCTTGGTTTTTTGGGGTTAGGTGCCCAACCTCCGAGTCCTGAATGGGGGGTTATGCTTTCGACAGGTCGTGAATTTATGATGACAAGTTGGTGGTTGGCAGCGGTTCCCGGTTGTGCAATATTAATTACAAGCCTTGCTTTTAATCTTTTAGGCGATGGACTTCGTGATATATTGGATCCGCGCAATGGATAAAAAATTATTAGAAATAGAAAATTTACACATTTCATTTCCTACAACAGTTGGTATTTCAGATGTTGTGCGTGGTGTTAGCTTTTCTCTTGGGAAAGAAAAAGTTGGAATTGTTGGGGAGTCCGGATCCGGAAAATCAATGACTGGACGTGCGATTTTGAAACTCAATCCAAAGTCAGCAATCATTAAAGCTAAGAAAATGTATTTTGATAATATCGACTTATTGTCTGCAAGTGAGTCTCAGATGCGTACTATTCGGGGAAAACGTATTTCAATGATTTTACAAGATCCAAGATATTCGCTTAATCCATTAATACGAATTGGGGATCAGATTATAGAAGCTTACCGTATTCATTATAATGTTTCAAAAATGGATGCATGGGAACGGACAATTTCTATGTTGGAATCTGTTCATATTCGTAATCCTGAACATGTTATGCGGTTATTCCCTCATGAAATATCAGGTGGAATGGGACAGCGAGTTATGATTGCTATGATGCTTATTCCCAAGCCTGATTTAATTATTGCAGATGAGCCAACATCTGCACTTGATATCACAGTGAGAACTCAGGTTTTAAGGGTGTTGGATGAGCTTGTGACAAAATCAGGAATGGGACTTATTTTCATTAGTCATGATTTGAATATGATTGCTAATTTTTGTGATCGTGTTTTGGTAATGTATGCTGGTCGTATATTGGAAGAATTATCAGCATCTGATTTATCTCGTGCATGTCATCCTTATACCAAGGCTTTGCTAGCGAGTTTGCCACGGCTTGATAATCCAGTTGATATTTTAACTGTTCCTGAGCGAGATCCTAGTTGGTTAGATAGTCCTACGATTTTAAATGGTGTTGAAAAGAGGTTGTTGTGACCAATTGTGAAAATATTATTGACGTTTCTAACTTATCTGTGACTTTTGGACGTGGATATCAAGCGTTAACAGTAGTGAAAAATGTTAACTTTCATATTAAGCGTGGTGAAGCTTATGGTTTAATTGGTGAATCAGGGTGTGGTAAATCAACTATTTTGAATGCATTAGTTGGGTTGATTTCCTGTTCTAGTGGATGTTTTATTTTTGATGGTAAAGAAGTGCCACAGAAAAAAAACAAAGCTTTTCTACGCCGTATTCAAATGGTTTTTCAAGACCCTTATGCGTCACTTCATCCAAGAAAAATGGTTTATACTGCTCTTTCTGAGACTCTTTCAATTCATAATATGAGCAATAAAAAAGAACGGATAAATGATATTTTAAGCGCTGTTGGTTTAGGTTCTTCATTTTTTTATCGTTATCCACATGAGTTGTCTGGAGGCCAACGTCAGCGCGTTGCTCTTGCCCGTGCTTTAATTATTGAGCCAGAAGTTTTGTTGCTTGATGAACCAACATCTGCATTGGATGTATCTGTTCAGGCTGAAATTTTAAATTTGTTGAAATCATTACAGGAAGAAAAACATCTTACTTATTTAATGGTTTCTCATGATCTTTCTGTTATTGCACATATGTGTAGACGTGCTGGAATCATGCACAAAGGTGTAATTCTTGAAGAATTAAGCAATAACAATTTGCGTCATTTACATGCGAAAAATGACTATACAAAGATGTTTTTTGAAACCAGTATTGAGCCTATTTTCCATAAAGAAAAAAAAGCATTATAGATATTATAAGAAGGCAAGTTTTCTTTTTTATATTGCTCTTTCTAAAGTTTGATGTTTTATTCTTTTCTGATATTGAACTAATTCATTAGTATAGAATTGAAGCCACAATTTTAATGATAAAACTATGTATTATTAATACGATTACTCATGGTTGAATTGGAAATTCGGACAATCAATTTTGAACGACATATTGATTCTATTTTTAACAATTTTGTTACGAAAATTAGAAATCTAAATATACAGAAAAATAATTATTTATTTTATTATTGTGGTTTTTATCATTATCTTTTTTCTGTGTAAATATGTTATCATAAATTATATCAAGTTTTTAAAGGATTAAAGAATAGCATTATTATAATGTTCTTCTCAATCGCTCTTTTGAGAAGGATTTACGTATTTCCTAATTCATTTCTATTAATTAATTATAAAAATCTTTTATGATGATTCAAATAAAATTAATTGGAATTACATAATGAAAACTTTTCTAAAAAATGTCATAAGGTGAACATTGGTAGCGGAGGAGGGATTCGAACCCCCGACACAAGGATTATGATTCCTCTGCTCTAACCTACTGAGCTACTCCGCCAAAGTAGATAAATCTTATAAAGAATTTTATCTTTGGTGGATACTAAGAGTTAGAATAGTAAGATGTCAAGCATCGTTTTTAAGCTTTTCTCTTGTTATTCTATTTCATCCCGGATATGGAATGAATGAAAGTTATAAATTTTTATAGTTGGCAGAATAAGGCATAAAAAATGGCGCCACGTATAGCGGTTTTAGGGTGCGGTTATTGGGGTAAAAATCATATACAGACCCTTCAAAGTCTTGGAGTTTTAGCAGCAGTTTCCGATGCTGATTCCAGTCGTGCTGCGCATTTTTCGAGTATGTATGGTGTTATGGCTATTACACCGGATGATCTTTTTACTCATAAAGATATTGATGCACTTATTTTGGCATTACCTCCACAATTTCATACAGAAAATGCTCTGCGGGCTATTAAGAATGGCAAGGATGTTTTGGTTGAAAAACCAATCGCTTTAAATATAACTGATGCTGAACTCCAAGTTCGGACTGCTAATAAATATGGACGGATTTTTATGGTAGGTCATATTCTGCGTTTTCACCCCGCCTTTGAAAAATTATGTGAATTAATAGAGCAAGGAGCGTTAGGAGATATATGTTATATTTATTCTCATCGGTTAGGTTTTGGTAAATTTCATACACAAAGCAGTGCTTTATGGGATCTTGCTCCCCATGATCTTTCAATGATTTTAGCTTTGACAAAATGCGAACCTTTGCAGGTCCATGGGGAAGAATCCGCAGTGATTAACCGGCTTTCTGATTTTGCGCATATTCATATGACATTTCCAAATGGTATACGTAGCCACCTTTTTACTTCACGTCTTAGTCCTTATTGTGAAAGACGCCTGACAATTATTGGTACAAAGGCTATGATTGTATTTGATGATATGGAACCGTGGAATCGTAAATTAGCATTTCACCGTTTTTCTATTTGGCAGGAGAATAAAGAATGGGTTTCTAGTACTGATAAGATAAATTATATTGATATTTGTGAAGGTTTACCGCTTACCTACGAATTGCAGCATTTTCTAAATTGTATTGAGACACGCCAATCACCTCGTACAAATGGAAAAGATGCTATCGCTATTTTAAGGGTTTTAACTGCAGCTAGTGTCGAGCATCATGGATAAAAGGTAAGGTAAGCCTTTATATTATTGTGATTATCAATGGAGTTAATATGCAATTCATTGACCTTGGAGCGCAGCGTGCGCGCATCGAAGATAAAATTAATGCCGCGATTGCGCATGTTATAGCCAGTGGTCAGTATATTTTGGGGCCGAAAGTAACAGAATTTGAAGAACGATTAGCGGATTATCTTGGCGTTAAGCATGTTATTGCTTGTGCTAATGGAACAGATGCATTGATGATGCCTCTTATGGCTAAGAATATTGGTCGAGGTGATGCTGTCTTTTGTCCTAGTTTTACTTTTTCTGCAACTGCAGAAGTTGTTGCTTTGGTAGGAGCGGAACCTGTTTTTGTTGATGTAAGACCTGATACATTTAATATTGACGTTGATAAACTTTCTGGAGCAATCCAAATGATTAAAAAAGAGGGACGTCTTAAACCAAAGGCGATTATTGCTGTTGATTTGTTTGGACTCCCTGCTGATTATGAAAAAATTTCTCTGCTAGCTAAAAAAGAGAATCTTTTTGTTATTGAAGACACTGCTCAATCGATAGGCGGTAAAAGTAATAATGTTATGTGTGGGGCTTTTGGTGATGTTGCAGCAACTAGTTTTTATCCTGCAAAACCCTTAGGATGTTATGGTGACGGGGGTGCTATGATGACTAATGATGATGATATGGAAGCCCTTTTACGTTCATTATTGTTTCATGGTAAAGGTAAAACACAATATGACAATGTGCGTATTGGTATGAATTCACGATTAGATACAATTCAAGCCGCTATTTTATTAGAAAAACTTGTTATTTTTGAAGATGAGATAGAAAAACGTGCAGCAATTGCTCAACGTTATTCTGAGAGTTTAAAGGATATTGTGGAAGTTCCAAAAGTGAAAACGGGTGTTTGTTGTGCTTATGCACAATATACCATTAAGGTGAAAAATCGCGATAAGTTAAAAGCCTATTTACAAAAAAATGGCATTCCTACAATGATTTATTATAATACTCCTTTGCATTTACAACCAGCTTATAAAAATTTTCCCTATGTAAAGGGTTCTCTTTCTGTTTCTGAATATTTGGGAAGCTGTATCTTAAGTTTACCTATGTATCCTTATTTATCACAAGGTGATCAAGATAAAATTATTCAGTGTATAAGAGACTTTTATAGTGCCTAAAATCTGTAGGAGAAACACACTATTTATGTAAACAGTATAATTTATAATGTATTATAAGCGTTTTTAAATTTATTCTATTTTAGTATTAGCGATTTTTTTGCGAATGTAAGATGCAAGATCGCTGTTGTTTTTAGAGCTTTTAGTTAACTTATTAATGGGTGAGGCTTTGCCTTCTTTCAAAGCAATATGGCTAACTAGTGCAGCTGCTAATTCTTTTGTATCTTCACATAATTCATTTAACAATTGATTTTTAGCATCAGTATCAAGTTCATCAATTTGAATATTTTTAAGACGTTGTTCATAACGTACTATTTTCTCGTGCATAGCTTTAATTTCTCTTATGAAAGTATCTATTGCTAGAACATTGTTTTTGTTTTCTACTTTTTTTGTTTTAGTAGGGGGAAAAGGTTTGTATTGTGCAGGAAAATATGAACAATAAAGCTGTTCTTTTTTTTTGCTAAGTTGTATTTTTAGTTGAGCATATTTTTTTTGTAAAGAATCATATTTTTGTTCATGACGCGCTAATTCTACCGCATGTTGAGCACAAAGAAAATTGTAGTTAGCTTGTATTTCAATAAGCGATAATGGAATTTTTGCGGAAACGGATTGATATGCAAAATGAAGAATCTTGCGCCAAATTAGAGGAGAAATAAGTACTAATAACCAAGAAATGATTGCAACTCCAAGAATAAAAAAAAGAATTGATTGGATAAGCATAATACCTCTTTTCAATAAGAGCTTTAAAATGGGTTCCATGTTGGCGTGGGTGTTAATTTTAAATATCCCATATTGATTCCAAGACGTGCACCAACGCCTGTGCGTATTGGAATCAAAAGAGTATTGTCCCGTTTGAGAACATGAAAACCAACTCCTGCAATTAAATAGGCCGAACCTGAAATACCTCCATAGCGCCCCCATAAATTATTTATCTTATTCAGATCGTAAACTAAGATCATTGCACGGGATCCCTGGCCACCGAAATCCCACCCTACAGATGGTCCTTGCCAGAAAATTTTATGTTGATCATGACTTTTAGTAAAGACTTTCCCTTCGCCATAAGTTAATCCAGCAAAAAAAGCACCAGATGCTTCTTCTCCTAAAATATAAGCATTTGGATGACCATATCGGGAAAAAATATTTTCAATTGCAGTGGCTATGCTACCTGCTGTTTTACCAAAAAAATTATGACCGGAAGCAATAATTTCTTGCAACGAGAAATTCTGATCTTGCTCTTCTACTGATGAAAGCTGAGCATTTGCACTATTTATCGTTATTAATAAGAGGGATATGAAGAGTACAATATTCATATACCAACGTGATAAGAGAGAGTGTACCATAGGATTTTTCTCTTTTAATTGATGATTATACACATGAGGATAGAATTAAAATTCTATTCAATTAAATAGAAAATAAGGCATAAAGTTATTTAAATTCTTAAATTTTTTCCTGATAAGAAAATTTTAATGTGATTGTTAAATTTCTATATATAAATTAGGTGTTAAAAGCTTCATTTGAGGAAAATTTTTGAGAATTGAGGAACTGTAATAGATATGACATTGGTTGTTTCTTTAAAATCTACTGATTTGGCTGCCTTGCTTTGTAGTCGTATTTGCCACGATTTAATTTCTCCTATTGGTGCTATTCAAAATGCTATGGAGCTTTATGATGAAGGAGGTGCTGATGAAGATGCTTTGCGATTAGTGCGTTTATCTGTTGCCAATGCTTCTGCACGTTTACAATTTGCGCGATTAGCTTTTGGATCTGCGGGAGGAGTAGAGGATAAAATAGATACGGATTTTGCTAAGCAGGTTTCTCAGCAATACATGAAAGAAAAAAAGGCAATTTTGAAATGGCAAGCTTCTTCTTTTTTTCTACCAAAAGACGAAGTTAAGCTTTTACTCAATTTATTGTTGATTACAAATACAATAGTTTCTCATAGTGGTGAAATAAGTGTTATAATTTTACAAGATACATATAAACGTGTATTTCGGTTCGAAGTTTGTGGTAAAATATTGCGCACCCCTTCCCATTTTATTGAATTATATAGCGGAAAAATATCGGAAGAGCTAATCGATGCACGTGTTGTTCAATTATATTATACGATATTACTTGCTGAGATAACAGCTATGAAAATAAGCATACATGAAACCAGTGACTGTATTATTTTAGAAAGTGTAAAGAAACTTTGAATAAGGCGAAGTCTCTCATTATATTGGAGAAAAGTAACGGGTTTCTATGGATGAATGATAGTTGTAGGATTTTTATCGATATATAACAAAAAAATCTCAGTATGTAACTATCTGAGATTTTAATAGTGATGTTTTTTGCTTAAGCAGTTTTTCTTATATTTTCTTCAACCGGGTCACGCAACACATAGCCACGTCCCCAAACTGTATCAATATAATTTACACCCGAAGATACCGCATCCAGTTTTTTCCGCAGTTTACAGATAAAGACATCAATAATTTTAAGTTCAGGTTCGTCCATACCCCCATAGAGATGATTGAGAAACATTTCTTTAGTAAGTGTGGTGCCTTTGCGTAGAGATAGCAGCTCTAGCATCTGATATTCTTTCCCTGTTAAATGAACAGGATGGCCTGCAACTTCAACTGTTTTAGTATCGAGATTAACAGTGAGATCACCGGTGATAATAACTGATTGTGCATGACCTTTAGAGCGGCGTACAACAGCATGAATACGCGCAATTAATTCATCTTTATGAAAAGGTTTAGTCATGTAATCATCAGCTCCAAAACCAAAGCCACGAACTTTATCTTCAATACCTCCCATACCAGAAAGAATAAGCACAGGAGTTTTTATTTTTTCCAGCCGTAATGTCCTTAAGACATCATAACCTGATATATCAGGAAGATTCAGATCAAGCAAAATGATATCGTAATCATAGAGTTTACCTAAATCTATACCTTCTTCACCCAAATCAGTAATGTAGACATTAAAGTTTTCTGATTTTAGCATCAATTCGATGCTTTTAGTGGTTGTTTTATCATCTTCAATTAACAATACGCGCATTTCATTCCCTCATTTCGCTCCTCCCGAATCAAGCGGAGCCTTTTTATTTCGTAACAGTTATTAAAATGACTGTTCATAAAAAATAATTCATAAAATCAAACACTTAACATTGAAGTGCTTATGAATAGTCCAGCAGTACGCGCAACAATTGCCGCTGTTTCCCCCACTATCTTAGATAGTGGTTAACAAAATATTTTTATTTTTGAAAGAGTTTAATAAAATTATTTTAGAAAAACTTTTTATTTTCTTAAATTCTGTAGGGAAGTCAGCATTATGTTTTGTTAATTTGTAACTTAAAAAGTTTTATAATTAGCTATTTTAAAATTTTTTATATTTATTTACCGAGATTTAAGTCTCTTTGATTTAGTAGAGACATAACATGAAAAAATAGTTAGTATTTTAAAGTAGGACTGCATTTGCAGGAGTTTTAAAATGCTACAGAAGTTTAAATTAAAAAATACTTTTTTCACTAAGAATTGAGGGTGTATATGAGCGCTAATGTGAGTTTTGGTATAGTTAAGGAGTAGTTAGGTATGAAACCACGGCAGAGTATGGTGCGATTAAAGATGTTTCAAGTGCGAGAGAAACGCCGTGAAATTACACAACTTGAGATGATGATTACAGAATTTGAACGAATGGTATTAGAACTGGAAGAACAAATTGTTAATGAAGAGCGTAAATCTGGAAACAGTGATATTCATCATTTTGCTTATTCAGCTTTTGCTCGTGCAGTACGACAGAGGCGTGATAATCTTAAGGTTTCGATTCGCGGTCTAAAGTTACAGAGAACAAATGCTGAAATTGCTTTAAAGGAAATTAATACAGAGCTTCAACGTGCGAAAATCCTTGAAAAGGAGGGGACTGGGACAGTAAATGATGATCATCATATTTTTACTCAACTTCGCTCGATGGCTGGATAGTTAAAGCTGAAGATTATATGTAGATCTTTAAATTTTATGTGCTAAAATAAAAGTAAACCAGGCTTTTTCAAGCTTGGTTTATTTTGAAATAAAATTTTGAACCGGTATCATTTTTATAGCAATTAATGCCTATATTGTTGGGTCTTGGTCGTCCTTAGTCCAGCTAAACCGTATTCATCAATCGAACTTTGCCATGAAAGAAATTCTTCTAAGGTTAAAGTGTAACGTTGACAGGCTTCATCGAGACTTAATAATCCACCTCTCACAGCTGCAACGACTTCAGCTTTGCGGCGGATAACCCAACGCTTTGTCGTTGTAGGAGGTAAGTCGGTGATTGTAAGTGGACTTCCATCCGGGCCAATAACGTATTTCATTTGTAGTTTTATCAAATCAGTCATTATATTTTCTACTTGTAATATTCAATAATCAGATGCGTTTATAAGGCGTGAGTTTTAAAAAAGAACTAAGTTCGTTTAAAGAAAAAATTAATAAAACCAATTGCAGATATTATAAAAAATAAAACAATATTCTATGATATTTATAATAAATTTTTTTATGAAAGAATTTTCATTTTAATTTATTTCTTTATCATTTTAAGCTTTTTCTTTGACAATCTGATATCACTCGTTAGTTGTAGGAAAGACAAAAAAATAATATAGATAGCACATAATGCGTATAAGAATATTACATTAAGCGGGGATTTAAAAAGTAGAGAGTGAATGTATGTTTTTAAATAGTCTTGATTTGCCAGGGCATCCTGAAAATTCTCGTATTGTTGTTGCAATGTCTGGAGGAGTTGATTCATCAGTTGTTGCAGGCCTCTTAAAAAAGAAGGTTATGATGTGGTGGGGATTACGTTGCAGTTGTATGATCACGGAGCTGCAACACATCGTGTAGGTGCATGTTGTGCAGGACAAGATATCGAAGATGCTCGCCGTGTAGCAGAAACTTTGGGTGTGCCTCATTATATTCTTGATTATGAGGAACGGTTTCGTGAAGCTGTTATTAATCCTTTTGCAGAAAGTTATGCTCATGGAGAAACACCAATTCCATGTGTTTCTTGCAATCAGACTGTTAAATTTGCTGATTTGTTAGAAACTGCATATGAATTAGGTGCAGATGCTTTGGCAACAGGTCATTATATTCGTAGTCGTATTCGTGGTGCACATCGTGCATTATTTCGTCCTCTGGATGCTGATCGTGATCAGAGTTATTTTTTGTTTGCTACGACGCAAGAGCAAATTGACTATTTACGTTTTCCATTAGGTGATCTTTCAAAAGAGCGTGTGCGTGAAATAGCAGCCGAAATGGGTTTAGTTGTTGCTAATAAACACGATAGCCAGGATATTTGCTTCGTTTCACAGGGAAAATACTCTGATGTTATTACAAAATTACGGCCAGAAGTAGTCAATCCGGGAGTTATTGTGCATATTGATGGGCAGATTTTGGGAGAACACTCAGGAATTTTTAATTATACTGTTGGTCAACGGCGTGGGATTGGTGTTGCGACGGGTGAAGCCCTTTATGTAATTTATCTTGATGTAGAAAATGCGCGCGTTATTGTTGGACCGCGTGAAATGTTGGAAACACGTAAGCTTTTTTACGTGATGTGAATTGGCTTGGTGATGAACAATTAGATAGTTTTCCTTTTGATGGTATTGATGTGGCAGTAAAGGTTCGTTCAACGCGTCCTCCACGTCCAGCACGTTTATATTATAAACAAGGATTATTTTCTGTTGATTTGTTGGAAAGTGAAAGTGGTATAGCACCTGGTCAAGCTTGCGTTCTTTATAATGAAAATAGTCATGAAGCACGTATTCTTGGAGGTGGATTTATTACACATTCAGAGCGTGCAGCCGATACTGAAAAAATGTTAAAGCAAGTTTTGTGCAATTTGGAAACGAAATCTTCTACTTTTTTCAAAGGTAAAACAACTGTTGCACGTAAATAAATATATAAGATAAAAAATATCATCTGGTAATTTTTAAGCGTTAACGCCTTTAATTCAGTTTATCAAAATCAGCAAAATGTGCTAGGGCAAGACTTGATGCTGTAGCAACATTGATACTATCAAAGCTATAAGCCACAGGAATCCGCAAAGTCTCTGATTTTTTTAGCACGTGTGCTGGTAAGCCATTACCTTCTGTTCCAAAAATAAGTGCAGTGTGTTTTATTGTTTTTGCATCTTTAAGATAGCGCGGAGCAGAAGGGGAAAGCGCGTAAAGGTGAAAATCGGCATCGCTTAAAGCTGTGATAATGCTATCAATATCGTCACCTTGTGTATAAGGCACATTTAAAGCCGCACCCGCAGAAACTCTGATTGATTTTCGGTAAAGAGGATCACATGAAGTTTTATCAACGATAATTCCAGTGCTAGCAAAAGCAGCTGCATTACGGAAAATAGCTCCCATATTATCATGATTAGAGATGCCACATAAAACTGGAATTAAAGCTTTTTCGGGAAGATTTTGTAGAAACTCTTTTAATGATGGTAGTTTTTTACGTTTTCCAATGCCAAGCATACCACGATGGACATGAAAACCAGCAATATCATCCATAATTTTTTGTGGAACACAATAAATAGGGCATGTTGGTTTTGTTTCTTTTAAAATGGGCATAATTCCTAAAAGGCGAGCTGCAACAACAAGTAATGATAAGGTAGAAAATTCTTTTGAATGTAGCAATGCTGATAATATCACTTTTCCTTCAGCAATAAATTGATGTTGTCGTCCAACGAGATCTTTTTCACGGATATTATGATAAGCTTCCAAACGCGGATCATTGGCTTCATGGATTGTGGTGATATTTAAAGTCATGTAGAATCTTTAACATTATTTTTTTAAAATCACTAGATATTGAATGGAAAGATTAAAGAAAACATTATTTTTAAAATTTAAAGTAGAAAATTTATTGACAATATACAATCATAGGTATATATAATGCACACCGAGTGCAGCAAATATATTGTTTTCATATCGGTTACGGGTCTTAGGTCCCCGCTATTTCCTAAGCCTGTAAATCCTTATTTAAAAGGGAAAAGAATCTGGGTTCCCAATGCCCAGATTCTTTTTTGTATTTTTATAGAGATATTTGTAGAATTTATTTTTCTCTAATTGTAAGATGATTTTTGCGATTATTTTTTTGTGAAGTTTTCTATAGTAATTATTACACTTTGAAAATATAAGGGAAACGTCACATCATAGCTTTTAGCGGCTTTTTTATACTTTGGCAATTATATCTATTCATGCTATAAGAGTGTTGTACAATATGCTAAGACAGCATATTTGAGTATAAAAAATTTTAGTTTCAATCAAAGATAATAGAGATAAAGCCATTAACAGCTCGACTGATTGTAGTTGGCAACCGTCGAAAATTGCCTTTTTATAAGTAATATCTGAGTCGCTTATTATAAGAAAACTTATAATAAGATAGCGATAAAAGTTGATGCTTAATTGTAACAATTATTTTTTTTGTCTTGTATTTCTTATTATTTTAAGAGAGTGTTGGAAGGTATATTGGAAATATTATAAGATGTATCACTGAAAATATTATCGCTCATTGTAATCAAAAAGATCATTAAGTTATGGATACAGAAATACAGATACAAAGATTGACTATATTGTCTATTTTGGTGGCTTGTATTGTTTTTTCTTTGAAGTGCTGGGCTTACTACATCACTAATTCAGTTGCTCTTTATTCTGATACATTGGAATCGATTGTCAATATTCTTGCAGCTTTAGCAGCGTGGTGGGCGGTTAAAATAAGTATGAAGCCAGCTGATAAAGACCATCCTTTTGGACATCATAAGGCAGAGTATTTTTCTGCTCTTCTTGAAGGTGTGTTGATCATTATTGCAGCAATTATGATTTTAAGAGAGGCATGGTTAGCATTCATGATGGTTGAATTACCAAAAAAACCTGGGATATGGCTTGTTCCTTATTTTGTAGCATGTATTATAAATTTTTTTTGGGGATGGTTTCTTATTCGGCAGGGAAAAATTTACCGTTCTCCTGCTCTTAAAGCTGATGGAGTGCATTTAATGACAGATGTTTTAACTTCATTTGGCATTTTAATTGGTCTAGTTTCTGCTTTTATAACTGAGTGGGCTATTTTGGATCCGATTTTGGCAATAATTGTTGCTATGAATATTCTTTTACAGGGAGGGAAGGTAATTTATAATGCGATTCAGGGTCTTATGGATGTTGGAGTTGAATTAAATGAAACTTTGTGGATCCGTGATCTTATTTCAGTTAGTGCACGTGGTGCAATTGAAGTGCATGATTTAAGAACACGTGTTGCTGGTAGGATTACTTTTATAGAGTTTCATTTAGTTGTACCAGCTGTAATGCAAGTTGGAGAGGCACACCAGATTTGCAATAATATTGAGAGTGTGCTTGAAAAGGAATTTAAGAACGTACGTGTTATTATTCATATAGAACCTGAAAATGAAGCTAAATTGCCTCTCAGAACAGCAGTTGTTTCTTTTGTGTAAAGAAAGATTTTATTTTTTATAAACATGGAAACTTTTAAAGGCAGGGGTGTATGCTAAGTTTATTACTATTATTTTTTATAATTTTAAGAGTTAAAAATAAGTTGTAAAAACACGTAATCTTTTTAAAAGGCGTAAAAGAAAATTATTACTGATGCTTCTGCAATGATGAATATATCAATCAAAACAGAGAAAACTATTGACATTATTTTAGAATAAGATGAACTTTAGATTTATTATGTTCGGTGTCAATAACAGCCTTCACTAAAGAGATTATAAATCTTTCTTTTACGATTTTCTGATCATTTTTATTACAAATGAATTTTTTCTTCTCTAAAAGAAACTAATGCAAGTGTTACTGCTAATTTCAGACAAGATAGGAAGAAAAGTATCCATTTTTAAATGGGCTTTTTGTTTTTATATTGATGAATTATCTTTAATGTCTTTCTGCTCATATGGACAAACTGCATCACAATCTTATATAAATTAATAAAATTAAACTAAATATGTTTATATGTTTCTATTACTTAATATTTAGTGATATTTTTTGAAATTCTCTTCTTCATAATTTACTCAATAGGAATTTTGATACAATAGTTAGCTATTATTTACGATAGCACATCTTAATAAGAAAAATTATGCTTTCTTGAAATATTAAAAATCAATTTTTTCAATGCATGCTATTTCATTATTGTGATTAATGATACCATAACGTTGTAATTGGCATTGCCATTGATGGTGCGCATATTCAATAGTGAATAAGTTGAAATTTGCAGGGGGCCTTTTGCCTCCAAAAGATTGTGATGCCGAAGCAACACCAACAATAGGAATCTTGCCCATTTTTCCTTCAATGATATTCAATGTAGGTAAATGAGTATGACCATGGAGAATAAGTTCACAACCATGGTGTTTAATAACTTTTAGAAAACGCTCTATACCCCATAATTTTTTATGCCAAGAAGTAGCATGGTAAAAAGGAGGATGATGAATCGTTATAATACGAAAGAGACCACGTTTTGCAGCTTCATTTAAGAATTTGGACAAAATTTTTGCTTGTTGCTTATCAAAATAGCCTGCAGCTTGAAAAGGTGGTGTAGCAATAGCTGAAGAAGTACCTATAATCGCTATGTTATTGCGAATACGAATATAGGGAAAAGGTTTTTTTTGTGGGAAATCACTTTTGATCCAAGGTTGGAAGCAAGTACAGGCTTTTTGGAATGCTCCGCGAACATAAGCATCGTGATTTCCAAATGTTAGGGAAATATTTTGAGGATTGTTTTGAGCAAATAACCAGCTGCGAGCTTGTGTAAATTCTTTATCCAAGGCAAGATTAATGAGGTCACCAGAAATCACAATATGATCAGGCTTTTTCTGTTTCAATGCGTGCATTAACGTTTCTAAAGTATCTGTTTTCATTTGGTTGTGACGTTTTTTCTTCCAATTAAGATATCCAGTTAAACGCTTCCCACAAAGTTCGAATAAGGAAGGTTGTGGTAAAGGTGAAAGATGTACATCTGATATATGAGCAAGATAAAACATAGATCTAGCATAGCGTTGAAAATAATTTAAGCAATAAAAAATAGGAAAGAAAAGCCAGTTTTCTATTTTACAGGAAATGAAAATTGTAAAATGAAAAACAGTTTGCTAAAGATATTAGATAAGTTTTGGGATATTGATTTTGATAGAATAAAATACTCGAAATAAATTATTGCAAGGGTAGGAAGATGTTCTATGAGAAAATAAGTGATAGCGAATCAAAGCGTTTAAAATGAAAATGTTTGGTATTTTTGATTACGTGTGAATCTTTCTCACTATTATTCATGACAGATACATCATTTATTTCTCAATCTTTTTCTTCTTTTTTACAACTGGTAATACAATCAGTTGTTAGCCTGAAACAGCTTAACATGAGGTTCAGATTGAAAAAATTAATTAAATAATTTTTAGGACCTGTTCATTTTACGCGCGCAAGTTATTTGCTAAGAGAAAGTGGAAAACATGATCACTGACTTTCTTTTATAGCTTGCATTGAAGATTAGTTATTGGTTCAGTGAGGATGACTCCTGAAAAACACGTCTACAAACTGCTTATTTGTTGCGATTTCTTGTTGTACACTCTTATTATACAGATATTAGCATGGGAAGTAGCTTAATGCGTTTAACGTTAAAAGCAGCAGAAAATTACAAGGTTGCTTTGGTGATTTTGATTGGAGATGAAAAATATTATAGTCGTTTTGGGATTTAAAATATAAAACATGAATAAATACAGATATTTGCACCCGTAAAACCACAGCGATTAATTAGCTTTGGAATTACAAGAAGGTGTATTAGAAATGTTGGAGGGTAAATTATTGTTCGTGTTAAAGCATAAACCGCTTTCAAGTAGCTATAAAGTTACTCAGAATTTTTTAATGATTTTCACGGTACCATACGCTGCTCAATAATAAAAGGCAGGTAAGCAACGCTAAAAATCCAGAAAAAATAGGAAAATGAGAGATATTAACCAAACGGGTTTCTGTTGCTTCTTTTAGAACAATTGAATGAGAAAGAGATGAGATTTTTCCTGTTTTTGATTGGATAAGTTTGATTGGAGGAAGATGAATACTATTTTTTTCTTCATTCCATAAACGCACAACATTACCACCAGTGTGTTTACTGATGGGAGCAAGTTTTTCTTCTGTCGAAATTAAATCAGATAATTCAGGGCTATTGATTGACCCTACAGTAGAAAATACTGTTTGATCGCCATTATGGATGGTAAAGATTCCTGTTTCATTGGTCTGAATACTTCCTGTAAATACACCTTCTTGTTCTTTTGTAAGAGTGATATTCTTTTTTTTGCCAGAGGGAAAGATTATTTCAACTGGTTTTGGATGATTTTGAAGCGTTTGCCGACGAATTGTTAAATGATAATGGTGACTCAAAGCGCTTAATTTTTCTTCTTCAAGTTCTGGTTCTTTCATCAGCCAGTGAGCAATTCGACGATAAAGAGCTGCATAAGGACCTCCTCCTTCAAAACCTCGTGCCCAAAGCCAACTTTCATCGGAAAGTAACATTCCTACACGACCTTTATCAACGTGAGAAAGAAGCAAAAGCGGTTGTTCATCGGCTCCTTTCATGATGGCAATGTTTTTTCCTGTATTTTGAATTGCAATTTGTCGCAACCATCGTCCCCATTGATGAGCTGGATGGGTAGGTGTTGCAAGTCCTCGCGTAACAGGGTGACGTTCACCTACTTTGGTTAAGGTAGGGCGAAAAGGCTTTTGAATAATAGCACCATTTGGCAGTGCTGGTAGAACACGTATTAAAGGCGTTTTAGCTAGTGAAAATTCTTTAGTAAATTCAGGTCCTGTTACTATCAGTAATGCGCCACCTTTTTGTACATATTGGGCAATATAATCATAGTAAATCAATGGAAGGGCAGTGGAATGTTGGTAGCCATCAAGAATAACAAGATCAAAATTATTGATGTCTTCAACAAATAATTTTGTGGTAGGAAAGATTACAAGTGATAATTGATTTACAGGTGTATTATCGGCTTTTTCAGGTGGACGCAAAATAGTGAAATGAACAAGATCAATATTAGAATCACTTTTTAAAAGATCACGCCATGTACGTTCACCATTATAGGGTGCTCCTGAAATCAAAAGAACTCGCAAATTTTCTCTAATCCCTTCAATAACAGTTATAGCGCGATTGTTATCAAGGCTTAATTCACCTTCATGTGTGTCAGTTGTAACTTGAATGATATTTTTTTCGGCGTGGGGTAGGATGATTTCAGTTTGAAAGATGACACCGGGGGTCACAGAATGATGACCAACCTCTTGATCATTGATTCTTACAATAATATTTGCTTGTGCTGGCATAGGATCTTTAAACTGCCCTTTGTCTTCTACCAAAATGGAGAGTATGATTGGTTTATTAACAAGAGCAAAGCGGGGAGGTGCGATAAATTTAATTTGGCGGTCAAATTCATCCGTTTTACCTGTTATCAAAGCATTAATTGGTGCATCATGATTAAATTCTGATAGCTGAGGAATATCATGTACTTGTCCATCCGTGATCAAAATCGTTCCTGCATAGCGAGAAGGTTGTATATCAGATATAGCTTGTGTTAGAGCGTGAAACAAATTTGTTGATGGTGCATAATGATCATCAGAAAATTTTCCAACTTCAATGAAGCGCGGTTCGAATTGTGGATAACTCGCCAGTACATTTTTTAGTTGTATACGTGCTTTATTGCTATCTTCTTCACGTGTGCCAAACGTTTGGCTTTCGCTATGATCAATAACAATACCTACAGTACTTTTAACGGGTTCACGCTGTTCTTTTGTGATCATTGGATTAAGTAGCACAAGGATGAGTGAGATTAGTGCTGTAAGGCGTAAAAAGGCTCCGCGACATCGTGTAATAAGGCCAATGATTATAAAAAAAGCAGGGAGCCCTCCTAAAAAAAGAAGCCAAGCAATAGACAGAGAAGGTTGAAAAATGAGAGATTCTATCATTGCCTTCTTTCTTTATTAAAACGTTCTAATAATGCAGGAACATGAATCTGGTCGGCTTTATAATTTCCTGTAAGTATATAAATGACAATATTCAATCCTGCACGAAATGCCCACAGTCGTTGCATAGGGTCATTAGGAATAAGTGGATATTTCCAAATGCCTTTTTCGTTTAGTGCCCAAGCAGCAGCAAAGTTATTCGCAGTGATAAGAAGAGAACTAACATTATCACCAGTAGTGATAGAGTTTTTGTTTATTGAGGATGATTCAACCCATAAGGGGGAACCACGATAAAGCCCAGGAAAATCAGGCATAATATAAAAAGAACGAGCAATAACATGCTCAATTGATGCTGGTTCAAGCGTTGAAATATTTAATCCACTTAATATATCACGTAATCTTTGTGTGGCTGGTGTAGCTACTTCTTCGAGGTTAAAATTTGTATTTATTTGATCACGAGTGTCAAATAAAATTGTACCACCGTGTTTCATAAAGGCATTGATTTTTTCAAGGCTTTTTTGTGTCGGCATGGGACTATTAGCATCAATTGGCCAGTAAATAAGAGGATAGAAAGAGAGTTCATCTTTATCAAGATCGAGTGCTACTACAGGACCAGGTGAAAGCATTGTACGCTCTGCTATAAATTGACTGAGCGCTTCTAACCCACTTTTACTCGTTGTATCAATTTCATGACTATTGGTTATAACATAAGCGAGATGGGTAGAACCTGCTGCTTGTACAATAGTTTCATCATAGTCTTCTATAATTTGTGCCTGTACAGTCGGTGAATATGGAAATAAGACGATGAAAACTACTATAAAAGGCAGAAGAAGTGACATATTGTATCGTCGATTAAAAAGAAAAGATCTGTTTATCCATAGAGCTAAAAAACTATCAAGAGCTAATAATAAGCTGGTTAGTCCTAAAAGGATTCCAGTAAAATGTTTTTCTTGTATATCGTAGGATAAAGGTTTCTCACTTAAGGAGGTAGGTAATAATGATTGTTTTATTAAGTGTGATGTATGATTGAGTAGATTGAAGGCATAGAGATTGTTTTCAACGCCATAAAGTCCAGGTGGGGTATAGTAGGATGGAAGGGGAGGATTCTGTGCATCTGTAATAAGTGGGATAACATGAGAAGGAGCTGTTTGTAATTGACCATTAGCATTGAGTGTTTGCCAAGGATTGTGTATTGTTTTTATTTGCGTTGTAGTTTCTTTTGCATGTGTACTAAGTGTACTAAGCGTAATAAGTTTTTGTAACATTTGTGCAAAAAAACCGGACAGAGGGAGATTCGACCATGTAGGATCAGGTGCTACATGAATAAGAATGAGCATACCTTTACCATGATTGGCTGCTGTAATAAGGGGAGTACCATCTGCAAGACTAAGCCATGTTTTTTCAAAAAGATCTGAGTTTGGTTCTGCAAGAATTTGACGTGAAACAGTGATATCTTCTGGAAAGGAAAGGTCAAAAAAGAAACTATTTTTTGCAAAAGGCGCTAATTTTTGTGGTTTTGCCCAGGACATAACACTACCAAGTGAGCGTTTACCAGAACGTAATGACACAGGTAATAAACTATCATAATGTTTTGCAGTACTCAGATTTTCTCCAGCAAAACGGATAAGTATTCCTCCTTGATTGACAAAATCAGAAAGCTTTTTTTCTGCTTCTTTTGCAATATTAATTATATCACCCATAATGAAAACAGATGGATTTTGTTTAAGTAAACGATCAATATCAATTGAAAGTTCTCCTCCTTCCATTGTTATAAGCTGTGTATGATCTTGTAATGCTTTGATAACGTAGTACATTGGAGAAAGTAAGGGCTGCACCATTTTATTGATATTTGGTGATAAAAGAGCAACGCGGTTTATTCGGCTACGGCTGTCGACTAAAAAAGTTGCAGCAGCGTGGTCCTGTTTATCAATTTTAATCCACGCGATATGATTATGTAGCTCAAGTGGTAGATTAAAAGGAATAAGAGCAGTCGTTTCTCCTTCATTAAAATTTGTCGTAAAACGAGTAAGGAGTTGATTTTTAAAATCATAAAGGTTGAGTGTTATTGGAGTTTCACCATAAGTGGTTGCACGGATAACACGTGCTGACATATTTCCATTATTATTTTGTATGTTTGTTATGCCCGCAAGAGTAGAAATATCATCTGCATACCATAAGAATTTTTTTAGCTTTAACTGCTTCATAAGAGCAAAAGCCTGCTCATCTTCATTTGTTTGCAAACCATCACTTAAATAAGCAATATCAAGAGGTTTTTCATTAATCTGTTCTGTGAGTTTTTGAAAGGCTTGAACGCGGTTGACAGGCCAAGGACGAGGACATAAATGTAGTAAATACTGTTTGATAACTTCTGCAGAAAAAGGACCAATATCTTGAGTATTGTTTTCAGCTGTTGCAAGCAAATAAATATTTTTTTGGTGTTTTTCTGCTTGTGCGAGTAAGGATTTGGCAACAGCAATGCGTTTTTTCCATTCTTCAGCGGATGCCCATCCATTATCAATGATGAGTGCAAGAGGGTGAGAACCAGAAAATACAATTGATTTTTGAATCGAAGTAGGACGTGCTAATGCGATAATTATAAGTGTTGCTATAATTAATCGTAACAATAATAACCACCAAGGTGTATAATTAACAGTTTCCTGTTGATTAGTTTTTTTAAGCAAAAGGTGTAAAGGGGGAAAAAGTTCTTTACGAGGGTTTGGAGGTGTTGTTCTCAACAGCCACCAAATAACCGGTAAAGCCAAAAGTCCAAGCAAAAGTAAAGGAGCATCAAAACTCAAAGTGATCTCCTTAGATAAGATTTAGAGGGTTGCGTTTTGTTTGCAAGGCGTACAATGACCTCAGTTACAGGGGTATCAGTTAAGCTAACCTGGTAAGTCCATCCTTGATGCGAACAAAATTCTGCTAGTTTTTTTCGTCTTTCTTGGTAGAGCTTGTGATAGTTCTTACGCAAGTTTTCTGCTTTTCTTATAAGAAGTTTTTCTTTTGTTTCAGGATCAAAAAATTCTGTATGGCCTGTGTAAGGGAAACGTTCTTCTGCTGGATCGGTAACTTCAATGAGATGTGCATTGACTTGTTTTGTAGCTAAAACTGTTAGGTGATCGATAATTTTTTCACTATCGTCAAGGAAGTCACTTATTATTATGACTTGTGAAAAACGAGTAACAGTTGAGAAATTTGGAAATGAATTTTCACCTTGATAATTCGTTAAAGCTAAAGCCATACGCTCCATTGCATTGGAAGTGCTCGTTGGAGCCATTAAACCGGGAATGGCAATATATTCACCATTTTTTGCAAGAAGTTTTGCCAAAGCAAGGGAAAGAATGATAGCATGATTGCCTTTAGAGATTTTTGAAAAGCATGAACAATATTGCATAGAAGCACTTTGATCGGGCCAAATCCAAACTGTTTGCATTGTTTCCCATTCACGTTCACGTAGGTAGATATGTTCATCACGTGCTGAACGACGCCAGTCAATATGTGTAGTCGATTCTCCTTCCACATAAGGACGAAATTGCCAGAAATTTTCTCCATTGCCACGTTTGCGTTGACTATGCCTTCCGGTTATTAGTGTATTGGCAATACGGTTTGCTTGTAAAAGAAAACAGGGCATATTAGCTGCATCTTTCTGCAGTTTCCCAGCAAGTGATTTTGGACTTTCCTTAAAAATTTTTTTGCCAATAGCCATTAGAGGGAGTCTTTCACAAGATTAGCAATAATATCTTTTATAGTTATATTTTCAGCATGTGCAGAAAAATTAAGTGCCATGCGATGTTGTAATACGGGTTGGGCGAGTGCTTGAATATCATCAAGCGAAGGGGCTAAACGTCCATAGTAAAAGGCACGAGCACGAACACAAAGTGAAAGTGCTTGTGATGCCCGGGGACCAGGACCCCAAGAAATATAAGTATTTGCAAGAGAATTATCTTTATGAGGACGAGCTGAACGCACTAGTTTCAAAATAGCTTCAACAACACTTTCAGAAATTGGCATTTGGCGGACAATATTTTGAATTTTTTGTAATTTTTTGATTGATAAAACAGGTTTTGCAACTTGATTTTTTTTACCTGTTGTTTCTAAGATGATACGCCGTTCTGTAGCTAGATCCGGATAGTCAATGTCAATTTGCATTAAAAAGCGATCTAGTTGCGCTTCAGGAAGAGAGTAAGTTCCTTCTTGTTCAACAGGATTTTGAGTTGCAAGTACATGAAAGGGTTGTGGTAGATCATAACGCGTTCCAGAAATAGTGACATGATATTCTTGCATGGCTTGGAGAAGAGCTGATTGAGTACGAGGAGAAGCACGGTTAATTTCATCGGCCATGAGAAGTTGAGTAAAGATAGGACCCTGAATATAACGGAAAGAGCGTTGACCATTTTTATCTGAATCCATAATTTCAGAACCAATAATATCTGATGGCATTAAATCTGGTGTAAATTGGATGCGTTTTGAATCAAGTCCTAAGACGATTCCAAGTGTTTCAACAAGGCACGTTTTAGCAAGTCCTGGAACACCAACAAGGAGGGCATGTCCTCCCGCAAAGATAGCTGTTAAGGTGTATTCAATCACATGACTTTGTCCAAAAATAACTTTGTCAATTGCTTTTTGTAGAATATCTAGCTCTTTGTGTGCTTCATCAATATCTTTAACAATTAATGAGGTATTATCTTTGATACTCGCTTTTTCAGTAGAATGAGATAATGTATCATATTGACTCATATTTTTTCCTTAAAGCCCTGTGTCGTAAAATAATATTTATTCTATGATTATAAATCTTTTTACAATTTGTAACAGAAAATAAAAAGAAAAGAAGTGTGATAAGCTGTTTTTTGTATTCTTCGTACAGATAAAAATATTTTTATAGAGAAAGATTGTAGTTTATAAGAAATATATTATGCGTTGTGTGCATTGAAATTTACAAGTTTTGAGAGAAATAATGAAGGTTTGTTTGAAAGGTTAAAGGGTGAATATAACACAAAATTTCAAACAGGCTGCATGGTTGAAGTGTAGCGATATTCAAACACTTCTTCGTGTTTTATCACTTGATGGTGAAGAAGCACGTGTTGTTGGTGGTGCTGTACGTAATCAGCTTTTGCAACAGCCTATTAGCGATATTGATATTGCAACAACCTGTTTGCCACGACAGGTTGTAAAGCGTGTAGAAGAAGTAGGATTTAAAGCTATTCCTACGGGGATTAATTTTGGTACAGTGACAGTAGTTGGCAAGTCATGCTCTTACGAGGTTACAACACTTCGCTCTGATATTGAAACCGATGGCCGTCACGCTAAAGTTATTTTTAGTCGCGATTGGAAAAAAGATGCTGAACGGCGAGATTTTACTATCAATGCACTCTATTGTAATGCAGCTGGCGAAATTTATGATGAGGTGGGAGGTCTGCATGATATTGCAACTCGAACGATTCGTTTTATCGGTGCTTCGGAGCAGCGTATTTGTGAAGATTATTTACGTATTTTGCGTTTTTTTCGTTTTTTTGCTTGGTATGGAAAAGGACGTCCTGATTCAGAAGGATTAAAAGCATGTGTTCGTTTAAAACAAAGTTTAAAAAAGCTTTCACCAGAGCGTATTTGGGAAGAAATGAAAAAACTTTTGACTGCTTCAGATCCAACGCGTGCTCTTTTATGGATGCGTCAAAGTGGAATTTTAACGCTCATTCTACCTGAGACAGAAAGATGGGGTATTGATGTAATCCACTCACTTATCAAAACAGAGCAGGCTTTGGGTTGGAAGGTAGATCCATTTTTGCGATTAGAAAGTCTTATTCCTCCTGATATCATGCGTATTCATGATATGACTCGTCGTTTACGTTTGTCTAATAAAGAGAAAATACGGCTAAAGAAATGGTCAGGGTTGGAACTGATTAATCATGATTGTTCAGATATTTTTGTACAAAGAATGATTTATCTTTATGGTCGGCAACCAATTTTAGATCAATTAGCTTTGTCTTTGGCAATTGCACACGACCACACTTTAAAGGACATTAAAGCTGCTCAAAAAGAAAAATGTTATATTAGGCTTTATCAACTTGCTCGAAAATGGCAAATTCCAACTTTCCCTATTAGTGGCAAGGATTTATTAGAAAGAGGGTTAGTACAAGGGATATTTTTAGGAAAAAAACTCAAAGAACTGGAAACAATATGGATCAAAAGTGGCTTTTTGATTGACCGTAATAAACTATTAGAAAAAATTGAGCAGTAATATTATATTTTTGTTAGGAATACTTTGAACTTTTCTTTGTTATTTGGTTTGTGTTTGTAGGATTTTATCGTTATGTAATTATTTTGATGCATAAAAAATATGTTCCTGCTAATATCATCTTTTTTAGTTCACAGAAAATAATGTCCTTATATAAATAGGGCCAAAAAGTAATTATGTTCAATTTATTTATGTTTCATAGAAGCATGAATGATGAGAGTAAGTCATCTTACAATAATGTTGCATTAAAAATTGGTTTTTCAATACTTTTAAATTTTTGTTTCTATGAAAGTTATTTTAGATAATACCGATCGTAGTTTATTATTGTAAAATTTTGTTTCAGAAAAGCAAATACCATTTTGATCAAAACTGCTGCTAGTAGTTTTTCATGTTCAGCTTAGTTGCATTATATAACTCTTTGGTAATCTTTTCTATAGAGCACTTTTTATTTAGCATATGCTCATAGTTTGATTTAATGGCTACTCTGAATCAATAATTGAGTAAAAACTTAAGTATAATGCGAAAATGTATTCGTATTTAAAATATAAAAGAACTATAATCTTTTTCCCCACGCTATCTTTTATTAAGACCATTTTGTAAAATTGTTTCTTTAAAATGTGACGATCAAACTTAACAACTTTTATTTTTTCAATGTAATTTCTATCACCATTAAAAATTTTATCGTCTAATAAAATAGCTTTCTATTATGAAGATTAATATGGTTATAAAGTTTAGTCTTTTATCATAAGATTTTTCTTATTTCATTATAACCAATTTGACGAAGTGCTTCTCCTGTTGTCATGGCAACACTCATTGCGAGATTTAAAGAGCGTGCGTGTGATAGCATAGGAATTGTTAATGCATAATCAGCTGCTTTATAAACATAATCGGGAACACCTGCTGATTCACGGCCAAAAAGTAAAACATCGTTTTTTTGATAACGCATTTCTGTGTAACACGTCTTTGCTTTTGTACTTAAGAGCAAAAGACGATGGTTAAAGCGTTGCATGGTATCAATAAAATTTTGCCAATTAAGGTGACGCTCTAATGAAGCTCGTTCAAGATAATCCATACCTGCCCGTTTAAGATTGCGGTCGGATAAATCAAAGCCCGCGGGCTCAATAATGTGTATATGCAGACCAAAACAAGCACTAAGACGTAAGATTGTTCCTGTGTTACCAGCGATATCTGGTTGAAAAAGAGCGATGTGAAGTGTCATGTATTACAAAATTTTAGTATTTTTAGACTGATTTACAAAGAAGCTATTTATAGCGATAATGATTTCAAAGAGATAGCTTTTATTAATTTATTAAATATAATACAATATGCATACTAGCCTGTATGAAAAGAATTTTTCTTTTAGGATAGCTTTTATGATGCAAAAAGTTAGAAAATAGAGGATTGAAATTAGTAAGATGTATATGATACAGAAGTAAAATAAATAACAGATTTTTTACAAGGTAATAGATAAGAAAACACGGCGGGATTTTCTGTTTTTAGCAACAGGTGTTGTTGGTGTAGTGGGGGTTGGTACCGTTACATGGCCTTTTATTAGTCAATTACATCCTGATCAAGCTGTTTTATCTGCTGCTTCTATTGAGGTTGATCTCTCTGATATTGAGGAAGATATGTCGGTGACAGTAAAATGATGTGGACAGCCTGTCGTCATTCGTAATCGTACTGCAAAAGAAATAGCTGAAGCTCAAGATGTTAAATTGAGTGATCTTAAAGATCGTCAAGCACGCAATCCTAATCTTAAAAATGAAGCAGAAGCGACAGATTTTGCGCATTCAGCAGGAAAGAGACGTGAAAATTGGCTAATTGATTAATCTATGTACTCATCTAGGCTGTGTAATACTTGATTGATTAGGTCAATTTGGTGAATGGTTATGTCCTTGTCATGGATCTATTTACGATACTGCTGGAATAGTAAGAACAGGTCCAGCGAACTATAATTTAGCTATTCCACTTTATCAATTTCTTTCTGATAATTTACTAAGAATAGGATGGTGTAATGAGGAAATTTTTCCCTTATCTTCCTAAAAGAGATCTTGCTCGTTGGCTTGATAAGCATTTGCCTCTTCTTCGTTTTTTATACAATACTTTTATAGCTTTTCCTGTTTCGCGTAACCTTAGTTATTTTTATACATTTGGTGGTATTTTAACTATTATGCTTTTATCTTAGCTTTTAACAGGTATTGTATTAGCTATGCACATCTGTGCCAGATGTTCATTTAGCTTTTGAAACAGGTGGACTATTTAGGCGTGAATGACAGTTTGGTTGGCTTTTTCGTCCCTGGTATTCTGTGGGATCTTCGTTCTTTTTTATTGCTGTCTACATCCATTTGGCACGAGGACTTTATTATGGTTCTTATAAAAATATGCGTGAAATGGTTTGGGTGACGGGTATCTTCATCTATATCATTATGATGGTAGTTTCATTTTTGGATTATGTATTGGTTTGGAGGATGATGTCTACTTCTACGGCTTTGATAATTACTGGTTTTTAAAAGGTTATTTCTTCGGAACATGGTTATATGAGACGCTTGTTGTTGGTTATAGTGTAGGGCAGCCGACACTTAATCGTTTTTATGTTTTCCATTATTTATTGTCGTTTTTTACCTTTTCTTATAGGTCTTCATATTTGGGGAATTCACCAAGTTGGACAGAGCAATCCAACATGAATTGAAATACAATCAGATGAGGAAATAATTCCTTTTTCTCCTTATGCGCTTATTAAAGATATTTTTTCTATTACTGTTTTTATGATTTTTTTCTTGGTTTTTATTTTTATTTTGGTTCCATGGTTTGACCGTTCAAAAATACATTTAGCAAGATATAGACCTCTTTATAAAATTTTCTTCTGGATATTAATCATTGATGTTGTTTTGCTTGGTTATATTGGTTCAAAAGAGACTAATTCTAGTATTTTTTGTGGGCACAATTAGCAACAGCGTATTATTTTATATTCTTTTTAATTATTTTACCAATCATACTCTATTTTGAAAAGAGAAGTCGTATGCCTACTTCGATTATGGAAGATCTAAAACGAAGATCTAAAACAGAGAACAAATCAACCAGGTAAAGGCTTTTATTGAATTGATCTTAATAGGAGTTATCGTCTTTTCTTTTCAAAGCGTTGCCGGTAATCTCTTTGATAAGAGAGAACATGCTTCCTTTCCCTTTTATGTACCTCAAAAACAAGATTGGAATTTTTCGGGGCCATTTGGTATTTATGATAAAGCGCAATTACGATGTGGGTTTAAGGTTTATAAAAAAGTATGTGCTAGTTGCGATGGGCTAAAATATGTATCTTTTCGTGATTTAAAAGCACTGAGTTATGATCAGGAACAGATTAAAGCTTTTGCTTCGCAATATGAAGTAAGCGATGGTCCTAATAAAGAAGGAAAATTTTTTAAGAGATCTGGTATTGCGTCAGATTATTTTCTTTCCCCTTTTTCTAATATTGAAGAAGCGAAATTTATGCATAATGGCGTTGAGCCTGCTGATTTATCATTGATGACGCGTACACGTTTTGTTTCTTTACCATTTCCTGCTTTAATTACTGATGTTTTGACCAATTATAATACTGTTGGTCCTGATTATATTACAGCTCTTTTAACAGGGTATCAAGAGGCTCCAAAGAATAAAAAAATCGCTAAAGGTTACTGGTATAATCCTTATTTTATTGCAGGTGATGTTTTAGCTATGGTACCTCCTTTGAAGGATGGTCTTGTTTCTTATGAGGATGGAACACAAGAAACGGTTGAACATTATGCGCGTGATGTGTCTTCTTTTTTAATGTGGGCAGCTGATCCTTATATGGAAATTCGTAAGAAAACAGGTTTTCATGTTATTTTATTTTTAATTATTTTTGGAGTGCTTTATAGTATGAAAAGAAGAATTTGGCATGATTTAGATAAGAATTTGAAGAGAAACAAAAAATGAAAAAATAAGCACACAAAATAAGCTATCTCAAAAACGTGTAGGGAACAAATTTTATAATGATGCATTGAGAGTTCATAAAGTAAAAACGGAGAATTATAAAATGAAGAAAATTGTTTGCACTGCTTTCGTGTCAATTTTTATGGTTTCTGGTGCGTATGCTCAGTCTTTTACACCTACAACGCCTTTTGAAACTGAGGTAATTTCATCAACAGGTATTGTACGAATTGGTTCAGATATGGTCGCGCGTTACATTACACCTTCAGCATCTGATTTCGTTGCTTCAAGTCTTATTGGTGCTAATGTATACAATATGGAAGATGAAAATATTGGTGAAGTGAAAGATATTATTTTGCGTGAGAACAGTGTCGAAGGAATTGTTATTGGTATTGGTGGCTTTCTTGGTATAGGAGAACGCTATGTAGTTGTTTCTCCTGATACAATTCAAAAGACAAACGATTATGGTAAATGGAAGTTTATTATCAATGCAACAAAGGATTCCTTAAAAGGTGCTCCAGAATTTAAATATGAAGGTCGTTGGACTCGTTAATTTTTTATTTTAGAAATAAAATAGCCGCTTATAATATAATGCGGCTATTTTTTCTGAAAATTTTCTTAAGGGAGCAGAAACAATTGATATAAAGAAAAATTTTAAAGAGTTAAGAGATCTAAGACTTCAAAAGAGATGCATTAGGTATTATGCTTAAACAATATAATATCACCGTCTTGCACAATATATTCTTTACCTTCATCGCGAGCTTTTCCTGCTTCTTTTGCTCCGTTTTCTCCACCAAAAGCAATATAATCTTCATAGCTAATAGTTTGGGCACGAATAAAGCCACGTTCAAAATCTGAATGAATGACACCAGCAGCTTGAGGTGCTTTTATTCCGCGCACAATTGTCCATGCTCGTGTTTCTTTAGGACCACAAGTAAAGTAAGTAATTAGGTCAAGTAAATCATAGCCAGTACGAATGAGTCGATTGAGGCCAGGTTCAGAGAGCCCTAAAGTTTTAAGATATTCTAAAGACTCTTCGTCAGTAAGTTGAGCAATTTCAGCTTCGATGGAAGCTGCAATGACAATAGTTTGTGCATTCTGTTCTGTTGCCATTTTTTCAACTGCTTGGGTAAAATCATTACCGTGAGCAGCTTCATTTTCACCGACATTGCAAACATAGAGAACAGGTTTTGATGTTAAAAGATTCAAACCATTAAGAATGCATCGTTCATCGGCAGAAATATCTTTGAGCATTAATCGTACAGGGTATCCTTTTTGCAGTAATTTTAATGCAGATTCTATGATAGGGAGAATAGCAAGAGCTTCTTTCTCTTTTCCAGTTGCACGTTTGCGAATTTGTGTGATTCGCCGTTCAAGGCTTTCAAGATCTGAAAGCATGAGTTCCGTTTCAACGGTTATAGCATCAGAAATAGGATCAATTCGTCCTTCTACATGTGTAATATTTTCATCTTGAAAACATCGTAAGACGTGGATAATGGCATCAACTTCACGAATATTCGCTAAAAATTTATTTCCTAAACCTTCCCCTTTTGAAGCACCACGTACAAGCCCTGCAATATCAACAAAACTAATACGTGTAGGAATTATTTCTTTTGATCCAGCAATAGAGGCGATTTTTTTCATCCGTAGATCTGGGACAGCAACTTCACCGGTATTAGGTTCGATTGTACAGAAAGGATAATTGGCAGCTTGTGCTGCAGCTGTTTTTGTTAATGCATTAAAGAGAGTTGATTTGCCAACATTGGGTAATCCGACAATACCGCATTTAAATCCCATATATTCTCTTTCTTTATTGATTGTAATTTATTCTGGTTAAGATAAAGCTTTGTTGGTATTTCTATAGCATGTTTTGAAAAGAGTTCTAGTCTGCAGTTGTTATGTTCGGGTGATAGTGTGAAAAAATATACTGAAATAATTGCTATAATTTTTTTATTATTACATTTTAAATATTCTTTAATTTTAATAATGGTTTTACTAATAAATATTAACAGTGCGCGTAGTATGCAAAGTTTTCGAAAATAAATAATCGGAGAAAATATGGGGTTGTTATCTCGTCGAACTTTTTTAATTACAGCGCCTTTGGCTTTGGTTGGATGTCTTACACGTCAATCAAAAGTGTCTATTTTTTCTCAAAAGGTTCAGTATGTTCCACCGGAAATACAGGCTTTATATGGGCCTGTAACAAATGAACCTTATTTTTTACCTGCAGTTAATCTTTCAACAATTAATCCAAAATTTTGGCGTAAACAGGTCAATTATCATACAGATTATCCTCCTGGTACATTAGTTGTAGATACCCAAGCATGTTTGCTTTATCTTGTTGGTGAAAATGGAAAAGCTTTACGTTATGGTATTGGTGTTGGAAAAGAAGGTTTAGCGTTTACAGGCGTTGGGATTATACAATATAAACGCCGATGGCCTAGTTGGGCTCCTACTAAGAAAATGATGGAGCGTGAACCAGAACGTTATGGTCATTTAGCCCAAGGTATGCCACCTGGTCCTGAGAATCCATTAGGAGCACGAGCATTTTATCTTTTCAAAGATGGGAAAGATACACTTTTCCGTATTCACGGTTCACATGAAGCTTGGTCAATTGGTCGCGCTATTTCTAGTGGATGTATCCGTCTACTCAATCAAGACATTATTGACCTTTATAATCGTGTTCCTAGTGGTTCACGTGTAGTAGTGTTACAGAATGATGAAAATACATCAGGTGAGTTTATTTAAGTGTAATAAATTTTTAGGGTTTATTAACTGAGTTTGGTATCTCATTAACTTTAGTATCTCTTTTAAGGGAAAAATATCAAAGGTCTTGAATGTATATTAATCTCCACGAGAGAGTGCTTTATTGTAGGTTTTTGCTTTCCATTGCCAATGTAATTTTATTCATAAAACAGTTATTATTTCTTTTTATTAAGAGTGCCATATTATTTGCAATTGCATCTAATAAAGGAGCTAACCATTCTTGATCAGATTTTGTAAAATTTCCTAAAACATGCTGATTAACCAATTCTTTAGCACCAGGATGTCCAATGCCTAATCGTACACGACAATAGTTAGTGCCACAATGACTGTCAATAGACTTGATACCATTATGTCCATTGCTTCCCCCCCAATTTTTATCCTTATTTTACCAGGTGGTAAATCTAATTCATCGTAAATGACAATAAGATTGTTTAAATCTAATTTATAAAACCTCAAGGCTTCACCAATTGATTGACCAGATAAATTCATAAAAGTTTGTGGTTTTATAAGGATAATTTTTTCACCATTTATAAGACCGCTAGAAATTTCAGCCTGGAATTTTTTTGACCATGGAGAAAAAGAAAAGATCTGATGAATTGTATTAACGGCCATGAAACCAATATTATGGCGGTTATTTTTATAGTGGGAACCGGGATTGCCAAGACCACCAATGAGCAACATGAGCATCTCCGGTAAAGTAAAAGAAAGAAGAAAAGTTTTAAAAAGGTAAGATTCCACCTAATTAAGTTTTTCAGGCTTTTGTATTGTTTTCATTGTTCTCTTTTTCTGAAGAATTATCGCTCTCACTTATGCTAGCAGGGGCAGCTATGGTAGCGATGGTAAAGTCTCGTTCTTGAATAACGGGCGTGACACCTTTTGGCAATTGCACTGCAGAAATATGTATAGAATCACCAATGGAATAACTGGAAAGATCAATCTCAATTGCTTCAGGGATGGCATGTGCTAGTGCAGTACACTCAATTTCATGGCGCACGATGTTTAAGACACCGCCTCGTTTAATTCCTGGTGCTATATCTTCATTAAGGAAGTGAACAGGAATGTGCACATGCACGACAGATTTTGCTGAAATGCGTAAGAAATCTACATGTATAGGAAAATCACGAACAGGATCAAGTTGATAATCTTTTGGTAAAACTTGAATTTTCTGTTTATCGATTTCAATAGTTGCAACAGTGGTACGAAATCCACCTGCATGAATTTTATAGAAAATCTCTTTATAGGGAACTGAAATTGCCAAAGGAGGCTGTTTATCACCATAAATAACAGCTGGAATGAGACCGTTACGACGAAGTTTGCGGGAGGACCCCTTACCAACCCGCTCGCGTATTTCGGCTTTAAAAGTATAGCTTTTGCTCATAACTAAGTCCTTTTTATATAATTGGAGAATCATGCCCACTAGTAGTGGTTTTTGCATGAATATGAAGATATACGCTGTGAAACGGCGACTACCCCATTCTGTGTTGCCTCCAAGGGTGTCTACACAGAAGTTTGTTCTATAATTCAAACCATTTAGAGATGCAAGAGTTGTTGGAAAAATCCTTAGTTTCTAACCTTATGGAAGAGGAAATGTTAGGAGCATGCTGAAAAGAACAGAATCGATATTGATTTTCAAAAATCAAATAAGGAGGCTTATTAAGGTTGAGGTTGTCTTAGGTGAAATGTCAGAATATGGTGCATTGCGTAAATCATCTTCAGCATTTGTTGATCTTAAGGAATTATTGGCACACGTCTTCTTGTACAGGGTAATTCTGATTCAAGGAAATCGCATTTTTCGATGTTTTCTTAAACAGAGTTCTTCATGGGTACAAAAGTGTATTATTGATTTAGAAGATGATTTTGTGACTTTGGCTGATAAATTTAGCCATATTTTTGTTGAAGCCCAACGGAACGAAAAAGATTTGATAAAAATTACTCATCGTATTCGCCAAAATCGAGTTTCGGTTGTTTTTAGTCTTGAAGACCTAGATACAAAAACAGACGCATGCTTTCAGTGTTTTTCTTGGAGCACTTTTTAGATATTGACATGAATACGCGCTAATGATCTTTTAGGAATGGGCTGTCATCAGGCAAAAATGTTTTGAGATCTTGAGCGTGGCCACTTTATTGCTTTATGATCTGCTTTATCATAGCATTCTTTATCGAATTACTATTGGTTCTGTTGAAACAATTAGCACGCTCTTCTAGTCTGAAACTAATGCCGCTTCCAATGGAAATAAATGACGCAAAAAACTCATTTTTACTACCTTATCCGAAAAAAATAATGCCATGCTATTATTTACTAGAGTCTGTAAAAGAGCAACAAATTCATAAAATATTTAGAAGAGGTTATGCACAAAAAAAGAATTAATAAAGAAAGACAAAAGCTCTTGTTCAAATATCTCGGCAATTGCAAAATTTTTGATACATTTTTTTATTCATAGTGTATCATGAGTTTTTTCCTAATATTTTGCAATTTCGGCGTGAATTGTCTATCACTCAGGATTCTATTGATGAAGAAGTTTCTGTAAGTGAAGAGTGGAAATGTGCTTTACATCTATCAAAAAGTTTGGAATATGATATTCAAGGTGTGTTTACATTGTTGCGCAAGCAGCTGTAACGGGGAAGCTCTTCCCATCAGATGCAGTTTTGGTACGTCTTAAGGAACTTATTCTTTAAGTCGTGCACTTTGCTTTTTAATTTATTTTGAAAAACGTGAGTTTATTATTCATATTGATTTTAGTGGTAAGTGCATAGTAGCTTTTCCTGGTTTCAATTTAGAAACAATACAAGGAGATCCCAAAGGCATCAATTTAGCCAAATAAACTTGAAACAGATTGTTCTGCCGCTGTTCTTGCAATAGCTTCTCCGATTAAGTCAGCAATTGGCAAAATACGCATATTATGAGCTTCTTCAATTGCTTTTGTTGGCATAATTGAATCAGTAATAACTAATTCTTTCATTTCTGAATTGGTAATGCGCTCTATAGCCTTTCCAGAAAGGACACCATGTGTAATATAAGCTGTGACGCTTTTTGCACCATGTTGCAAAAGAGCGCTCGCTGCATTGCACAGGGTACCACCTGAATCGACAATATCATCCAGCAAGATACAATCTTTTCCAGCAATATGACCGATGATGTTCATTACTTCTGATACACCTGGGTGTTCACGACGTTTATCGACAATGGCAAGCAAACTATTTAAGCGCTTAGCTAAGGAGCGTGCACGCACCACACCACCAACATCAGGTGAAACAACGATTATATTTTCAAGAGAATAATGCATTTTAATATCACGAGCAATAACAGGAACAGCGTAAAGATTATCTGTTGGAATATCAAAGAAACCTTGGATTTGTCCTGCATGAAGATCTAATGTCAAAACGCGATGAGCTCCCGCTTGAGTAATGAGATTAGCAACGAGCTTTGCAGAAATAGGAGTACGTGGCCCAGGTTTACGATCTTGGCGAGCGTAACCAAAATAAGGTAGGACAGCTGTAATGCGACGTGTTGAAGAACGACGAAGTGCATCAATCATAATAAGTAATTCCATCAAATGATCATTTGCTGGATAGGATGAAGATTGCAAAACAAATACATCTTGTCCACGTACATTTTCATGCAATTCTACAAAAATTTCTTGATCAGCAAAGCGTTTTACAGTTGCTTTGCCTAGAGGAATGCTTAAATAGTTTGCAACATCTTCAGCGAGGCGTGGATTAGAATTGCCGCAAAAAAGTTTCATAATAGAACCCCTGAGTAATCACGATTAAACATGAGATAGTTTTTAACTTTTTACTATCAGATTGCAAGTCAACAATTATAAAAGAATGATAAATTACACATCGTTGTTTAAATAATGAATGCGCTTTTTTATCTATGTCAAATACTTATTGTTGCTAGAATATTTTTAAAATTGTGAGAAAAAACATCTAAAAAAACAAATTGTTTAAAAGTAATCAGTATTATAAGCAAAAATAGAGCAGTAAAAACTGTTTTATAAAGAGTAAAAAAATGAGATTTCTCTTCACTTTTACACTGTTTTGTTTAAAAAGATAATCATCAAATGCATCAGTAAAGTATTATCAGTACGCGTTTTAAAAATTTCAAAACGCTATTTTGAAGAATTTTAATTGTTCATTTTTTAAATATAAATAAGTATTTTAGTTAATTGATAAAACTTATATAAATGATTATATTTATATAATTATTTGTTCAGAAGATTATGTGGATATAATTGTTTATTATTACGAGAGATTATAATCCTACATTTGAGATATTAAATTTGTTAATATCAAACATATGCAATTAAAATTATTCTCAGAGGGATTAAGTTATAGGTGTTAAGGAGATGTTTTTTAAGATATTTTGAAAAATTTTCAAATATCAAATAGTAAGAGATTGCTATGCTTAAGAAATATGAATTGACAAGCGAAGAAATAACAATTGGTGCTCATACGCTTTATCGCATTAGAGCTCTTAAAGACTTTAGGAATGTTAAAGTGGGTGATCTTGGTGGCTTTATTGAAAATGAAAAGAATTTGTCACATGAAAACGATTGTTGGGTTTATAATAATGCTAAGGTTTTCTGTGATGCTCTGGTTTATGGTAATGCTATGATTGCTGGAAATGCTACAATTTATGACAAAGCTAGAGTTTTTGACAATGCTAAAGTTATCGATAACTCTAAAATTTTCGGTAATGCCAAGGTTTTTAATGATGCTCTAGTTTATAAAAATGCTACAATTTATGATAAAGCCAGAGTTTTCAGTAATGTCAAAGTTTGTGGTGAAAGTACTGTTTCTGATAATACGGCAGTTTGGGGCAATGTCAATGTTTATAGTAGAACCAAGATTTGTAATGTACGTTAATGTTTATTATAATTATCATAAATTGAAGAGTTTTTATGGAATATTTAAAAAGTTATATGCAAAATAGATATAGTTTGTGAGCTAATAGTTTGCTTTATAAGAGAAACAACATAATAAGCTCTCTATCAGCTATTTGAATGAGAATTTTTTACATTTTTAAGAGTTTTTTCGGAGCTAAAGAGGTAAAAAAGCTTTACTTACTTATTCCTAACATAATAGCTGAAATTTGTCGTCCATGATCGAGTTCATTACGGTGAATTGTGCGGCGGTAAGAAAAGAAACGCTTCTCATTTTGGTAAGTACAAAGTTCTAAACAAGAGGCGTGAACTCCTTCTTTTTTAAGTTGATTTATAATGAATGTCCATAGATTAAAACTAAAGTGGTCTGCTTTATCTGTTTTTAAAAAATATTTTTCGAATTGATTATCACGTTCGATAAAGTGGTTATAAAATTCGCTTTTTACTTCATAGTGGCATGGGCCAATGCATGGTCCAAGTACCGCTATGATTGATTGCCGTTTGGCTCCTTGTTCTTCCATTACTGAGATTGTTTTTTCCAAAACTCCATTCAAACTTCCTCGCCAACCAGCATGTGCAGCGCCAATGACACCAGCTTGCGGGTCAGCAAAAAGAACTGGTCCACAATCTGCTGTAAGAACACCAATTGCTAATCCTTTTTTGGTTGTAACCAGAGCATCAGCTTTTGGACGTTCACCGATAAAAGCTTTATCAACGATGACAACTTCACAAGAGTGTATTTGGTGAACAGTAATTAAATTTTTTATTTCAATATCAAAATAATGAGCGATTAAGGTATGATTTTGTGTAATATATTCGGAGTAATCGTTTGAGTTTTGTCCTACATTGAGGCTTTGATAAAAGCTTTTTGATACACCTTCTTGACGTGTAAAAAAGCCATGTTTAATTTGGTGTGAGTTTAAACTGCAAAGATCTTTTGCAAGAATGGGTTCCATAAAAGCTTCCTATGATTATTTGAAAAAATAATGGTATGTGAGGTAATTGTGTCTGTCATTATTTGTGATCAAAATGAGGTATTTGTATATTTTTATTACTAACGTGAAGAACTTTAAAAAGCTTACCCATTTGCTTTGGACCGGTTAACCGTTCGATATCTTGGTAAATTTTTTCTTTGATGACAGTGCTTTTATTGACACTAAGCTGTTTTGCACGTTCAAGTAGGCCCATTTTGAAAAGAAAATCTCTCTGTTCTAGAATTTCAGCAAAACAGCCTTGTTGAATAGCGATTGTTTTTAAAGAAAAAAAATTAACATGTGATGTTAAATCATGTTTACCAGGAGCAGAAAAAATATCGCAGAATCTATGTTTTGATACGGCTTGTAATGTATCTCCAAATGCAAAATCGGATGCACCATAATCAATAACTAAGGCAGATCCTTTTGTATGCATCAAGTGGCTACTAATTTTTTGTATCAATTGGTTTCGTGATGGGGCGTATTCTAAAATCGTTCCATTAGGCATTTGAGCACAGTGGTTTGGTAAGTTAGTAAAAGGAAATTTATGCGCATTAACGATAAACGTAAAATTACCTTCTTGATTAAGTGCAATACGACGTTCTCTCCATTCTCCATTGACTTTTATATATTGATCGATGGGGAGTGCGTCGAAGAGCTCATTTGCAATTAAAATAAGAGGTTTAAAAGGAATTTGTTCAAAATTTTCAATACTGTGAATTTGTTTTTGGTGAGAGGAGAGGCGTTTTTTTTGTTCTGTTGCAAGGTATTGGCTTATTTCAATAAGAAAAATATCTGCAGCGTTGTATGCTGACATACAAATTTTACGGATGGTGCGTAAAACATCATCCATAAGAGTTCCGCGTCCTGGACCTATTTCAGCTAGGATGAAAGGATTTGGGCAGCCTTGGGCCTGCCAGTTCATAATGGCCCAAATGCCAATCATCTCTCCGAATAATTGGCTTATTTCAGGTGCTGTGATGAAATCACCAGTATGTCCAAAGGGTTTTTGTTTTTGATAATAGCCAGATTGAGGATCAGTAAGCGCTAATGTCATATATTGACTAACAGAGATTGAGCCATCGAGAATAATAATTTCTTTAATTCTTTCTTTTAGATTAGACATTATTTTATAAACTTATATTTGGAGTTCTTGAGAAGCGCATAGCAACCAAAAAGAATCATTGGCAATGATAAAGCCATGCCATAGGTAAATCCAGTAGGGTGGAGGAGAGCTGCAAACCATTCTGGGTCTTCTTGAGGAACACGGAAAATTTCAGAAATGCTGCGTGCTATTCCATAGCTTATATTAAATATTCCGGTTATTGTTCCAGGGCGTTTTAATGCTTTGAAAGAAAAAATGACAATAGCTAAAATGATAAAAAGAAAAAATCCTTCCATCAAGGCTTCATAAATTTGACTAGGATGACGTGGGAGATATTGAGGATCATTGTAAAAACAAACTGCCCAAGGGACAGTGGTTACATTTCCCCATAATTCTTGATTAATAAAATTGCATATCCGTACAATACCGATGCCGATGGGAGCACCTGCGGCAATTATATCAAACATTCCCCATACGTTTATATTGTTTTTATAAGAAAACCAAATTATGGCGATGATTATACCTATAAACCCTCCATGAAATGACATACCGCCATTCCATATCGCGATGATATCACTTGGATGATTGAAGTAATAAACGGGATCCCATACAAGGACTTGTCCTAAGCGCCCACCAACCACAATCCCAATAGTACCTAAGGTAACAAAATCACTCATTTGTTGGGTAGACATAGGCGCTTTATTTTTATACCATAAAGACCTTTTTTTCAGTAATTCTTGTGCATACCACCAGGCAAACAGAATGCCTACAACATAACCAAATCCGTACCAATGAAATGCTATCGGTCCTAAATGGATGATAACGGGATCAAGAAAGAGAGGAAAAGCAATAGCAGGACAAAAAAGGAGATCATTCATGATAGAGTGCTTTACATTTACGAAGTTATATGATTATCAAACCATGACAGATGGATTCAAAATGGTCAAGTTAGGTTAGAGGTTAATTGCCGTTGTTAATGAAGGTGAAGGAATACTGATAGATTTAAAGTGATATATCTATTGGATAAAAAGCAAATACAATCTCTCCAATATTATATAAATAAGGAAAGCCCATGTATAATGGATCAAACCGTATTCTTGATGAGCTGGCAAAATTAGCAACAGATGCAGTAGGTATTGCACAAGGTGTACGCTGTGAAGCTGAAACTGCTTTTCGTTCCCAGGCTGAAAAGATGATCAATAAACTTGACTTTGTTTCACGCGAAGAATTTGAAGTAGTTAAGGAAATGGTTCTTAAACTATATGCAGAAAGTGCTGATTTGAAAAAACGTCTTGATGATTTAGAAAAACAAAAAAGCAGAAAAGTCAAAACGGATTCAGTCTAAGCAACAAATAGTCTTAGAAAAAATAATCCCCAATTTTTCTACATTGTATGCGAAATTAAAAAATGCTTAATCCTGAGTCTGTTAGAACAGATTAGCGATTTATTTTTAGTTCATTTTTTACAAAAAATTATTTTTTTTGCATTAAAGGACTAGCGTCATGAAATTGTATCAATACACTAAGGTTGCTTGATGATTCGTTTTTTCTTTATCAAGTCATACTACCATAGGAAATATTATTATTTTATTTCCCGGTATTGTGTATTGTCTACGTTTTAGTGTGTGTTTGTTTGGTGTGAAGTCTTTGATTGTAGCAAGTTTTGTTACGATAAGAGGTTTTTGCATTGTATTGATAACATTCTTATTATTGAGGGTTCATGATGAGGTTTGCCATTGGCGCCACAGAAAGAGAAGAGCATCCGGTTGATTTTATCGAACAAATTGCTTGTAAGTATGACTGGTCTTTTGAGCGAAATGCACAAGATGAAATTAGCGTTTGCGTAGAAGGAAAACGGGCTTATTATCGTCTTTCTTTTTCATGGATGGAAGAGCAAGAGGCTCTTCATTTAGCTTGCGCCTTTGATCTTTTTATTGAGAATACTCGAACAGTGGAAATACAGCGCTTGTTATTAGCAATTAATGAAAAATTGTTGCTGGGGCATTTTGATTATTGGCAAGGAGACAATTCGGTTATTTATCGACAGGGTCTTCTTCTAGCAGGTGGTGTACATCCATCCCATATACAAGTAGAGACGTTATTGATTTATGCTCTTAAAATTTGCGAAAGCCATTATGCTGCTTTTCAAATGGTTGCTTGGGCTGGTGAAAATGCTCATAGAGCACTGCAATATGCTTTATTCGAGACCGTAGGAAATGCTTAAACTCTTCAATATATCTGATTGTTACTTTTAAAGTTTTTTAGTCTGTATTATAGAGGGATATCTATAATAGCGCGCAAACCTCCTAATGGGCTATCATCTAATTGAATATTACCTCCGTGACTACGTGCTATATCTTGAGCAATAGAAAGACCAAGGCCTGTTCCGCTTGCATCTTGATTTCGTGATTTATCAAGCCGAAAGAACGGCTTAAAAACTTCTTTATGCATGTCTTTTTGAATGCCTGGTCCATCATCGTCAATGGTAATGATAAAAGATTCTTTCTGGGATATAGCTGTGAGTTGGATAGTATTTGCATAATGAAACGCATTTGATAAAAGATTGCCGATCAAGCGGGTGAACGCATGTGGGCGTACTTGTATTTGTCCTGAGCCTTCAATCGTATAGGAAAATTTACGTTGATGAAGATGAGCGTTATTAGAAAACTTTTGCATCAAAACATTTAAATCGATGGTGCTAATATTTTCGCTACCTTCACCGCGTGCAAAGGCAAGGTAGCCTTCTAACATATTTTGCATGTCACTAACATCTTGTTCAAGCGGATTAATATCAAAATCATTACTTACTAAAGCGAGTTGGAGCTTAAAACGTGTGAGGATGGTTCTTAGATCATGGCTTACACCTGAGAGCATCATGGTACGCTGTTCAATTTGGCGTTCAATACGTTCACGCATACGTAAAAAAGCAATACCAGCACGACGTATTTCATCCGCTCCTTGTGGTTGGAATCCCTCTGGTAAAGGATGTCCGCGTCCAAAACTTTCTGCGGCTTTGGCTAATTGTTGAATTGGTTTGATTTGATTGCGTAAAAAGTAAATAGCTATCAACAGTAAAACAAGGGCTGTTCCTACCATCCAGCTTAAGAAAATACTGGTATTAGAGGCATAGGCTTGACTGCGCATGGCAAAAACGCGCAAGATATTATGGTCAAGGTGGATGCGAATTTCGACAAGATTAGAATCGCCGACTGTATCAATCCAAAAGGGGCGGTTAATTTGACGAGTGATTTCTTCGCTTAAAAAGTAATCAAGAATGGCAAAAAATGGTTTAGGTCCTGGGGGGGAAGAGAATCAGGTGGGAGGATAGAGATGTTTAATCCCATGCGTTTTTGTGCAATACGTTTAATATCTTCATAATTGTGTTGTTGCGGATATGTTTCAATTATATCGATGATCGCTGCAATATCATGAACAACAGTGGTTGAAAGACGTTCTGTTACCATTTGCCAATGACGTTCCATAAAAACATAACCAATTACTGTTTGCAAGAGTACCATAGGAGCGATAATGATGATCAAAGAACGAGCATAGAGTCGTTTAGGCATTTTCTTAGATAACCATCGCGCAATTTTTTTTGCAGGTTCGATCATCTCAAGCCTTATTCAATTGAAAGTTTATAACCAATCCCTCTCACGGTTTGGATCCATATAGGAGTTGTTGGGTTGTTTTCGATTTTACGACGGAGGCGATTGATTTGTACATCAATAGAACGCTCGCTATTATTATCACCCATTGCAAATTTATGACGTGGAATAGTATCTCCTGCATATTCAGAAAAAATAACCATCATCTCCTGTTCTTTATCTGTCAGTTTGATGAGTTCTCCTTCTTTTTTGAGTTCACGTCGTGAAATTGAAAAGATATAAGGTCCAAAAATAATCTGTTCAATTTTTGGTTGGGTAGAAGATGAACCACGCCGTAAAATGGCATTAATGCGTAGTAAAAGCTCACGCGGATCAAAAGGTTTGGCAAGGTAATCATCTGCTCCTGCTTCTAATCCATGAATACGATTATCTATTTCTGATAAAGCTGTTAACATTAAAATAGGAACATTTTTTGTTTGACGGAGCGAATAGGTTAGATCAATGCCGTTTTCACCAGGTATCATGACATCAACAATAAGAAGGTCAAAATCTAAACTTTTAAGCTGACGTTTAGCTTGATCAGAATTAGCAGAGACTGAAACACGAAATCCATTTTTAATAAGAAATTGAGATAAAAGATTGCGAATGCGGGTATCATCATCAATTACGAGAAGGTGGTGTGCATTGTCACATAAAGTCTGAATGTGATCAGTCATGATTCAAACCCTTAACAAAAATTCAGTTTAAATAAATTGCACTTTACATAAGTTACACAAAGCTGTCGAGCAGACAATTTTTTACTTTATAAAGACATAAGAAATGTTATCTATAAACTAAAAGATTTAAAAATATTGGATTTTTGAAAAGGGTTCTAATGAGCAATTTTAGTGTATGTATTATTCCAGTTACACCTTTTCAACAAAATTGCACTTTACTTTTTGATAATGAAAATAAAAGAGGTGTTTTAGTTGATCCGGGTGGTGATTGGCTTAAGATACAAGAAACAATTCAAGAAAAAGGGGTTATTGTTGAAGCTATTTGGATAACACATGGTCATATTGATCATGTTGGCGCAGCTATGCAGGTTAAAGAGGCATTGGGTATTCAAATTATTGGTTCACACCGTAATGACAAATCAGTAATGGACGATGTGAGTGAAAAAGCAAAAATCTATCGCATGCCTGATGCGCGTGTTTGTATTCCTGATCAATGGTTAGAAGACGGTGATAGTGTTGATTTTGCTGGACATGTATTCAATGTCTTTCATACGCCTGGTCATTCTCCCGGTCATGTTATTTATTTCAATGAAAAAAAACGTTTTGCTTTATTGGGTGATGTGCTTTTTCTTGGTTCTATTGGACGTACTGATTTTCCATTATGTTCTCCTGAAGAATTAATGAAATCGATTAAAGAAAAAGTCTTACCATTAGGCGATGATGTCAGCTTTATTTGTGGACATGGGCCTGGAAGTCAAATAGGTTATGAACGTCAGCATAATCTTTTTCTTCAAGAAATTTAACTGACTTACTGTACTAAAAACCCGCTTTAAAGCGGGTTTTTCAATGTTATTGAAAGTTATTGTAATGGGGCATAACAAACGTGATCTAAACCGTCATGGCCTCGAAAAGTTCCTGTTTTTGGATTAAAGGAACGATATGTTTGTTTACAATATTGATACCAATTTATGTTTGATGGTTTGGGAGGCTGATATGTTACTGTTGGTTGCACTTGATAGATTACTTGATTTGGTGGTGAGATTTGATAAATAACTTGTGGTTGTTCAGGTTGTTTTAAAACATTACCAAGAATTGTACCTACTGCAAGGCCTAGAACACCTGCAGCAAGAGTATCACCTTTATTATTGTCAATACGATTTACATGGTGTTCATGAACATGGTAGTGATGTTTTTTATGTTCGACGTGATGATGATGATATGTCCGGTGTTCATGATGAACGTGTGTGTGTGGCGAGTGGTGATGTTTATGATGACTTATTGATGAATGAATTCGGCTGTGATGCAGAGAAGGATTAGTCTCTATTTGTCTCTTAGTAATTGTTTCCTCATATAGTGTGCGTTGGGCAAACGCTGTCGCTAATGGTGTTGAAATAGTCGCCGCTGACATTGCCGATAATACTGCTAATTTAGTCAATTTTGTCATAGCAATACTCCTTATACAAATTTACATTAATTCGCACTCTAAATGTTCTAAGCTGAATGTAACCTGAACAGTGCTTAATTTTATTCTGATAGAACGAACAAAGAAGAATTTTGTTTAAATAAGTTTAACATTGTAAAATGAAATCGGGGTAGAGACCCGATTTCACAAAACGGACTCTGCTCAAATTAACCCATAACATTAATATTTATAGCTTTTGGTCCTTTACCGCGATGATCAGACTTTATATCAAATGATACTTTTTGTGCATCGTTTAATCCAGTGAGACCTGAAGCCTGGACATCAGAAATATGAACAAAGATATCAGTACTCCCATTATCAGGTTTAATGAAACCAAAGCCTTTGTTATTGTTAAAAAATTTTACTTCGCCCGTCTGAGCCATAGAATATTTCCTTATTTGATTGCCTTTGTTAAGGCAGATAGTCAAAAATCGTATCACGCACCTTACGTAAACGATATATTTAGGTAATTTACGATATTTGGAAAACATTCTTTTTGTTGTTTTTTGTCAACTTGGAACCTATAATTGTTTCTAGAAGACTTTTCATACGATCTTCCAATGCTCGCAATTTATCTAAAAAAGAGAGATTGCTTGAAAATGGAATATTTGACAAGCATTTTCTTTTAATAATCTATTTTCTTATGTTGTTTTTTAGCTGACATGAATATAGCAGCTTATTAAGCTGTGTGAATAATAGAAAAAAAGAAAAATATTTTATTGATATTTTGAGCATCACTTTTTTATAAAAAAACTACTATTTTTTTGTTGTATTAGCAAGATTTTATAAGAGCTAAGTCTTATTTTGTAGCAGTTTATTGATTTTGAACTATTCGTTGCAAGAATTTCTTTTTTAAATCTCATTTAAAGTATTTTTTGATTATTTTCTTTCTTTTTTGCCTTTTGCTAATAAACCAATATCTATGGCATTAAAGCCCATTTAATCAAAATTTAATTTAGTGAAAAAACTTGAGTATTTTGTGGATTCATCAACGGAATATTGATTATTACACACTGAAGAATCACTAGCGATGGCGAATTCTATTTCTTGTAGTAGTTTGATTTCATCACGAAGTCGAGCAGCTTCTTCAAAGTTGAGGTCATCAGCTGCTTTACGCATTAATTTTTCGAGGTGTTGGATATGATTAGCTAGATTGTCACCAACTTTATTATTTTGCGTAATAAAATGAGAAATATTGACATTATAGTTGTTTTCGTAAACTGAACCAAGAGAATCATCGATATTCTTTTTAATACTAGTCGGTGTAATTTGATGCTCTTCATTATAGGTTATTTGTTTTTGTCGACGTCGTTTTGTTTCTTGCAAAGCTCGCTCTATAGAACCAGTGATTGTATCAGCATAAAGGATAACTCGACTATCTACATTACGTGCGGCTCGTCCAATTGTTTGAATAAGTGAAGTTTCTGAACGTAAAAAACCTTCTTTATCAGCATCGAAGATAGCAACAAGACCACATTCTGGAATATCCAAACCTTCTCGAAGTAAATTGATACCGATTAGAACATCAAATGTGCCCAGGCGTAAGTCACGAAGAATTTCAATACGCTCTAGTGTATTAATATCAGAGTGCATGTAACGTACACGAATATTTTTTTCATGGAGATATTCGGTTAAATCTTCGGCCATGCGTTTGGTGAGAACAGTTATTAATGTACGATAACCTTTTTTGATTGTCTGGCGGATTTCGTTGACAACGTCATCAACCTGTGTTTTCACTGGGCGTATTTCTGTTGGTGGGTCAATCAGCCCTGTAGGACGGATGACTTGTTCTACAAAAATACCGCGTGATTGCTCTATTTCCCAGCGTCCGGGTGTAGCTGAAACAGCGATAGTTTGTGGACGTATTGCATCCCATTCTTCAAAGCGTAAGGGGCGATTATCCATACAAGAGGGCAAGCGAAACCCATATTCCGCTAGAGTAGCTTTCCGTCGAAAGTCACCTCGATACATAGCACCAATTTGAGGAATTGTTACATGACTCTCATCAATGAAAACAAGAGCATGGTTAGGAATATATTCAAACATAGTTGGAGGTGGTTCACCTGGTTTTCTGCCGGTTAGATAGCGCGAGTAGTTTTCAATTCCAGGACAGGATCCAGTAGTTTCTAGCATTTCCAAATCGAATATTGTACGTTGTTCTAAGCGTTGTGCTTCTAAAAGACGACCAGCTGCATTTAATTCATCGAGGCGTTTAACTAATTCCATTTTAATCGATTTTATCGCCTGATTTAATGTTGGCCGTGGTGTTACATAATGCGAATTAGCATAAATTTTAATGGATCGAAGGTCTCCTGTTTTTTGTCCTGTTAAAGGATCAAACTCAGTAATTGTTTCAATTTCATCACCAAACAGTGAAATACGCCAAGCACGATCTTCAAGATGAGCAGGGAAAATTTCGATTATATCACCTCGAACACGAAAAGAGCCGCGGACAAAGTTAGTATCTTGTCGTTGATATTGTTGAGCAACTAAATCAGTCAATAATTTTTGCTGATTGAGTTTATCACCTTTTTTCATTTGGAAAGTCATTGCTGTATAAGTTTCTATTGAACCAATTCCATAGATGCAAGATACAGATGCGATAATAATAACATCATCACGTTCTAGTACAGCGCGTGTTGCAGCGTGGCGCATACGATCAATTTGTTCATTAATAGAGGATTCTTTTTCAATATAAGTGTCATATCGTGCTACATAAGCTTCTGGCTGATAATAGTCATAATAAGAAACAAAATATTCGACAGCATTATTAGGAAAAAAGTTTTTGAATTCCCCATAGAGCTGCGCAGCTAGAGTTTTGTTTGGTGCTAAAATGAGAGCAGGGCGTTGGGTTTTTTCAATGATTTTGGCCATCGTATATGTTTTACCTGAACCGGTAACACCAAGAAGCACTTGAGTGCGATCATTTTTCTCAATGCCTTCAACTAAAGATTTAATTGCAATCGGTTGGTCACCAGCAGGCTGAAAGGATGTTTTAATTTGAAATGGAATTCCACCTTCAGATTTTTCAGGACGAATAGGGCGATGAGGTGTCCATAATGCACCGTTTTTAAAAAGGGGATTACCTGAAGCGATGAGTGCAGAAAGAGCTTCAACTGTCGCTGTAACGCCATTTGTTGTTATTTTTTTAGGGGATATAGTATTTGTAGTTTCAAATGAAACATCATGTTTTTTAACTGTATGAATCTTTGTATTAGAGCATTGCTTCGAAATTGCAGATTGATCTATTGATTCTTGATTGAATTGTTTTTGAGTTATTTTTGACTTTTTATGTGACATGATAAAAATATTTTATATCGTTATCCTGATATAATTAAGAAAAATAAAAAACTTTTGATTGCATTATGGTAAATGTTACAATGGTTATGTGGTGATACTGATCCTAGATAGTTATTATTCCTTAATAAAAAGTAGTAGGTAAATGAGGTCAAAATTATTTTTTTGACAATAGCTAGATTGGGATTAGTGCTGATAAACTTTAGGAGAACAATCTTCGTAATGTTTTCGATGGTTATTTTGGGTATTAAAAGTGTGTACTGTAATTGATGATTGTATATATATTTGGTAAAGGTCATTTCCATTTTTAAATGAAAGGTAACGGGATGATACCCAACCTGTTCGTGAATTATAATCAATTTGGCACCAGTTGCCTTTGCATGTTCGAATTGATACTGATTGGTTTATAGGAATCCAGCCGAGAAGTGCGTATTGTGTGCTTGGTCCTGTTCTGAAATTCAAATTTTTTATTATGATGGCATTTGTAGTGTAGGCTTTTGTTGCCAATAAAATAAGAGATCCAGCTAAAAAGAAATTAATCAAATTTTTCATTTTTCTTCTAAATAGCTTTTCTATAATAGATTTTTGTATTTCTGTTTTTGCACAATGCCATTTTATTGAATATGATAAAATAGAAAAAAAAGCAATTGCATCCTTTGAACCATTGATAATAACAAAGATACAGCTAAGTATTTTAAGTCTAAATATAATTTCAGTTTAAAATTAATCAAAGATTGCTCGGTGCTCTTTATAATTTTTTATATGGAAAACAGGGTTTCTGTACTATATAATAAAAGCAACTGTAATTTTCGGATTCCAAAATTCATCTTGGAGGCCGATTTTTATATATTTATAAGTTCTTTTATGTACAAGAAAGGGACGAATTATGGAAAAAGTTCCGATGACTACAGCTGGTTTTGAGAGTCTCAAAGAAGAGTTACGGTGGCGCCAACAAAAAGAACGTCCACGGATTATTGAAGCAATTTCTGAGGCACGCGCACATGGTGATCTATCAGAAAATGCAGAGTATCATGCTGCTAAAGAGGCACAAAGCCATAATGAAGGGCGTATAAATGAGCTTGAAGATTATATTGCACGAGCAGAAGTCATTAATGTTTCACGTCTTTCAGGTGACAGAATTAAATTTGGAGCCACTATTAATCTTTTGGATGAAGATACTGAAGAGAGAAAAGTTTACCAGATCGTTGGTGATCAAGAAGCTGACGTGAAAACTGGTAAGATTTCTATTTCTTCCCCTATTGCACGAGCACTGATTGGTAAACAAGAAGGTGATGTAATTGAAGTCAATGCACCAGGTGGTGCGCATAATTATGAAATTATTAAAATTCAATATATCTAGTTATTATGCACATGTCTTTGAAAAAAACTGATATTATTATTCCACACTTTAAAAAACGTTTATCAGGGGTAACAACGACGATCATTCACCTTATTCCATTGCAACGAAAACAGGGTATTTATATATCCACTTTAGGGATAGGATTGCCGAAAAATTTGCCTGCTCTTTCTTTTAAAGATATTTTTGGTCTATGGAAAAGTCCAATAGAAAAATCATTTCGAATTTGGCATGCACGACGCAATATTGAGATGTTTTGTGGGGTTTTTCTGCGTGATGTTTTAAAAATGAAGCTTAAACTCATTTTTACATCGGCATCTCAACGCCATCATAAACCTTTTACAAAATGGCTAATTCGCCGCATGGATAAAGTGATTGCTACAAGTAAACGCACTGGAGAATATCTCGAGGTTCCTTATCAAGTTATTATGCATGGTATCGATCTTGAGCGTTTTTCACCACCGAAAGCCTTTGATGATTGTTTTTCAGCTTCTGGATTGCCTGGGAAATATGCTGTAGGGTGCTTTGGGCGTTTACGCTATTTGAAGGGCACTGATTTGTTTGTGGATGCAATGTTAGAATTATTGCCAAAATATCCAGATTGGACAGCAATTATTGCTGGTCGTACTACAGTAAAATATTATAAATTTGAAAAACAATTACGTCAAAAAATTGCTACTGCTGGTTTAAGTGATCGTATTATTTTTCTTGGTGAGATACAGAACACACCTTTGTGGTATCGTCGTCTTTCACTTTATGTTGCTCCCTCTCGTGTAGAAGGCTTTGGTTTAACACCATTGGAGGCAATGGCATCTCAGACTGCTGTAGTAGCTAGTAGTGCAGGAATGTATGAAGAATTAGTAACAGAAGGAACAGGAACAGTTGTTTCTGCAGGAGATCGGGTAGCTTTAACAGAAGCGATAGAATTGTATTTTTCTAATTTAGAAAAAACAATAATGGCAGGGAAAAAAGCGTTAACCCATGTTCGTACTCATTTTCCTTTAGAAAAAGAAGCATTAGCAATTGGGCGTGTTTATAAGGAAATGTTTGCAGAGGGAACATTTTAAATAAATATGCTATAAATTTTCATAAATCTATTTTTGGGGGGTCGTGGAAATAAAATAATACTTTAAAAGTAATATTTTATTCTATTCATAAGCATGACTCTAAGATTCCAATTTTGATGCTTATTCAATATTTTTGATGTGCTGATTTATTAAGAGCTATTTTAACATTTTATATCAACTTAAATTAAAATTAGTTTTAAGAAGGATATCATTCATAATTCTGTATTTATAATTTTAAATTATGAATATAAAAACTGCACATTAGAATTATTCGTTCCAAAAAGAACGGGTAAAAAGTACAAAAATAGTTATAATTTCAAGACGGCCAGCAAGCATTAGAGCACTTAAAATCCATAAGGCATGATCATTGATGGTTGAGAAATTTCCAACAGGACCGATAATGCTTCCAAGACCGGGACCAATATTAGAAAGTGCTGTTAAGGCACCTGTATAGGCAGAAGTAAAATCAAGTCCAGTAGCGAGCAAAAGTGCAGTACCAATAAGAAGACAGAACATATAAAGGCACAAAAAAAGCAATACTGCTTTAGTAATATCATTAGAGATATTTGAGCGGTCATAGCGCACTTTTACAATTGCATTAGGGGAAAGAAGTTGTGTCATATTTGTTTGTGCAATACGCCATAAGATAATTAAACGATTAATTTTTATTCCTCCGGAGGTAGAACCAGCGCAGCCACCCGTAAAAGAAACAATAAAGAAAATACCAAGCGCAAAAGGTCCCCAAAGTTGATAGTCTTCAGCGCTATAACCAGTGGTACTAATAACAGATGTAAGATGAAAAATGACATCAAGAAAAATTTTTTGGAAAGGCAGATGATTATGAAATCGCAACCATGTTGCTAGAGCAAAACTAAACAGAAAAACAATACTGAGGAAAACGATAACTTGTGGATCTATGGAACGTTTAGAGTATCCAGGAAGTAATAATTTAATATAAAGAACAAAAGGTAACGCAGAGAGCAACATGAAGATTGTGGCAACAATTAGAATAGCTGGCTTGTCAGAAAAATAGCCAAACGAGGCATCATGGGTTGAGAAACCAGCTGTTGCTATTGTTGTCATTGCATGGTTGATAGCATCAAACAAGGTCATGCCAGCGGCAAAATAGGAGAGCATGCAAGCTAGTGTTAATCCAATATAGGCAATAATAATCCCATTAGCGATTTGGTGAATACGGGGTAATATTTTTTCCGATTTGTCAGATGATTCCATGTGGAAAAGTTGTATACCTCCAACTCGTAATGAGGGCAAAAGTAATAAAGCTAAGCCAATAAAGCCAATACCTCCAATCCAGCATATGATGGAACGCCATAATAAAATGCTTCGTGATAAATAATCAAGGCCAGTAATAACTGTAGATCCTGTCGTTGTAATCCCAGAGATAGATTCGAAAATTGCTCCTGCTAAGGAAATTGGGAGTGAGGAAATATAAAAAGGAAGAGCACCTACTATACTTCCTGTTAGCCAAAGACAAAGGGTCAGTGTAAAACTAAGCCGTGCTGAAAAACGGCAGGTGGCACCTCTAGTTGCTAAAAGAATAAGTGTCGCTAATACAGTGGTAGTAGCACAAGGATAGAGAAAAATTGTCCAATTATGGTTACCATCACGCAAATCTGCAAGAGCCGGCAAAAGCATAGTCCCTCCCATGATTAACGCAAACCGTGCGCAAATATTAATAATAAATTGAGAAATAGTAGCTCCTTGTTTTTTATTTTTTTGTGATTTTTACCTAATTAGAATTTATACGCTTATGTAATATAAACTTAATGCTTATACTAAGCAAACTATTATAAATTGGCAATGCACCTTTTAACAAACTTTTTAATAAACTTTGAAAAATATGACTTTACCATAATTCGAGTTCTTAAAAAATGTGTTTTTAAAGACAGCATTTTGTCATAAATTTGTAGAGTGTAATGAAAAGCTGAGAAAAAAGGAGTTTTATGGTGCAATTGCATGTTCGTGTTCTTATTATTGGTTCTGGGCCTGCTGGTTATACAGCGGCAGTCTATGCTGCTAGAGCAATGCTTAAACCAGTATTGATTACTGGAATGCAGCAAGGAGGGCAGCTTACAATTACAACTGATGTTGAAAATTATCCAGGTTTTGCCGATCCAATTCAGGGGCCATGGTTGATGGAACAAATGGCAAAACAAGCAGAAAATATGGGTACAAAAATTATTTATGATAATATTGTAAGGGCTGATTTATCAGAACGTCCTTTTATTTTATTTGGGGATTCAGGAACACAATATTGTTGTGATGCGTTAATTATTGCAACAGGAGCGCAAGCGCGCTGGCTTGGTTTGGAAAGTGAAAAAATTTTTATGGGTGGTGGTGTTTCCGCTTGTGCTACATGTGATGGTTTTTTTTATCGCTGTAAAGATGTAATTGTGGTAGGTGGCGGAAACACAGCTGTTGAAGAAGCTCTTTATTTATCTCATTTAGCTAAAAGTGTAACTGTGGTTCATCGGCGAGATCATTTTCGGGCAGAAAAAATCTTACAAGACAGATTATTTTCTCGTGATAATGTTCGCGTTATTTGGGATCACACAGTGGAAGAAATTGTTGGTTTGCCTGCTCAGTCTCCAACGGGAGCTGTTGTGACAGGTGCGCGTCTAAGAAATACAAAAACAGGTCAAGAAATACAGGTGGATGCGGATGGAATATTTATTGCTATTGGCCATGATCCCTCTGTTTCTTTGTTTGAAGGGCAATTAAGACAAAAATCGGGAGGATACTTATGGACGGCACCTGATTCGACTGCAACGAGTATTGCTGGCGTTTTTGCTGCAGGGGATGTCGCTGATGATGTATTCCGTCAAGCTATAACTGCTGCAGGAAGAGGATGTATGGCAGCATTAGAGGTGGAGCGGTTTTTAGATTCATAGATATATGTCTAAAAAGTAGTTTTTATAAACAAAATCAGAAAATGTAAGAGGGAAATTGTGTCAGCGCCATTAGATTGGGATAAATTAAGAATTTTTCATGCTGCGGCAGAGGCAGGTTCTTTTACGCATGCAGCTCAAAAGCTTCATTTATCTCAATCAGCAATCTCGAGGCAGGTTTCATCTTTAGAACAAGATGTTGGAGTAGCTTTATTTCAGCGTCATGCGCGTGGTTTAATTTTAACAGAGCAGGGAGAAATACTTTATCGCACAGCTTATGATATTTTGATGAAGCTTGAAAATGCACGTTTACAATTAAGTGAAAGCTGTGAAAAACCAACAGGACGTTTACGCGTAACATCAACTTTTGGAATGGGAGCAGGGTGGCTTGCAGAGCGTATGCCTGAATTTTTGAGTCTCTATCCTGATATGCAGATTCAGCTCTTGTTTGATGATGAAGAGCTTGATTTGACAATGCGTTATGCAGATTGTGCTATTCGTTTACGTCAACCCCAACAGCCTGATCTTATACAAAGAAAATTATTTACAGTTCATATGCATGTTTATGCTTCAGAAAATTATATTGCAAATTACGGTAAGCCGGAAAAATTATCTGAACTAGATGAACATCGTATTATTTCATTTGGAGAGCCTGTACCGCCTTATTTGGTTGGTTTGAATTGGTTAGAAAAAGCCGGAAAAAGCGATGACTCTGTGCGCGTTTCAATATTGCAAATTAATAATATTATTTCAATCAAAAATGCACTTATGCTTGACCTTGGTATTGCTGTACTTCCTGATTATATTGTGAATAACGATGAGAAACTTATACGTATTTTTCCTGATATGAGTGATATTCCTTCTTTTGATACTTTTTTTTGTTATTCTGTTGCTTTGAGGAATTCAGCAAAGTTAAATGCTTTTAGAGATTATATCTTTTTAAAAGCGCGTAAATGGTCATTTTAAATAATGTTTTATAGACTATTGAATAGTAGAGGTGAAAAAATCTAGTAAGTTATGTGGTTATTACATAGCAGATTTGCTTAAATATTTATTATATTTATTTTTGTAAAATGGGACAAAATATTACCTCTTGATTATGTTTCATCTGAGTGCGTTTTGTTGAGTTTTCCCTGTAAATATCTATGAGATTAATTTTATTTCTCAGGATCTCGTCGATTTGCCGGACATTCGTCCGGCTTTTTTATTTCTGAAAAATATCTCTTTAAATTTTTTCTATAGTTAATTTTATTTTTAAAATTATGAAGAATTAATTGTCACTTATTTTTACAAATCTAAAAAATTTATAACACTAAAGAGAATACAAAATTTACAAATCACCTTTTTGCTTAGAGAAGTAATCAAAAGACACACGAAATCCTACCTTATTGGAAATTTCTGTTATTTCTTTGCGACTATCTTTTATTTTAATGCATCTTATAAACGCTCTTTAAAATTTCAGAGGTTTGAGAAATTTCGAAAGTCTCAAAAAGTATTGCCAATCATGAACTTATGTTACTTAACTTCTATATTTTTTATTGAGCTAATTTATCGTTCATATTGAATAATAAAATAATTTTTTATCTCTTTTAAAAAATTTCGATAAACAAGAACTGTCATTTATTTTTTGATTCATTAATACCACGAAGATATTTAATGTCTAGATATTAGACTTAACTGAGGGAATAAAAAATACCTTACTATAATAGTAATTCTGAGTATCTTTGATTGCGATATTAAAAGATGTGCTGAATAAGGTTAATAATATCCTCCATACCGATTATATAACTGCTTGAACAGATGATAATTGTTAGAAAATTAGTGTAAACTATTACAAAAACGCTGGATACGAAAACAAGCTTCTTCGAGTATTTCATCTGACGTTGCATAGGAAATACGAAATGCTGGTCCGAGTCCAAAAGCAGATCCATGAACGACAGCAACAAATTCTGTTTCCAAAAGGGCTGTTACGAAATCTTCATCATTAGCAATAATTTGACCTTGAGGAGTTTTTTTACCAATAAGCTTTGCACAAGAAGGATAGACATAAAATGCACCTTCAGGTGTTCGGCAGTTAATATCAGGAACTTGATTGAGCATGGAAACAACAAGATCCCGACGTTTTTGAAAAATATTTTTATTTTTCGCTATAAAATCTTGAGGGCCATTAAGTGCCTCTACACCTGCCCATTGTGAAATGGAACTTGTACCAGATGTTTGTTGGCCTTGAATGATGTCCATAGCTTTAATTAATTCATACGGACCACCTGCATAGCCAATTCTCCACCCCGTCATAGAATAAGCTTTTGAAAGACCATTCATAGTCAGTGTACGGCCATATAGTTGCGGTTCCACTTGAGCTGGAGTTACAAAGGTAAAATCTCCATATGTTAGATGCTCATATATATCATCAGTGAGAATATGAATATGAGGATATTTTATTAAAACATCGGTTAATTTTTTTAATTCATCATGCGTGTAAGCAGCACCTGATGGATTTGAGGGAGAATTAAAAATAAACCATTTAGTTTTTGGGGTGATAGCAGTTTCTAGATCTTGTGGTTGAAGTTTATAAAAAAATTCAGCTTTCGTTTCTACGAAAATAGATTTACCACCGTTAAGAGCAACCATTTCAGGATAACTGACCCAATAAGGAGACGGAATGATAACTTCATCATCTTTATTTAAAGTTGCCATTAATGCATTAAAAAGAATTTGTTTGCCACCAGTCCCCACAATGATTTGTTCTGGTGTATAAGTAAGATTATTTTCTCTTTTAAACTTTCCAGAAATAGCTTGACGCAATTCTGGAATACCGGATATTGGTGTATATTTTGTTTCCCCACGCCGAATAGCTTCAATAGCAGCATTTTTGATATTATCTGGTGTATCGAAATCTGGTTCTCCAGCGCTTAAAGAGATGATATTACGACCTAAAGCTTTTAGAGCACGGGCCTTTTGAGCTACAGCAATTGTTGCAGATGGTTTGATGTAAAAAAGCTGATCAGCAATAAAACCCATCGTTTCAATTCCTTTATATAATATAGGCAGGTAACTCTTCGTTATAAAAAGAAAAGATTATGTCGTAAAAAACACAAAACTGCAAGAAAACTGTTAGAAAATTTTATTTTAGACTCAGATTTAATGATTTTAATTTTTTACACTGAGGAAATTTGGAAAAATAAATCTTGTTTTATATTGATGATGAAGAATCTACTTTGTTTTTTACGAGGCATATCAAATTATACAGATACCCTGATTGAAGGGTTATAATTGGTAGATAAACCTAAATAGATCAAGTTGATTGAATAGAAAATTTTTATATGTCTACACAATGTACACACTAATATTTATTATTTTATATCCCCTAATATTAGTAATTTTTTTGATTTGTAGATCATTGTGATTTTATTAAGTTTCTTATTTTTGAGTTTTTTGTTATTTTCAATAATAAAATTTTTCACAGTTATTGGTTGATGTTTTTTATTTTTTTAGACTTGTTATAATTAGTTATGACTGATTTAAATAAAATACGAGAACAATTTAATAATTGTGAAGAGAGAATAATCAATATTTTATAACAAATAAAAAACTCGCCTATGAAGGCGAGATGTTTTATGAAAGAAGCAGACTTTAAAGAGCAGAAAGATTTCCAGCAGAAAATTTTCCTGAACGACGATCTTGAAGAATATCATAAGAGATCTTTTGTCCTTCATTAAGGTAATGTAAACCAGAGCGCTCAACAGCAGAAATGTGTACAAACACATCTGCACTTCCATCATTAGGTTGAATAAAACCAAAACCTTTGGTTGTATTGAACCATTTAACTGTTCCTGTAGACATAGGAAACTCCTTAAGTAATATATATTATGCACTGAGATTTAAAATTCTCACTACAAGTTTAAATCGAAATTGGACAGGAGAAATTTCGTCAGAAGTGCAATTGCACAGAAAAGAAAGTCACGTAACCAAAAATACGATAGAAAATACTATAAAAGATTTTTTGATATAAAGCAAGCTGCATTAACCCCTCTTTGTAATTATCAAAGATTAATAAAGATATCACACTTTTGTGGTGCATAGAAAAAATTTTAAGTAAAGTAGTTTTGCAAAGAGCAAACTTCAAGATTGTTGGTTTTAAGCGCTTGAATAGCTTTTGCTACGGCTTCAGCTCCAGCTACTGTTGTGTAGTAAGGAACTTTTTGCATAAGTGCTGCGTGGCGCAATGATTTGGAATCTGAGATGGCACTGGCAGTATTAGTTGTATTGAAAATTAATTGAACTTTTAGATTACGAATAGCATCTTCAATGTGAGGGTGACCTTCTAGAACTTTATTAATTTTTTCTGCTTTAACACCATTTTCAGCAAGAAATTTTTGTGTTCCACTTGTTGCTAAAACAGAAAAACCAAGATCAATTAAGCATTTGACAGGTTTTAAGATACGTTCTTTATCTTCATCTCTAACAGAAACAAATAAAGTACCCTCTTTGGGAAGATCGATACCAGCTCCAATTTGCGCTTTAGCAAAAGCAAGAGCAAAATCATGATCAAGCCCCATTACTTCACCAGTTGAACGCATTTCAGGACCAAGGAGTGTATCTACACCTGAAAAACGCGAAAAGGGAAAAACTGCTTCTTTAACAGCAATATGTTTTTGTAGCTTGGAAGGTAATCCACCATAAACTTTAAGTGCATTATGGAGGCTTTCTCCGACCATAATACGTGTGGCGATTTTAGCAATTGGTCGACCAATGGTTTTTGCAACAAATGGAACAGTACGCGAAGCACGAGGATTGACTTCTAAGACGTAAATTGTTTCATTTTTAATAGCATATTGTACATTCATCAAACCACAAACGTGTAGTGCTTTTGCTAAAGCTTTGGTTTGATTTTCTAATTCATTAACCAGTTCATGTGAAAGTGTGCGGATTGGTAAAGAACACGCTGAATCACCAGAATGGATACCTGCTTCTTCAATGTGTTCCATAATACCAACAACGAGTGTTTCTTCTCCATCACACAAACAATCAACATCAATTTCTATGGCTTCTGTTATATAGGTATCAAATAGAAGTGGATTTTTACAAAGCAATGTATTAAGCTGATCAATTTTGTTGTGAGGATAATAAGCTTTGATATCTTCTGGTACTAATTCAGGAACTATTTCGAACAAGTAATTCTGCAAATCACGCTTATCTCGAATAATTTGCATAGCACGTCCACCTAAAACATAAGAGGGGCGTACAACTAATGGAAAATCCAGTTCATGAGCTATGAGTTGTGCTTGTTCAATTGAATAAGCAATACCATTTTTGGGTTGTGTTAAATTAAGTTTGAACAGAAATTTTTGAAAACGATCTCTGTCCTCTGCAAGATCAATAGCGTCAGGTGAGGTACCTAAAATAGGGATGTTATTTTTTTCGAGTGCGCTTGCTAATTTCAACGGTGTTTGTCCGCCAAATTGAACAATAACTCCGACTAATTCACCTTTTTCCTGCTCTGTTTTTAAAATTGCTAGAACATCTTCAGTTGTTAAAGGTTCAAAATAAAGACGATCAGAGGTATCATAATCAGTTGAGACAGTTTCAGGATTGCAGTTAATCATGATAGCCTCTAAGCCTGCATCACGCAAGGCTGAGGCTGCATGACAACAACAATAGTCAAATTCAATGCCTTGACCAATTCGGTTTGGACCACCACCTAAGATAGCAACTTTTTTGCGTTCAGAAATGTTTGCTTCTGAGCATTCCATACCTGCAAAAGGTTTTTCATATGTTGAATACATATAAGCTGTAGGTGAAGAAAATTCAGCTGCACAGGTATCAATTCGTTTGAAAACATGTTTAATATTAAGTGATTGGCGTAAGGCAAAAATATAATCTGGTGTTTTTTCAGTGAGCTTTGCTAAGCGCGCATCTGAAAACCCCATAGCTTTTAACATGCGTAAATTATCTGCATCATGGGGAAGCCCATGGATACGGATACGCTGTTCTATTTCGATGATGGATTGTATTTGTTCTAAAAACCATGGGTCAATTTTGCTTATTTGGTGAATTTCGCTCAAGGGTAAGCCTATACGCATTGCTTGTGCTACATAACGTAAACGATCGGGGCTTGGGATGGCAATAGCCGAACGGATAGAATTTTTTTCATCACCTTCAGCATGTTCAGGGAGTATGATTTCATCAAGACCCGTAAGACCTGTTTCAAGTCCACGGAGTGCTTTTTGTAAAGATTCTTGGAAAGTACGACCGATTGCCATAACTTCTCCCACAGATTTCATCGCGGTAGTTAAGACAGACGATGAACCAGGAAATTTTTCAAAGGCAAAACGAGGGATCTTGATGACAATATAGTCAATAGAAGGTTCAAATGATGCTGGTATTGCACCGCCTGTAATATCATTTTTTAATTCGTCAAGTGTATAACCAACTGCTAACTTAGCTGCTATCTTTGCAATTGGAAAACCGGTTGCTTTTGAAGCAAGTGCTGAAGAACGAGAAACACGTGGGTTCATTTCAATAACAATTAAGCGACCATTTTCAGGATTGACGGCAAACTGCACGTTAGATCCACCGGTTTCAACACCAATTTCACGAAGCACCGCAATTGAGGCGTTGCGCATAATTTGGTATTCTTTATCGGTTAAGGTGAGAGCAGGAGCAACAGTAATAGAATCACCGGTATGAACACCCATAGGATCAATGTTTTCAATGGAGCAGATAATGATACAGTTATCCTTTTGATCACGAACAACTTCCATTTCATACTCTTTCCATCCCAAAATACTTTCTTCAATCAAAACTTCCGTTGTTGGTGAAGCTTCAAGTCCACGTTCGATAATTTCGTAAAATTCAGAGCGGTTGTAAGCAATGCCACCGCCTGTGCCACCAAGTGTAAATGAGGGACGGATAATGGCTGGAAGTCCGATAATATCAAGAGCTTGAACCGCTTTTGCGGTGGCATGTGCTATATAATGTTGTTTGCGATTAGCTTCTGCACTGCACCAATCCTGTTCAAGCTTTTCTAACGCTTGATCAAATTCATCACCAGAAAGTTCGTTTTTAAGTTTATTATATGCTTTTTCATATAACCGGCGATTTTCTTCTTTGAGCTCAGTTGCATTAGCTAACATAGAACGAGGTGTTTCTAAACCAATTTTTGCCATTGCTTTGCGAAATAAAGCACGATCCTCTGCCTTATCAATAGCATCAGCATTGGCACCAATCATTTCAACATTATAACGGTTTAAAATTCCCATTCGCTTTAAAGATAAAGCGGTATTAAGTGCTGTTTGTCCTCCCATGGTTGGTAAAAGCGCATCTGGACGTTCATGAGCGATAATTTTTGCAACTATTTCTGGAGTAATAGGCTCAATATAGGTTGCATCTGCTAAATCCGGATCAGTCATAATGGTGGCAGGGTTAGAGTTCACCAAAATAATTCGGTAACCTTCTTCTTTTAAAGCCTTACAGGCTTGTGTACCTGAATAGTCAAATTCACATGCTTGACCAATAATAATAGGACCTGCTCCAATGATAAGAATAGATTTTATATCTGTGCGTTTTGGCATGGCTTTTTCCTATGACAAACACCCGTGCGCAATTGCGGTAGGCAGAGTATTAAATTTTGGCTAAACTTGCTTTATAGGTTAATAGACCAAGAAAGTAATCCCTAAAATGCCTTTTTTATACTTTTTCTTTGGGGATAATGCTTTCAAATAATGTGTTTTTATAAATAGTGATTAAATGCTGTCAAAATCAAATGATGAAAGTAGTTAATTGAGCCCAGTAATGTTAGCTAAAAGAGGAGGCATTTAAAGCATTATTCTTATGCTAAGATAAAAATGTTATAAAATATTTTTTTGTGTGTAGTTATGATGATAATTAACATTATATTTCAAGTTTAATTTATGTTTAAATATAGCTTGAGCTAATTTTGGCTGTAATGCTGTTGAGTCAAGTTTTATGTTAGACGGGCTTGAGAGTGATCATAGTATTATTTTTTTGAGTTATGGCAGTTTATAGATAAATTATCTCTCTATGCTTATGATTCCCAATATGATCAGAAGGGTATTTTTGGTAAATGTTCAGGAACTGCTTATACTAGTTTACAAAAGATACAGGCTTTTATGCGAATTTTAAGAAAAATCTGGACATAAAAATTATATGATTAGGTTGTTTTTTTATAATCTACAATCAAGTTGCGAAAACGTTGAAAGAGATAATGGCTGTCTTGAGGCCCAGGCGAAGCTTCGGGATGATATTGAACAGAGAAAATCGGCTTTTCAAGAATTCGAATGCCACAATTTGAACCATCAAAGAGGGAAATATGTGTTTCCTCAACATGTTGTGGTAGTGATGTTTTATCTACAGTAAAACCATGATTCATTGATACAATTTCTACTTTGCCAGTAGTAAAATCTTTAACAGGATGATTAGCACCATGATGCCCTTGATGCATTTTTATAGTTTTCGCTCCTACAGCAAGAGAAAGAAGCTGGTGACCAAGGCATATGCCAAAAAGTGGTATGTTGCAATCAATGAATGTTTTGATGGTTGGAACAGCATATTTAGCCGTAGCATTTGGATCTCCTGGACCATTGGAAAGAAAAATACCATCAGGATTCATAGATAGGATTTCATCTGCATTTGTAGATGCTGGCACAATAGTTACACGTGCGCCTAAAGCCGATATAAGACGAAGAATATTGCGTTTAATGCCATAGTCAATTGCGACAATATGAAAATTACGTTTGCTATTTAAACTATAACCTTTATTCCATATCCACGGTTTTTCATTCCATTCTATCAATTGTTTGGATGTTACTTCTTTTGCAAGATCAAGGTTGATAAGACCAGACCATTTTTGTATACGCTTTTTTAAAGCATTTACATCAAAATTTCCGTTTGGATCGTGAGCAATTATAGCATTTGGTACACCCTTTTCACGGATAAGAGTGGTTAGTGCTCGTGTATCAATATCGTAAAGTGCAATAATTTTGCGTTCTTTAAGCCATTGATTTAGATTCTCACGTGCGCGGTAGTTAGAAGGACCAGTAATATCCGCTTTGAAAATGGCACCAACTGCGCCATGGTAATTGAGGGGGGTAAGGTCTTCAATATCTTCTCGATTAGTTCCTACATTACCAATGTGAGGAAAAGTGAAATTAACAATTTGCCCTGTATATGATGGGTCTGTGAGAATTTCTTCATAGCCTGTTATGGCGGTATTAAAGCATACTTCCGCTTCAACAATTCCTGTAGATCCTGCACCTTTACCTTCAATCACTGTTCCATCGGCTAAAACCAGAAGAGCTGTAGGTTTATTTATGCTCCAAGGACTGGGAAACGAGGTGGTTTGTATCATCGTTTGTGCTCACAATTTACTATCTGAAGGCATAATAATCAAAGTCGAGCAAAAACCGCGCAACTATAATAAATGCTGTATATTGTTATTGTAATTTTCTGATTGGCATTAAAGTATAAGTATATTCTGTGAGGAGGTAAAGATCAGTTTTTAAGTTTTCTAAAACTGTATTATGAATTATTTTTTTTATTCTGCATTACAGGGTATTTAAAAATTGATGAGGGTTTTTGCTTTCATTTAAATAAATTGGATGAATTTATGTATCATAACTGCAGTTAATATGACGGACAAAATCGATTAGAAGAAATAGAGTGAAAGATATTTTTGTATATGCTACAGCTAAAAAATGAGTAAAGTTGGAAATGAATGATAGTTGGACACAATTATTTTAGTTAAAATAATTCGACAACGTAAGAAAGCAGTATTTATCGAAAAATCAGTTACTTGAAATGAAATAAAAAAATTAATAAGAGGACTGTTAGTTGTGAATTTTGTTTCATCAGCGTTATGGAAAAGAAATTGAATGCGATTTCGTTAGGCTTTAAAGAAAACGAAATACATAAATGAAAAAATCGCGATACAATAAAGAAACGGTATGTAAGATATCATTTTCTAAAGTTAATAATAATCTTTGTGAAACACTAAAGTCAAAAAATATACCAGAGCGTTTTAAAATTGTTATATTTTTCTCAGATAATTGGTAGCTGTGTGATATTGATAAAATAATTCAACTCGGCAACAAGTTATGTCGTGGAAAGATTTTTAAATGGAAAAGCTATGATTATTTGCTGGTATGAAGACAAAACATTCCTATTTTATTATAGAAAGCTTGTGATGTATATAACTTTAAATCTTTTAAAAAAATTTCAATTATAATCAGCGGTTTACCTATTAGACGAAGACGAGAACAGCATATCCACAAATGCCCCTTGTTGGCCAAAGGTGAATATAATCACGGGTTAATTCATTATTGCTAAGCAAATGACGTTCCAATGGTACGTTTTCTAAATGCATTAGAGCTTGATTATGATCGAGCATTTCTTTTGTTATGACTGTACGTCCCAGTAGCCAAGGTCGATTATCTCCCATTAGCACAATTTAGTGTAACCAGTAGTGTGAACTGTTTAGAGGGTGATCAGCCTCCTCTTCTAATTCATTATCCTTTATAAAACATTCACATTGCGGTTCAGTATGTACTAAATGGTCTTGATCAGGTAGCTAATTAATTTTTGAAAAGCAGAAACTCTTATGTCTCTAATCGTTCTATTCCACATCTCAAACTGATTATTGGAGAATACACACCGTCAATATGAGTATAGCACAGAGATGCACAAGAAAGAAGTTAGACATAAGATTTTAAAAGTAGTAAGTTTTTCATTTTTTTATTTTCCATTTTTTTAGCTCATATTTTGTAATAGGTAGTGTTGTATAAGAGTTGTAAACAGAGTGATTATCTTACCGGGTTGTGATAGCTACAATTACATAATAAAGGCTTATTTTCTTTAAGAAAGTAATAAAAACACCGTTTAAAAAATGAATAAATGTTTTATGATCGAATTTTTCGGCCAATCCATATAAGAATGCAGGCTCCAATAAAACCTGAAATCAAATAACCAAACCAACCAGCAAAATTGATTTTTAAAAAACTTAGAAGGAAGCTTGCTGATGCAGAACCAACAATACCCAGGATAATATTTAAAAATATTCCTGTTCGGCTATTCATAAAATGTTGTGCAACCCAACCTGAGAGTCCACCAATAATAATAGCTAAAATCCAGCCAATATATGTATTTTCCATTCTACTCTCCTATGTCTAAACTTAAACTGTTATCTTTGAACTTAAAGTAAAAACTAGAGTAAGTTGTTTCAAGGTCAAGATTTATCTGTTGAGTTATTTAAAGAGAGCTTGTTGTTTAGAAGTTTATTATAGTTTTTTGTTGTTTTTCTTAATCAATGATTGAATACAATCCATACAGCAAAGATAATTGTTGTTTCAACGAGGTAATTATTAGCTGTTTGTTTATGAAAAGGATCTTTTAGGTAAGAATTTGAGAGTATTATTTGTTTTTCTAAAATAGAATAGATTATTATTTTATTTTGTTTCCAATGTATATTTTAGATTATAACCTGCACGTGTCAAGTCATAGCCACATGGATTTTGAAAAAGTTTGAGACCAAAATCAGGGAGAATAGAATAAAGATGATCAAAAATATCAGCTTGAATTTGTTCATATTCTTCCCAAATGGTGGTATTCGTAAAGCAATAAATCTCTAGGGGTAAACCATTTGGAGTAGGAGGTAATTGTCGTGTTATTAAAGTCGCATTTTTTTTAATATTTAGATGCTCTTTTAAATAAGATAAAACATAAGCACGAAAGGTACCGATATTAGTTAAACGGCGAGTATTGGCGAGTACATCGTGATTTTTTTCTAAGCGAGCATTCCATTCATTAATTTCGGGTATTTTTTGTGCAAAGTATTTTTCTAGTAGATTAAATCGTGCCAAATATTCCTCTTCTTCTTTCGTGTGAAAGCGTATACTTGCTTGATCAATAAGTAAGGATCTTTTAATACGTCTTCCACCTGATTCTTGCATACCACGCCAATTTTTGAAAGGATCAGTTACAAGTTTACGAATAGGGACTGTAGTAATTGTTTTATCAAAATTTTGAACTTTTACAGTATGAAGCGCAATCTCAATAACATCACCATCTGCACCGAGATTAGGAATTTCAATCCAATCTCCAACGCGTACCATATCGGTAGATGAAATTTGAATTCCTGCAACAAGAGAAAGCAACGTGTCTTGAAAGATCAAAATCAAAACAGCTGCCATTGCACCAAGACCAGAGAAAAGGATAAGTGGTGAGCGGTCTATTAATGTGGCCAATATAAAAATAGCAGTAAGAGTAAAAAGCGCAATTTTGGCTATTTGAATGTACCCTTTTATTGGTTTTAACCTTGATGTAGGTCTTTGTTCGTAAAAGGTATTAATAATATTAAAAAGAGCAGAAATTGTTAAAGCAACGATAAAAATGATAAACGCATTAGAAACATTCTTGATAATCATACTGAGTACATTAGGCAATGCCGGTATAAAATTGATACCGGTTGAAAGAATAAAAGCTGACGCAATATGAGCTATATACTTAGTAATATTTTCAATGTCGGTTGTTGTATTTTTGTGTAGAAAAGCAGCAAGTTGTTTTTTTCCATTAATAAGTAAGATGCGTGCTAAAAAATTAACTAAAAGTGCAATAAGAACGAGAAAAATTAACCAAGAGATCATTTCTAGCGGTGGATATTGAACAAAAAATTTGGGCACTTTTTCTGTCTCCATTTCTGAGCTATATGCAATTATTCATTTAGAAATTCGTTTATTACTTAAGATGAAGTGTTGGAATTATGCTTTAAAGTAATTAAAATAACAAATAAAGAATTTTCAAACTCTGTGAGAGATAATGCGTATTCCACCTGATTTTCTTGATGAGATTCGCGCCAGATTACCGATTTCAACGGTTATTGGCCAAAGGGTGAAATTTGATCCAAAAAAAAGCAAGCCTTCACGTGGTGATTTTTGGTGCTGCTGCCCATTTCATGGTGAAAAAACTCCAAGTTTCCATTGTGATGATCGTCAAGGTCGTTATTATTGTTTTGGTTGTAATACAAATGGTGACATTTTCACCTTTCTTTGCGAACTTGATGGATTGCGCTTTTCGGAAGCTGTAGAGCGTTTGGCCGATTTTGCAGGTATGAAATTACCTGTTTTTGATTCACAAAATCATAAAGGTGAAATAAAAAAAAGTGATCTTTATGATATCATGAAAATAGCAGCCGATTTTTTTCAAAATAACTTACACCATCAAATCGGGGCCCAAGCACGTCATTATCTTGGTGAACGTGGGGTGACATTAGAACTAGCAAAGCGTTTTCAGATTGGGTTTGCTCCAGTAGGGCGTACGGCTTTGAAAGATGCATTGAGCGCACGTGGTATTTCGCTAAAGCAGATGGAGGATTGTGGTCTTCTTATATCCGGTGAAGATATTACTACTCCCTATGATCGGTTTAGAAATCGTATTATATTTCCTATTGAAGATTTACGTGGCCGTGTGGTTGCTTTTGGAGGTCGTTCGTTAGATAAAAATGCACGAACAAAATACCTAAACAGTCCTGAAACAGTTCTTTTCCATAAAGGTAATACGCTTTATAATGCAGCGTCTGCTCGCAAAAATAGTCGTTTCTCAGGAAGGGGAGAAACACATTCTATTCTTGTTGTTGAAGGCTATATGGATGTAATTACCTTAACTAAGGTTGGTTTTGAAAAAGTAGTAGCTCCTTTAGGGACAGCATTGACGGAAACGCAAATTAAACTTTTATGGCAAATAGAACCTAATCCGATTTTGTGTTTTGATGGAGATGATGCCGGTTTAAAAGCTGCTTTCCGTGTTGCTGATCGTGTGCTTCCTCTTTTAAAAGCAGGAATGTCTGTGCGTTTTGTTTTATTGCCAGATGGCAAAGATCCAGATGAAATTATTCGTGCAGGGGGTGTGCATCTTTTTTCTTCTTTTGTTCAAAAGTCAATTCCGTTGATTGAGCTTTTATGGTGGCGTGCTACTTTTGGAAAACATTTTACAACCCCAGAAGTCCGTGCTGCATTGGAGAGAGAACTAAAACAGCAAATATCGACAATTAAGGATCAAGATATACGCCGCTATTATTTTCAAGATATAAAAAGACGGCTTTTTGATTTTTTTCGTTCATCTTTTTTGAAACAAAAGAATGAAGAGAGATATATTCAAAATCAAAAAGATGGAATATTTAAAGGTCAATCTTTTTCTGCATTGGCAAATTCTAATATAGTTCGCAGTTCAAAACATTTTATTCCTTTACGCGAAGCAGTTATTTTGCTGATTTTAGCGCACTACCCTGAATTGTGGTACGAGAATTTCGAAGTTTTTTCAGAATTAGAATTAAAAAATGATCAATTAATAAGTTTACATCAGTCTATGTTGGAAATTCTTGGAAATCAACAGTTGTGTGATAAAGAGATAATGGCTGTATTTTTGGAAAAAAAAGGGCTAAAATCTATTTTAGAGCATATAGATAGCCTTGTGCGAAAAGTTGGTATGCGGATTACTTTTGGGGGAGCTTCTATAGAAGATGCACGTGCTGTGTTAAAACAAGCTGTTTACTTGCATCTTAAAGAACACCACCTACATAAGAGACTACAAGATATCGAAGAACAACTCATAAAAAATCCTAGGGATGAGGTTTTTGATCTACTTTGTGAGACGAAAGCCGAATTGGAGCTAGCGCAAGCAACAGAGGCTTTAATTGAGGGATTCGGATCTTGGTTTTGCGAAAAAATATATGAGAGTAAACAAAAATAGAATAAAATGATTCGCTTTTTAAAAGCGAATCAGTCACCAAGTCGATATAGAAGTCTATTATAGAAGTGGCGTTTTTGTGAAGAATTTTTTATGAAGAATGATGACTAAATTTTAGGAAAAGCGGGAAATTGGTTCTTACTATGTGGTGCAGATATTTTCTCAGAAAGACTGAGAAATATCGGGAAGGCTTCTATAGTGTTCCCGTATTTTTGTATGAAAAGGTGTATATAAAAGTGTGTCTTTTTGAATAGAAGATTAATCTCATCAGCAGTGCATATAAGAAATTTTTTGCGCTAAGTAAGAATACAATAAGCTGATCACATGAAACTTACGTGGTGATCAAGTGGAGTTAACAGATGGCAACAAAGGTTAAACAAAAAGATAGTATAGAAGAAATGAGCAAAGTGAGCTCTGATGGTCCTCTTCTTGATTTTTCCGATGATGCTATCAAAAAAATGATTAAGCTCGCCAAAAAAAATGGCTACGTGATAATGGATGAATTGAATGCAGCTCTTTCTGCTGACGAATTCACCTCTGAGCAAATTGAAGATACATTGGCGATGTTTTCTGAGATGGGCATTAATGTTATAGATGATGAAGATGAGATTGATGCTGAGCAATATGAGGAAGAAATCGCAATAGAAGGTGGCGATTTAGTAGAAGCAACGAGCTATGCAGTTGCAACAACATCTAAGCGTGAGGTAGCTGATCGAACTGATGATCCGGTCCGTATGTATTTACGTGAAATGGGGGCTGTTGAGCTACTCTCACGTGAAGGTGAGATTGCTATTGCTAAACGTATTGAGGCTGGACGTGAAACAATGATTTCTGGGCTTTGTGAGAGTCCTTTAACATTTCAGGCTTTAATCATTTGGCGTGAAGAGTTGAAAGAACAGCGTATTCTTCTTCGTGAAATTATTGATCTTGAGATGACTTACGCTGGTCCAGAAGCAAAGCAAGCCCCCATTATCGAGCAGAGTGAAGTAAAAAAGATAAAAGAGGAAACACCATCTTCTAGTATGCGTGATATGGATGATGTGGAAGAAGATATAGAGGAGGAAGATGATGACGAAGATGATGAAGTTAACTTATCGCTTGCGGCAATGGAAAATGAATTATGCCCTCAGGTTGTAGAAACTTTAGACTTTATTGCTGAGACTTATGTAAAATTACGCAAACTGCAAGATCAACAAGTTGAAAGCAGTTTATCATATCGCAAAGAAAAGCCTCTTTCATCTGCTCAAAGAAAACAATATACTCAATTGAAAGATGATTTAATCCAAGCAGTAAAATCTCTTTCTTTGAATCAAAACCGTATTGAGGCATTGGTTGAACAACTTTATGATATCAATAAGCGTTTGATACATAGCGAAGGTAAGCTGAAGCGGCTTGCTAGTAACTATGGGATTGGGCACGAAGATTTCTTAAGAGAATATCAAGGTCGTGAGTTAGACGCAGATTGGGTTAATTATATTGCAGCTTTATCAGGGCGTGGTTGGAAAGAGTTTTCAACTTGTGAAGCCAAAGTTATTCAGAGTTTGCGTAGTGAAATACAAAATCTTGCGCAAGAAACTGCTATTTCAATTGGTGAATTTCGTCGAATTGTTACACAAGTACAGAAAGGGGAGCGTGAAGCTGCTATCGCTAAAAAAGAAATGGTGGAAGCTAATTTGCGTCTTGTGATTTCAATTGCCAAAAAATACACTAATCGTGGTTTACAATTTCTTGATCTTATTCAAGAGGGCAATATCGGTCTTATGAAGGCTGTTGATAAATTTGAATATCGCCGTGGATATAAATTTTCAACTTATGCGACATGGTGGATTCGTCAAGCAATTACACGTTCTATTGCTGATCAGGCACGTACCATTCGCATTCCTGTTCATATGATTGAGACAATTAATAAAATAGTTCGTACATCGCGCCAAATTTTACATGAAATTGGACGTGAACCTACGCCAGAGGAACTCTCTAACAAACTTTCTATGCCATTAGAAAAAGTGCGAAAAGTGCTTAAGATTGCGAAAGAACCTATTTCACTTGAAACTCCTGTTGGTGATGAAGATGCTTCTCATTTAGGTGATTTTATTGAGGATAGAAACGCGTTATTACCAATTGATGCGGCTATTCAAGCTAATTTGCGAGATACAACAACGCGTGTTCTTGCTTCATTAACGCCGCGTGAAGAACGTGTTTTACGAATGCGTTTTGGTATTGGAATGAACACTGATCATACATTAGAAGAAGTTGGTCAACAATTTTCAGTTACCCGCGAGCGTATTCGTCAAATCGAAGCAAAGGCACTTCGTAAGTTGAAGCATCCCAGCCGTTCACGCAAATTACGCAGTTTTCTTGATTCTTAATTGAAAACAATGGCACATTTTAAAGATAGATAAAAAAATATAATATGAATAATAGATCAAATTTTATTTATTTTATTCTTTAAGTGAATTTTCTTAGGAAAGGGATATGTTCTGTTTATGAGTGAAGAAATTCCATTTTGGAAAAGTAAAAAATTGGGGGAAATGTCTACTACTGAATGGGAAAGTCTTTGTGATGGTTGTGGGTGTTGTTGTTTGCATAAATTAGAAGATGACGATACTGGTGATATCTATGCAACTAGTATTGCGTGTCGTCTTTTGGATAAAGATACATGTCAGTGTAAAAACTATGCTCACCGTAAGTCAATTATTCCAGATTGTGTATTATTGGATATTGCTACTGTTAAAGCTGCTAATTGGTTACCAGAAAGTTGTGCTTATAGGTTGGTTAATGAAGGTAAAGATCTTCCATGGTGGCACCCATTAGTCTCAAAAAATTTTCAAACAGTACATCAAACTGAATTTTCTGCATCTAAGCAGATTAAAATTTATGATGATAAACTATCGTCAGTAGAATCTTATTGCCAATATATCACCGGAATTCTCTATAAAAACCGATGATATAATTATTTTATTAAATAGTTGATGTTATTCGTCGATAGCAAATGTTATGGTGACATTAACATTATAATTCAATTCACCTCCTGAAAAATTTGTATCTGTGTAACTTGCAGGCTGCGATCTACTCATGAGCCGGGGTGTTGGGTAATATCCATTGTTACTTTCATTAATTGTAATAATTTTTCCCAATTTTACATTTGCTGCTTGAGCTAAAGTTTCTGCTTTTTCAATAGCTTCAGCAATAGCTTTTTTACGTGCTTCTTTGTACAATGGTTTCGTATCGGCATTGGTAAATGTAATGCCATTAACAGAATTAACACCAAGCGCCATTGCTTGATCAAATATTTTACCAGCATTGGCAAGATCACGGATATTTACTTTTAAAGAATTTGAAACATGGTAAATTATTTCATCATTCTTTTTTTCTCGTTTTTTATCTGAATTAGTTTGGTAAATAGATAAGCCTGATGTTTGCAAGTCATTTGCTTGAATACCATTATTTTTAAAAGTATTCAAAATGTTGTTCATAAATTTATTATTCGCAGCTAATGCTTTTTGGGCAGTTGTGTCATGAGTAACAACGGCTAAATTAATAATTGCCATATCTGGCGTTGCTTGGTTTTCACCAGTTGCTGTAACCGTAATTGTTGGTGCATCTTTGATCTTTTCTTCAGCATGTACGAAGAGTGAAGTAGATAGTAGAGATAATACAGTCAATATCAACAACTTCATTCGGTAGATGTTCAACAGTTGAAAAATTATTTTAGTCATGTTCATTCCTTATAATTATATATTCTATTACTTTCCCATTTTTGGTACTCATTGTAAAGGAATTAGGGCGCTGAGAGAAAAAAAACGAAGTATAATTAAAGCAAGCTCTTGTATAAGAGGATATTTTAGTTTAGAAAAAGCACATTTGTGGGGCCTGTAGCTCAATTGGTTAGAGCCAGCGGCTCATAACCGCTTGGTTGGGGGTTCGAGTCCCTCCGGGCCCACGTTTCCCTAGAAAAATCAATATTTTCATTCAAATATGGGGGATTTTATAGTTATTAATTCTATTAATCTCTTTAAAATCTGTACTTTGATTTTTTTTCTAAGTTTGAAAACTAATTTTTTATGATAGAAATTTTTCGTAAAATGCTATGTTTACGAAAAGCAGACTTATAGGGGGCGATGTTTTATTAACTAATATAAACTGCAATTCTGAGATGGAAGTTTATGCATATTTGAAGGCAAATGTTTTGTCAAAAGATAAGAGCTTATACTTGTAATGCTAAATTTTAAAATATTTCATCAAAAATTATTAGATACTAAATGAGAGAATTTCTTTCATATCCAAGAAATATGAATGTATGGATGAAGGAAGTAACAAATGCTGAGAAAAATATCGATTTGACTAGTGAGAAAAAAGTATAATAATGGAAGATAGCTATTGTTGGAAGATTAGAACAAATTCTGATATGAGAAGATAATTATGTAAAAATGCTATAATTAGATATTATTGACCGATAACTTGCTTGCGTGATCTATAGTGATTTGTACAATTATTTTCGTGCTGTTAGCAAAAGTGGTGATGTATTGTTACTTTTTGATGTGAAAAGAAAAGTTGTATCGAATGATTTGATACATTTATACCATTGGATAAGCGATGATTAATAGTCGTAAGGGGAATATGTTTAGTTTTTCTTTTTACACTGTCTGTATATAACATTAACAATAATAAGTTTGGGTAAAAGTTTATAGATATTAAGGATGAATTATGTCTGTACTTCCTCCTTTAACAATTCGCTTGTGTAGCCCGCGCGGGTTTTGCGCTGGTGTTGATCGTGCCATCCAGATTGTTATTCTGACATTAAAAAAATATGGTTCTCCAGTATATGTTCGTCATGAAATTGTACATAATCGTTATGTTGTTGAGGGATTGCAGAAGAGGGGAGCTATTTTTATTGAAGAACTTCATGAAATACCTGAGGCAAATCGTAGTCGGCCTGTTATATTTTCTGCTCATGGTGTGCCAAAATCTGTACCAGAAGAAGCTGTTCGTTATAATCTGTTTTATCTTGATGCGACATGTCCATTGGTTTCTAAAGTTCATAAACAAGCAGTTCGTCATCAACGTTATGGTCGTCATGTTATATTGATTGGTCATGCTGGTCATCCTGAAGTAATTGGAACCATGGGGCAGCTTAAAGAAGGAGCTGTAACATTGATTGAAACGGTAGAAGATGCCTTACATTATCAGCCGGATAATCCGAATGAATTAGGATTTGTAACACAAACAACACTCTCTGTTGAAGATACAGCAGAGATTCTCAATGTATTACAACGACGTTTTCCTAGGTTAACAGCTCCAGCAGCTGAATCAATTTGTTACGCTACTACTAATCGACAAGATGCTGTTAAGGCAGCGGCATTGGGGAGTGATTTATTTTTAATTGTTGGCTCACCAAACTCATCTAATTCTAAACGTTTGGTAGAGGTTGCTGAAAGATTTGGTGCGCGTCAGTCTATTTTAATTCAACGTGCTAATGAAATTGATTTTGATAATCTAGGTATTCTTTCAGTTATTAGCCTTTCAGCTGGTGCATCAGCTCCTGAAATTATTGTTGATGAAATTATTACAGCTTTTCATACGCGTTATGATGTCAAAATAGAATTAGCTGAAACTATAGTGGAAAAGGAAACATTTTTAGTAAATCGTGAATTGCGTGATATTAATTTATCCTCTCAAGATATAGCTTTTATTAAAGGACAAGCAGAGATATTAAAAAACAAAAATGGTGATAAAAGCACGCGTGAAAAAATGAAATAATAGCAATTATATAAAATGATTCTCAGAATTTTTAACGTGTTATTTAATAAGTTGTCTCTCTTATCAACGAAAAGAGAGGATACTGAAAATCTTGAATTTTATACAATAGAAAGAATGCTCATTTTAATACTTATAAAAAGTTTTCAAAAGATAATTTATTTTTATGTATTTTTCTGCAGCATTTATATCTAATTTTCTTGTTATGATTAGTTTTTAAAAAAAATTATAACACGATACTTAGTTATATTGAAAAAAGGTATATAGGTCGGCAATTTTAATGTGCATTATTATTGCAAGATAGGTTCTAGTTTAATGTGGCTTTACAATATATTCTTAGAATTAATTTAATGAGCTTTCAGATAATTTTGTTGTTCAAAAAAATCGTTGAAATATTAGTATGAACCTTATTTTTGGAAGTAATGTGAACTTTTTAGCTGAGGTGGAGTTTTTCATGTTATGTTAGATCGAAAAAAAGTCATTGAAATTTATACAGATGGTGCTTGTTCAGGAAATCCTGGTTTAGGAGGATGGGGAGCAATTTTACGCTGGAATGGTCATGAGCGTGAACTTTATGGTGGGGAAGTGTATGCGACCAACAATCAAATGGAACTTATGGCGGCAATTCGCGCGTTAAATATTCTAAAGGAATCATGTTCAGTTGATCTTTATACCGATTCAACTTATGTGCGTAATGGGATTTCTACGTGGCTTGAGAGGTGGAAAAAAAATAATTGGTGCACTGCATCAAAAAATCCTGTTAAAAATATGGAATTATGGCAAGCCCTTGATGATGTCTGTTCTCACCATGATATCAGATGGCACTGGATAAAAGGTCATACTGGCCATCCAGATAATGAGCGTGCAGATGCACTTGCACGTAAAGCAATTACTGAATATCGTGAAAATGAACGTTTTTCAGAATAATTTTTTATTTTATGGAATGACAGTATGGCTTGATTGTGTGTTTATTGTGAATGTTCCACTTAAAGCATGATCTTTATAAGAAGCTGTATAAAAGACTGTTTTCTTTAATTCACCTGAAGCGAAATATATAGGTGCACTAAAAACTGCATATCCTTCATGATCACTTATCTTTTTTGCTGGTCCAATTTGCATTGTTCCTCCATCTAAAAAGAGAGCAGAAGTTTTGATTATTTGATTATTTTTTATTTTTATTAAAAGGGTATTCCCATTTTTTTCGGCATGTATTTTTAATACATTATGTGCTGTATGAGGTAAAGCATCTTGGGCTTTTTTTAATAAGGATGGGGAAAGAAAAGTATTATTTTGGTTAGATGAGTAAAAATTAAAATCAATATTAAAAGGGATACAAATTTCATCACACATTCCAAGGGTTAAAGAACCACTTAGATTTTCGTTTGAACCAGAAACATTAAAGGGCAATACGACTTTATTTTTATAGCCTAATGACCAGTCATTTTCTGTTTTGTAGAGTTGTGGTGTAGGATAGAAAATTTCATAAGACACTTTTTGGTTAAAATTAAAAAATGGCGCCATGCCCGAATTTCCAGGGTTTCGCCAATAAGTTTTCCATTTTGGTTTTAAAGTAATTTCAATAATGCCATTTTTTACTCCAGAAAGGGAAGATGAAGTTATAGCTAATCTGGCACGACCACCTTCTGATTCATGCCAAGGTGTTGCAATAAGATGTGGATTTTGTTCTGCTTGAGAATTAATAAGGAAGTAGAAAAATCCTAAAAATACAGACATTATTTTCAAAATTACTAAGAGATTTTTCTGAAAAGTATTTGAAATTCTTTGTAAATTTGGAAATATTTGCAATTTTTTCATTTGAGCTTTATTCTTTGCTAGTATTGACTTAGTTAAAGTTGAAAAATTGGATTATGGAGACTATCAAATTATGAAACAGCGTGAAGGATTTTTGAATGGGCAGTTGCTCATAGCAATGCCCGGAATGAATGACAAGCGCTTTGTTCGTTCTGTTATCTATATTTGTGCCCATTCTGATGCTGGTGCTATGGGAATTATTCTCAATCAGTTGCACAATATTAATTTTCCTGAGCTTTTGCTTCAGCTTGGAGTGATTAACCAAAATCAAAAAAATTATCTTTCTGAGCCAATAAAAAAGTTTCCAATACGTTGTGGTGGGCCCATTGATACATCTCGTGGTTTTGTACTGCATTCAGATGATTACGCTTGTGAAGCAACCATATCTATTACAGACAAAATCTGTCTTACTACAACCCTTGATGTGTTAAAAGCCATGAGTTGTGGGCAGGGGCCACAACATGCCCTTATAGCTTTGGGCTATGCTGGATGGAAAGCAGGACAGCTTGAAACGGAGATTTATGCAAATGGCTGGTTGATTAGTCCTACATCTCCTAGTTTTCTTTTTGAAAGTAATATCAGTAGTAAGTATGATGAAAGCTTCATTCGCATGGGGATTAGTCCAACCTCTCTTATTTCTGAAATAGGTCATGCATAGATTATTTCTTGAAGCTTTTTATAACATTAATTATTATAGATATAAGAGAAGTGGTTTTGAACGAGAGTGATTAATTCTTCGACGGCAATTGGTTTAGTAACGATTGTACTTTGAACATATTTACAGCCTTCTTGTCGTAAAAAAATAGCTTCTTTTTCATTTTCTACACCTTCTGCTATGATCTGTAAATTAAGATCAGTAGCCATTCTAATAATTGATTTAAGCACAAGTTTTTTCTTAGGTGAATCGATTGAGATAAGTGAACGATCTAATTTAACCATGTCGAATGGATAACGGACAAGATATGTAAGTGATGAATAACCTGTTCCAAAATTATCCAATGCTAGATTCATTCCTAATGCTTTAATCTGTTCAAAAAAATGAGCTGATTGTTCAGGATTTTTTCTTAAAACAAGCTCAGATATTTCTATCATTAATCGTCCTTTATTGACCGGATTACGAAGAAGAGTAGAGCGTAATTGATTTATAAAGTCAGGATGAATCATTTCCGCGCTTGGTAAATTGATAGAAATAAAGAAAGGATGTTTAGCACATTTTTCTTGTATATTTATAAGATCTACAATAGCTTGATCAATAATGAATTGTACCAAATCCATAACGAGCTGTTCGCTTTCTACGATTTTGATAAAATCATGGGCATTTAAATGTCCATGATTTGGATGGTGCCATTCAACGATTGTTTCAAAACCAATAATTTGTCCATCTGATAAATTAAGAATAGGATGGTAGAGGATTTTTATTTCATTACGCTTGATAGCATGGTGAATATCTTTGTTTATACTGTTATGCTCGAGATCTAAAGTACGAAAATTGGGACGAAAGGGTTCAATGTGATTACCACCCATTTGTTTCGCATGGATCATTGCTAATTCACTATCGTTGAAAATATTTTGAGCAGTTGATCTATTATCGCTCCATGTAACCAACCCAATGGATACGGAAAGCATTATAGTTTTCTCTTCAAGAGTAATAGGCGCTGAAATTGTTTTATGCAGATGATTCGCAAACATTGCAATTTTTTGGGGTTCTGTTTCGCTTAATAAAATAATTGCAAAACGATCTGCAGAGAGGCGTGATAAGGTGTCTTGTGAGTTAACAAGACGGCTTAAACGACGTGCAATTATTAAGAGCACAGTGTCCCCAAAAGCTATACCTAATTTGCGATTAATTTGACGAAAATTATCGAAATCAATCATAAAAATGGTTGGTCTAATTTTTATATTTGCTTTAGCTAAAGAGGCATAATTCTGTAATCTGTCGAGGAAAATTTGTTGGTTAGGAAGACCGGTTAAGCTGTCGTGAATTGCATCGTATAGTAAACGTTCTTCGGCTTTTTTATGATTAGTAATATTGACAATACTCCCAATAACACGGGTAATCTTTCCATCTTTTTGGATAGCTGGGCGTGCACGAAGAGAAAACCAATGATAATGGCCACCACCAGAGGAAAGGCGAAAAATTTGATCAATGCGTCCCTTTTTATGTTCAAGAATGATATTTAAAACAGCCTGAAAACGTTCACGGTCATCATAATGTAAGGCTGAAACCCAGTCATTCATAGTACCGTTAAGTTTACAGGCTTCAGCACCAAAAAGTGTTGTCATATCTGGGTGAACAGTAATGCGGTCACGCTCGACATTCCAGTCCCAAATGATACTTCCAGCTCCTCTTGCGGCTAGAACTTGTCGTTCGAGATCGGAAAAAATTCCCTCATGAAAAGCATCATTAGAAAACGTTTGTTGCATAACAAGAAAGCTGATAAGAAGGACAATAAGGACTAATCCTCCTGCTAAAGCTGGTTGAACAATATCATTATCTAAATATCCTATTATGCAGGCATACGCTTCAAGAGACCAAAAGCTAATTAATAACCATGTTGGAATAAGCATGATTGCACGGTCATATCTACGGATTGAAAAATAGCCGATCAAGATAATACCAAGTATAGTTGTGAGACCAAATAATAGGCGAGCGATTCCAGCTGCTCTAGTAGGATCATAAATGGCAAATGCTCCTAATCCGCAGAGAGATATAATCCATATAATTGCACCATAGCTAAAGTGATAATGCCAACGGTTGAGACAAAGATAAGTAAACAGAAAAATAAAGAGTGTTGCAGCGAGTGCAACTTCTGTACCAGCACGCCAAATTGGCTCTGTTATTGGTGTAATTGCAAAGAGTTTATTCAAAAAATTGAAATCAATACCAATGTAGAAGAGAACAGCCCAAGCAACAGCAGCTGTTGCAGGGAAAAGACTTGTTCCACGAACGACAAATAAAATAGTTAATAGGAGTGACAAAAGTCCTGATATACCAAGAAGTATACCATGATAAAGTGTATAGGAATTAATTGTATCTTTATAAGCTTCAGGTTGCCATAGATAAATTTGTGGTAGATTTTTAGAACTTAGTTCTGCAACAAATGTAATCACAGTGCCAGGGTTGAGAGTGATACGAAAAATATCTGAATTTGCATTAGTTTGACGATCAAGAGAAAAACCTGCACTTGGCGTGATAGATTGGATACGTACTGACCCAAGATTTGGCCACAGAAGACCTGAATGAGCCATCCGATAATGAGGAACAACAATAAGACGGTCAATTTGTTCATCTGTTGGATTCGCAAGGGCAAATACTGCCCAGTTTCCAGAAAAATTTTCACTTTTTGCCTGTACTTCGATGCGCCATATAATGCCATCTGGTCCTGGTGCTGTACTTGTTTGGAAGATAGAGTTATTGGTGTGATGAATTTCGATAGCTTTGGACAGATCAAGTGCTATATCTTGAGGAGAAATTTTTATCGGTTCGATTGCTTGTGCTGATGCAAGGTGTACAAAAAGGCTAATTATTATAACAAGAATGATATTGATTATTTTACTCAAACTCTTCACGCTGCCTCACTCTCAGTATTTGAAGCTATTTAATTTTAAACGAGATTTTCAAGAAAATACTACTACTTTTTATTTTTATAAAAAGTAGTAGTTGTTTTCTTTTGAAAAAATTACATGATTTTATACAAAAATAAATCAGATATCTGCTCGCACCAATGAGTCTTAAAATTAACGGAATTTTGTTCTTTTTAAAAGGAAAAATTCAACTATTCATTGTTAGATTTCACGCAATATACTCTTGTTTATTTAAATTATTTATCATATGAAGTATTGAGTAGGCAGTTTTTCTTGCTTTCTTGATAAAAGTTTCCCAAACTTATTTAATAAAAATAATTTTATAATATTATGTGCGTATTTTGGGGTTTAGAATAATTTATGAGTATCAAATTATAATTTTTTCTAATTGAAGTTTTTAAAAATCTTCATCTCTTTTAGAGAAGACAGTGCATATTAGGTGAAAGAGCTGATAATAAATCGTTAAAATTCATGAGTGACCCAATGGGACCAACAGCTGCTAACGTTGGGTTAGAATTGATAAAAAGACGTTTAGCTAGATCAGTTAACTGTTCTAAGGTAATAAGTTCTAAACATTTAGTCATTTCAGAGATTGGAATTGGCCTACCATAAAGGAGTATTTGGCGAGCAATGAGATGTGCTTGACTAGATGGATTTTCTTGTGCCATTATTAGATTGGCACGATACTGAGCTTGTGCTCGTTGAAGTTCATTTGTATCAATATTTTTGCTTATTTTACAGAGCTCATCAAGAATAACAGGCAAAAGTTTTTCTAGTCCTTCTTGTCCTGTAGCGGCATGAAGGCCGAAGAGCCCAGTATCTGAAAATCCCCAATGAAAAGAGTAAATAGAATAGCATAAGCCACGCTTTTCTCTTACTTCTTGGAATAAGCGTGATGACATGCCTCCTCCTAGAATGATTGAAAGAATTTGGGCAGCATAAAAATCATGTGCATGATATGGACGTCCTTCAAAACCAAGTACAACTTGTGTATCCATTAGATCACGATATTCGCGAAAATCACCACCGATATAATTAGCTAGATTGATTAAAGGAGCTGTTGAATGAGAACGAAAGGTGCCAAGGCAACTTTCGACTTGCCGTAGAAAATTTTCGTGTTCTACAGCTCCTGTAGCAACTACAACCATACGATCTGCACTATATTGCTGATTCATAAAATTGTGGAGATCAGCGGATGTGAACGATTGAATTGTTTGTTGTGTTCCCAGAATAGAACGACCAAGAGATTGATGACGAAAGGCTGTTTCAGTAAAATGGTCAAAAACAATATCATCAGGAACATCACAATTAGCGCCAATTTCTTGAAAAATAACTTGTTTTTCACGTTCTAATTCATCTTCGTCAAATTTTGAACATGTCATAATATCGGCTAGAATATCAATAGCAAGAGGAATATCTTCTTTAAGAACGCGCGCAAAATAAGCGGTTGTTTCAATACTTGTGGTAGCATTGATTTCTCCACCGACATCTTCAATATCAGTTGCAATTTTAAATGCTGTACGGTTTTCTGTTCCTTTGAAAGCCATATGTTCAAGTAGGTGGGCAATACCATGTTGTTTAAAGGTTTCGTTACGCGAGCCAACTTTAATCCATATTCCAAGCGCTACACTTTCAATTTGTGGCATTTTATGTGTGGCGATAGTCAAACCATTACTGAGGTGGCTGATATCTACACACATGTATTTATTACTCCGTTTAGTCAACCAAATGCGCGATTATAAAAACATTGGAATATTTCTAATTTAAATAAATGCAGCTAACTATAATAAGGTGCACACGATTTTAATAAATATAGTCTTTTACTACTTTTTTCATCATTAGCAAGATTTGTAAAGTGCTTTCCATAAATCTATAAGATTTTCTAGACATAATGGTAATGGCAAATTAATAGTGCTAGGATTAGAAAATTGGGTAAGGTAATCAGTAAAAAGAATAATCATGGACAATATATGATTTTATTTTGCGAATAGCTTTTGTTGCAATTTCTTTATTTAGATTGGCGAGGTAGTTGCTTTCTTGATAAGTGATGCTATCAATTGTTAGGATATTTTATAGATATGATTTGTTTCGTTGGAGAATGGGGTAAAAATATTTTTGAGTCATTTTATATCAGTTTTTAAATAACTTGTTTTAAGTTTTCGATAGCATTATAAATCCGAATTGATTATAATTATTGTTCTTAAACTAACAGGTATTCAAATTAGAAAAAGGTTAAATTTCTTTAGAAAAGTAATGTTATATTGATTATAAGTGTATTGCGTAAGCGCTACTGATAATCATTAATACAAGGATATTTATTATCATTTGTTGCAGTGATTAATTCTATTATGAAGACTTTATAAGTTTATCTTTTACTTTTTGATGATAGTAGTATACCATTAAACTTTATGAATATGTCCTAATTATTTATGAATAATACTTGAATCTTTCAGTCAAAAATTACTGAGAAAATATGTAAGTTGGTATATGCTGAAGGTATTTTTATTGCGAATCTCTCCATATTTTCATTGCTTCTAGGGTTTCGAGCAAATGGGCGTGTTTTGTAATAACTGTTTCTGCACCAGCTTCTATAAGAGCGTTAGAATGACCAAGATAACTATGGGATCCTCCAGTAAAGCCGATGACACGCATTCCTGCTGTTGCAGCAGCGTATACACCATGAATAGAATCTTCTACGACAATAGTATTTTCCGGTTTTACGCGTAATTCTTGCGCTGCAAAAAGAAAAACATCAGGTGCAGGTTTTTGTTTTTTAGTTCCAACTTCAGGTGCGGAGAATATTTTATTTTCAAAAAGATGATAAAGATTAACAGTTTTAAGCATATCTTTTATATCTGCATTCATTGTATTAGAGCAAATACAATAGGGATAATAGGATTTAATAATTTCTATTGCTTCTTTTATGCCATTAATAACACGTAATTCAGTTTTCATTTGTGCACGAAACAGACGTTCCATTTGATCTATAAAATTAGCAGAAATTGGTTTTTTAATTTCTTGTTCAATTTTTTGAAGAGTATCTTGAAAAACAAGTCCTGAATAGCGCTTACTTAATTCTTTGGGGGATATTTTATATCCTATTTCTTTAAGCAGTTGTGATCCAATTTTTGCTACAAGATATTCGGAGTCTACCAAAACTCCATCACAATCAAAAATAATGAGATCAATTTGTGGCATAAGACATTCCTTATTATAAGGCAGTTCAAGAGTTTTCATAAAATGATATTGGAAGATTTTCGTTTCCAAAATACATTTCGAAAGCTTTTTCTTAGTTAATTTGATAAGATAGATATGTGAACAATATGCTATAAAGGAGTAAAAGAAAAATTTATCAATATGAAATTATTTTTCATGCATTGAATAAAATAAATTTAAGTACCTTAACGATACATTTACTCTATTTTGTGAAGATAATGAACAATTAGATCGATAAATCATTTTGATTATACAGTAATTTTGGTTCGTGTTGTTGAGTGTTTTATGACAATTGTTCAGCTACAAAAAAATCAGGTTTGTACTTCTTTACAGACGCAGTGGCGTAATAAAATTTTCAAAGGAGATTGTGTTGCAGTACTAGAAAAACTTCCTAAACATTCTGTTGATATGATTTTTGCAGATCCTCCTTATAACTTACAGTTAGAGGGTGTATTGTATCGTCCAGATCACTCGCGCGTTAATGCAGTTGATGATGCTTGGGATCAGTTTGAAAGTTTTTCTGCTTATGATGCTTTTACGCGTGCGTGGTTGCTTGCGTGTCGTCGTGTTTTAAAACCTAATGGAACAATTTGGGTTATTGGATCTTACCATAATATTTTTCGAGTTGGCACAGCATTACAGGATTTAGGTTTTTGGATGCTTAATGATATCATTTGGCGCAAAAATAATCCTATGCCGAATTTTCGAGGACGGCGCTTTCAAAATGCTCATGAAACGCTTATTTGGGCTGTCCGAGATCAAAAAGACAAAAAATATACATTTAATTATGATGCTTTAAAAGCTAGCAATGAAGATAAACAAATGCGTTCAGATTGGCTTTTTCCTCTTTGCACAGGTGCTGAACGTTTAAAAGATAAAATAGGACGTAAATTACATCCAACGCAAAAGCCTCAATCTTTACTCGCACGTATTATTATGGCTTCTAGCAAACCTGGCGATGTTATTCTTGATCCATTTTTAGGTTCTGGAACAACAGGTGCTGTTGCAAAACTTTTGGGCCGTGATTTTGTAGGGATTGAACGAGAGCAACATTACATTGATGCAGCCTGTGAGAGAATTGCTGCGATTAAACCCTTAGCTGAATCAGAATTAGAAATTTTAAAAACAAAAAAAACAGAACCACGTGTGGCATTTTCTAATTTGCTTGATGCAGGATTGCTTTATCCTGGAAATGTTCTTTATGATAAGAAGAAGGAAATATCTGCTATTGTGAGAGCTGATGGGACTATTATGTATGGTGGTGAAGCGGGTTCTATTCATATGATAGGAAGAAAGGCTCAAGCTTCACAAAGTTGTAATGGTTGGACATTTTGGTATTATGAAGAAAATGGTCTATTGAAATCAATAGATGATTTAAGAATGATGATACGTTTACAGATGTTGAAAGCCAATGTTATATAGTTTGCATTGATGTCAATTGCGGATAAAATTACTTTAGTGAATTCTTTATTTATACAGGGATGAAGTTATTTAGATTTAAAAGGGAAAGCAATAGCTACAGCAATGGCTTTTTTCATAACAGTAGGGAGTGCTTCTTGGGTAAGATGATGAATGTCACACCACCAACCATTTTCAAGCTTTATTCCATGAATATTATCAGCACAATAGACGTTAAGTTTTAAAGAAAAGTGGGTAAAAATATGTGTAATTTGTCCCTTGAGTTCCCAATTGGCAGAAAAGGGAGCATTTTGCAGACCATTTTCTTCATTTATCCCAATATTATTGGGAATTTGAGTCATGCCATTGAGTAGTTTTGTATGTTGTCGTTTTTCTAAGTAAATTTGTTTATTTTCATTAATGGCTACAAAAGCAGCACCAGTTCTTAAAGGACGTTCTTTTTTAGGAGCTTTGATTGGAAAAACTTCTACTGCCTGCATTTTTGTTGCTTTACACACACTTTGAAGAGGGCAGAGTAAACAAGATGGTTTACGAGGTGTACAAATTGTTGATCCTAAATCCATCATAGCTTGAGCAAAGTCACCAGGACGTTTCACATCAGTGATTTCTTGTGTTTTTTCTTTGATTTCAGGTTTTGCTTTAGGCAATACTGAGGTAATAGCAAATAAGCGCGTTATAACACGTTCGACATTACCATCAACAACAGCTACGGGATAACCAAAGGCAATAGCAGCAATAGCTGCTGCGGTATAGTCTCCAATACCGGGTAAAGTCCGTAATATTTTTACTGACTGTGGAAATTTCCCTCCATGGTTTTTAACAAGCTGAGTAGCGCAATTTTTAAGATTACGTGCACGTGAATAGTAACCAAGACCAGCCCATGCTTTCATGATATCCTCTTGTGATGCTCGCGATAAAGAGAAAAGATCAGGCCAAAGCTTTAAAAATTTTTTAAAGTAAGGTTTAACAGTTTTAACTGTTGTTTGTTGAAGCATGACTTCTGATAACCAAATTTGGTAAGGATCAGGATAAATGCCTGTTATTTGTTTTTGAGGGGACATACGCCACGGTAAATGACGATAATTTTTATCATACCAAGAAAGAAGAAGCGAAGAAATTTCGTACATCGTTGTTTTTAATCATAAAAAAATCTAAAATACAAACAGAGCGTATATTTTACATTCATAATTCGTTAATTGATTATAGAAACTTTAGTTAAGTAAATGCGGTTTCTTTATTTGTATTTATTATTAAGTTTTTAAAATAGTAGTTTTTAATATCGAAAAGAAAACAGTTATGATTTAGTCAATGATTTGATGATGGTTTGGGATGGAATGAGCAAAAAATTACAAAAGTGCCATTTTTATTCTATTTCTGAAATGGTATTCGAAGTACTTGATCCAATTTTACGCAAAAAAACAGGACTTAATATAGCACTTATAAAACATTGGTCACAGATTGTAGGACAAGATATTGGCGAACATACAATGCCAATTAAAATTATTTGGAAGTGTCGAGTAGATCAAAGTGAAATATTTCATCCTGCGACACTTGTGGTTGCGTGTAAAGGGTTTGCTGCGTTAAAATTAATGCATGAAACAGATGAATTGATTCAGAGAATTAATGGTTTTTTTGGGTATATCGCTATTGACCGAATCAAAATTGAGCAAAAACAGATATCGGTTTTCACTGATCGTCCAGAAATCAAACTGTTTCCAGATGAAAAAAAGAGACAGCATTTGGAAAAAATGCTTGAAGGAATTGAAGATGAAAACTTATACCAATCGCTTTACAAACTTGGATATTGCATTTTTGTGGAAAAAAAATAATAAGTGGAAGAAGATATTTTATATTTCTTGCGCTTGATGAAGAGGTATTAAATTTTTATTTTTTAAAGTAGAACAGAAAAGTGTTATTTATGATTAATTATCATTTCATCGTATCTTTTGTAGTAATTTTTATTTGGGGTATAACTGCGCACGCTCATGCAACGACAACTTTAGTAAGTAAAGCTGAGCCAGTAGCAACCGTTGATATGTCTGAACTCCTTAAATCAGGTAAAGTTAAGGATAGAGTTGAAGGTCAAGAAAATGCACCAGTAACCATTATTGAATATGCTTCACTTACATGCACTTTTTGTGCTGATTTTTACAATGTTATACTTCCTCAACTCCGTAAAAAGTATATAAAAACAGGTAAAGTGAAACTTATTTTTCGCGATTTTGCTTACGATCCTCGAGCAACAGCTGGTTTTATGTTAGCAAGATGTGCTCCAGAAGATCGTTATTTTCCTTTGATAGAAGTTTTGTTTCAAAAACAATACGAGTGGGCTAGGGCACAAGATGCTTTAGAACCATTGAAAAAAATTGCCTTTATGGCAGGCTTTACGGATGAAAGTTTTAGTGCTTGCCTGAAAAATCAATCCGTTTTGGACGAAGTAAATGCATCTTTTGAACGTGGAAAAGAACTTGGAGTTACAGCAACACCAACCTTTTTTATTAATGGTAAAAAGTATGAAGGTGCAATGTCGATGGAAGCTTTATTTTCAGCAATTGATAGTTTTCTTTAACAAGATAAATTTTCCTTCGAAAGTGAGAACTAGTAGTTATGTTGATCTTCTTGTTGGAGAGACATGCTTCCATACCTTAAATAAGGCAGTATTTTATTTGGTTTTACTAATTTTTGAAACGAGATATTTTTTCATGATTAGCTTGGTTGAATAATGTTTTTATGCTTACTAATTGAGCGGATTTGTGCGATGACAAAATGGGTTTATAGTTTTGGTAATGGTCAGGCAGAGGGAAGTGCGAGTGAACGTAATCTTCTTGGTGGTAAGGGAGCTAATTTGGCAGAAATGAGCAATCTTGGCCTACCTGTCCCTCCTGGATTTACTCTTACAACAGAAGTTTGTAACTTTTATTATGCTCATGATGGTACATATCCAGAAGATTTGCAGGAAGCTGTTAGACAGGCACTCCAACGTGTTGGAGAACAGACACAACAGGAATTTACTCATAAACAAAGGCCGCTTTTGCTCTCCGTTCGTTCAGGAGCTCGGTCTTCTATGCCAGGAATGATGGACACAGTTCTTAATCTTGGTATGAATGATGAGACCGTAAAAGCAATTGCTATACAAGCCAATAATGAGTGCTTTGCTTATGACAGTTATCGTCGTTTTATCCAAATGTATTCCAATGTTGTTTTGGGAATGGAACATTCGTATTTTGAGGAAATCCTTGATGAAGTAAAAGCATGCAATGGTTACGATGTTGATACAGAAATGACAGCAGCTGATTGGAAAAATGTTATTGTTCTTTATAAGGCATGTATTGAAGAAAAATTGGGAGAATCTTTTCCACAAGATCCTGAAAAGCAATTATGGGGGGCAATTGGAGCAGTTTTTTCAAGTTGGATGACAGCGCGTGCAATTACTTATCGTCGTTTACATAATATTCCTGAAAGTTGGGGAACAGCGGTTAATGTGCAAGCTATGGTGTTCGGTAATATGGGTGAAGATTCAGCAACAGGTGTTGCTTTTACACGTAATCCATCGACAGGAAAAAAAGAGCTCTACGGCGAATTTTTAGTTAATGCACAGGGTGAAGATGTTGTAGCGGGTATTCGTACACCTCAGAATATCACAGAAGTTGCGCGCATCGCTGCTGGTTCAAATAAGCCATCATTAGAAAAAATTATGCCAGAAGCTTTTTCAAAATTGTGTCAGATTGCGCGTAAGCTTGAACAACATTATCGAGATATGCAGGATCTAGAGTTTACAATTGAAAAGGGTAAATTGTGGATGTTGCAGACTCGTTCAGGAAAGCGAACAGCTCGTGCAGCTTTAAAGATGGCGGTCGAGATGGTTGAGGAGGGATTAATAAGTCGTGAAGAAGCGGTAATGCGGATTGAACCAAAATCGCTTGATCAACTTTTGCATCCCATGCTTGATCCCAAAGCAAAGCGATGTGTTATAGCGCGTGGTTTACCTGCTTCTCCAGGAGCTGCAACTGGTGAGATTGTTTTTACCTCTGAAGAAGCAGAAAGAGCTTCAATAGAAGGACGGAAAGTTATTTTAGTGCGTGTAGAAACAAGTCCAGAAGACCTTCACGGTATGCATGCTGCAGAAGGAATTTTAACGACACGTGGTGGGATGACAAGTCATGCTGCTGTTGTAGCTCGTGGTATGGGGAAGCCTTGTGTTTCTGGTGCAAGCAGTTTGCGGATTGATTATAAGACAAACAAAATGATTGCTTCGGGTCAGATCTTTCGAAAAGGCGATATAATTACACTAGATGGTGGAGTAGGGGAAGTTTTTAAGGGAAAAGTTGCAATGTTGCAACCTGAACTTTGTGGAGATTTTGCTCAATTGATGGAATGGGCAGATGGAATGCGGCGCATGAAAATTCGTGCTAATGCTGAAACGGTGATTGATGCCCAAATGGGACGTTCCTTTGGGGCTGAAGGTATTGGTCTTTGTCGTACTGAGCATATGTTCTTTACTGGCGAACGTATTGTTGCTATGCGTGAAATGATTTTAAGTAATGATGAAGAGGGACGTCGCAAGGCACTAAATAAGCTTTTGCCAATGCAGCGGTCAGATTTTACTGAATTATTTGAAATTATGTCCGGTTTACCTGTGACTATCCGTTTTTTAGATCCCCCTTTACATGAGTTTTTGCCAAAAACAGATTCAGAAATTCTTGATGTTGCAATGGCTATGGGAATTTCTTCTGAATTACTTGTAGAACGTGTGCAGCAATTGCATGAATTTAATCCTATGCTTGGATTACGGGGATGCCGTTTAATCATTACTTATCCTGAAATTGCTGAAATGCAAGCGCGAGCAATTTTTGAAGCGGTGGTAGAATCCGCTAAAAAAACGGGATCTCCCGTTATACCTGAGATTATGGTACCACTTGTTGCTCTTAAATCTGAATTGGATTTTGTTAAAGCTCGTATTGATTATGTTGCTGATGAAGTGATGAAGGAAAAGAAGGTCAATATTCAATACATAGTTGGAACAATGATTGAGTTGCCAAGAGCTGCTCTTCGGGCAGATGAAATTGCCGAAACCGCGGAATTTTTTTCTTTTGGAACAAATGATTTGACCCAAACTACTTTTGGTATTTCACGTGATGATGCAGCGCCATTTTTGACAACCTATTTGCAAAAAGGGCTCTTGGAGAAAGATCCTTTTATATCGATTGATCGCAATGGGGTAGGAGAACTTATCACTATTGCTGCACAACGTGGACGTTCTCAGCGTGCAAAAATTAAGCTGGGCATTTGTGGTGAACATGGAGGTGATCCTTATTCTATCGCTTTATGTGAAGAAAATGATCTAGATTATATTTCGTGTTCGCCTTTCCAGATACCGATTGCACGTTTAGCAGCAGCACAATCAGCAATTGCACAAAAAGCTTTTGATTGAGGTAACACAATCTATCATATAGAGTGAAGTTGATATCTCTGTTGTATAAAGTTGTTTTTATTGAGTCTTTTTTGATTTTGCATGCTTTATCGATGTTTTCGGTATTATCTTTCTGAATTTAAAGTAGTGAGTTAATTCTAAGAGTTAACAGATTTTTTTATAAATGATTAATAAAGAATTATAAACTGCACTATTAAAAATCTACTTGAGGCTATTTATTATACAAAAATTAAAAAATTGACCAGAAAAATTTTATTCTAGTTTTTATTGAATTAATAAACTTTTTTCTCTTAAGATAGATACAAAATTGTTCAAATTATTAGTTTTATTGTTATTAGGTACATATTCATTTAAAATGAAAAACATAAAAAAGCTTTTCGATTAATTGTTGCAATCATATTTGAGTAGTATGCGATTATACAATCAAGTAAAAGTTATCAAAAAAATTTAACGAAAATTAGAAATAGACTTAAAAGAATCAAAATCCGACCTTTTGAATATAAAACTATTAGAAAAGCCTGGCTGGGGTACCTGGATTCGAACCAGGGAATGCCGGTACCAAAAACCGGTGCCTTACCGCTTGGCTATACCCCAAAAGACAATATAGTTCTAATATCGGCGCCTTATACCGATTTTTACAACTGTACGCAATACGTGAAAACAGAAGTGTTCATTTTTTCTTCTTATAAAAGCTTATCTCTATATTTCATCATAGGAATACATCACTAACTTAAAAAATTATACTAAAATTAATCTGTTATATATTCAACGTGTTTATCAAATATCTCGTTCTCTCTACAGTATTGCAATTACTCTAGCATTTAAATATCTATCATTTAGTAGTGTAAGATTCATAAATATTTACACCTAATAAGCGTATATAAACCAAAATAATTGTTATTTCTTTAATTATATTTTATTCAGAAGTTGAAATATCACCAAAATCTATAAAACAAATATTTTAGCACATATGATTACAGGAATTATTCAATAATTTAAAATTGCAGAAAATAGCCAAATGATCTATCTTTTTTTATATTGAAGTAGAATAATAAAACTAATTATTTACTGTTCAAATAAAACCATATCTTATTTTCTACTCACTCGCTTGAAGAAAAAGGAATCGAAGCTAATTCTGTATCAAGTGCATTCATAAAAGCGATAATAAAAGCAGCATTTGTACCAAAATCTCTTGGCAAATAACGTGAAGTAGCGCGCATATCAACAAAAGTTGTATCCCCCTCATCTGTTAAGCGAATGACAATATCGGAAACAAAACCCAGGCAAACTGTTTTTGCTATTGTTTCAATATAAAATTCATTATCTTCACTTTTAATACTTTGTTGAGCAAGTACAGGCCAACCATAAGCTGCTAAAACATTAAAAATTGATTTACGGATATGATCAAATGAGCCATCATAACGACGTCCTGACATTTCCGGCCATTTTGATATTTGCACTGCTGCTTGTTTGATCAAATCATTTTTAAGAGGTAAAGAATCGCTAGGACGTAGAGTACGAAAAAAAACTGGTGGTTTCTGCGTATCAGTAGAAACGTCATAAATAGCCGGTAAGGCAAACCACCATCTAATGGATAGTATCAGTGGTGTGGCAGTTATTAACGAATAAATAGTACCTTTAAGTGCTTTCATTCCACCTCGAGTATTGTATGTCCATAAATTGTAAAACGCTTTGATAGCAAGAAAAAGGGATAGAAAAATACAGCAAGTAGAAAGAATTACCAAAACAATAAAGTCGCTTACATGAATCATAGAATAGCGTTGTAAAAGTGTTGAGAATAATAAAATAAGAAATGCCAATCCACTAAAACGGGGAGACCATACTGCTGTCCTTGAGGTAAAGCAAACATATTCCTTTTTCATAAAACGTTTTTTCCCCCACAAAGACTCTAAACAAAACTTCTTCAGATTTTATGTCTAATAATATTTTCTCAATAATATAAGAAATAAATCACTTATTTTTGAAATCAAGAGCACTTTAAGTGATATAAACTCTCAATATCTAAATGGATAATTATTAGTTTTTTCTTTTTCCGAATACAGTCATCTTCTTGATTCGTGAATTATCAGATAAATGAATAATAAAATTCTATAAAAAAGATCAACGACAGTACTTTGAGCTTAATAGGATGTTGATTTTCGATAGAACTATTTAAAGAAAAAATATTATTTATTGTGGTGATGTTATTTTTATTATGGATTTATAATAATAATAATAATAATAACACTCTGTGTTTTATTTAAATTAGAGGCATTGTTAATGATTAAAAAATGTTTGGTTACAGTATCTATTTTTTCGTTCATTTTAGTTTCTAAAGTTCAAGGAGAAAATATTATAACTCATCAAGATTCGAGATCAATTGTTGCACCTATTTATTCTTGGAAAGGTTTTTATCTTGGTGGACAGATTGGAGGCTTTTCTGGTCTAACTACTTTCAATTATCATAAAGATAATACTGAGAAATGGAATTCAATTGATGAAGATTTATTATCTGAGCTTTCTGGATTCACGGGTGGTTTTTACGCGGGATCTAATTTTGATTTCGGTAATGGTTTTATTGTAGGTGTTGATACAGATATTGTTTTTTCTAATAAAAAGGATACAAAAGTTTTTATTAAGAAAAAATTTAAAGATTTAGTACAGCCAACAGGACCAAAAGATTTGCGCGGTACAAAACCTTCATCTCCACCTCCATATAAAGAGATGTTAGTTGTTACACCATCGGGTGAAGAAATAATAAGTAGAAGTGGGCAAGATAAAAATCTTCAGAAATCTACTGATTCTTCACCTTCAACCAAAATGCAAGCATCTCAAAAAAAAGAAAAAAGTGTTTACATTAGTGAAATGGTATTTTCGATCTCTCCCTCACCGTACAGAGAACTAGCCTCCTATAGGAATTCAGTATCGGTCCCCTCTCAGTCTACAAGACAGAAACCAGAAGAGGAAAATAAAGAATTAATTGTGTCAAAATCTAACGATGGAAATAACGAGCTGGTAATAGAGGTGCAGCAACCTTCTGTCCCAGTTGCAATGGTTACAGTAACAACACAAACAATGCCTGTCGTACAATCTTCTGCTAGAACGAAAAGGTCTACAGATGTAACAAATAAGCAGCTAGTAATTGAGACCCCCACTATGGTCCCGAACAGCAAAAGTGTAACTGTTACGAAAAGCGAAAAAGTAATTCCTCCATTACCCCAAAGAAGCAGTACCCACTCTTTATCCTTATCGTCTCCTGCAGTGAGAGGGCCTAGTATGCCTCAGAATGTTCCGATGAATGCTGCGAAAGGTGAAGGTTCAGCAAGACCAATGTCAAGAAAGCATGATCTTGTTGAAACATATACTCATACTTTACAACAGCAATGGAGTGGTGCTACGCGGATACGTTTGGGTTTGGCAGCTGGTCGTTTTATGCCTTATATTGCTGGTGGTATTTCTTATACAAAGGTTCAGGGTACTTTTTCGAAGTTAATTAAGGAAATAGGTAAGAAAAATATTTCTTCGGATTTATTCGATAGTGTAGAGACAATGATTGGTTATACTCTTGGTGGTGGTTTTGATTTTGCAATGACTGATCGTGTTCTAATACGCTCAGAGTATCGTTACTCGGATTTTGGTGGAAAGAAATTCAAAAAAATAAACTCAAAATACTATAAGACTAATGATGTTCGTATCGGTTTAGCATATAAGTTTTAATTTGTTGCAATATAAAATTGCTTAGTAGTTGTACTTTTTTGGATTTTAATTTTTTATCAATTTCTTTCTGAAAAAAAACTTTTTAAAGTAATTGGGGAGGGGGGAGAGAGCAGTTTTGGATGAATATAAGGATGACTTTTGCAGAGCGAAATCAGATAATTCTGTTATAAGATTATTGTTTGATACTATATTATATTTTTAAATTAACTATGTGCAATTATATAAAATTTGCTATTTTAAATTGAGCACTGATATGAGTATTTTAGGTTAATGATGATCTTATAATTTTCGTAAATTTAAGAAATGAAATTTTTGTATCCCAGTTATTGTAGAAAGATACAAGAATGATTTTAAAAATATAATTTTTTATTTAAATTCCAACATATTATGAAAAGTGTATCTATATTTTGATGTATAGAAATATGAGTTTCTTGAATAAGGAAAGAAGATAGAAAATTTGAGAATTTTGTTTTTTGTTTCCTATATTTTTCTTAATTTGGTCTATTCCTGCAGTAATTATTTAAAGTATTATCAAGAGGTAAGGGATAAGAATATATTGATATGGAAAACAATCGAGCCATTTTTCTTGGTGCCCACTATCAAAAAGAGAGCAATGAATTTCAGTCTGCATATATTTGGCTTCAGTATGCAAATCGTCATGGTTTAATTACGGGGGCAACAGGTACGGGAAAAACGATAACCTTACAGGTTTTGGCGGAGTCTTTTTCGGCGAAAGGTATTCCAGTTTTTTGTGCTGATATCAAAGGTGATTTATCTGGCATAGCAAAAGCTGGAATGATGAATGACAAGATAAAAGATAGAGCTGTTGAAACTGGGTTAGAAACAATAGAAATGTGCGACAATCCTGTTATTTTTTGAGATTTATTTGGGGAACAAAGGCATCCAATTCATACGACGTAGCAGATATGCGACCTCTTTTCTATCACGGATGCTTGATTTAACGACAGTGCAGGAGGGTGTACTGAATATTGTCTTTCGTATTGCTGATGATAAGGGTTTTTTGCTTATTGATCTGAAAGATCTGCAAGCTATGCTTGTTTATAGTGTAGATCGTTCTTCTGAGTTTTCATCTCGCTATGGAAATATATCTAAATCATCTGTTGGAGCCATTCAACGACAGCTTTTAGTTTTAGAAGCGCAGGGCGGAAATCATTTTTGGGGTGAACCTATTTTAGAACTTCCTGATATTATACGTACACAAATTGATGGATGGGGATTTATAAATATTTTGGCTGCAGACAAATTGATGTCTCATTCCAGATTTTATTCAACATTTCTTTTATGGTTGATGTCAAAACTTTTTGAGCAACTTCCTGAAATTGGTGATCCAGAAAAATTGCGTTTGATTTTTTTCTTTGATGAAGCACACTTACTTTTCAATAATGCTTCTAAGGCTTTAATTGAGAAGATTGAACAAGTTGTTCGTTTAATTCGTTCAAAAGGTGTAGAGATTTATTTTATTTCACAGAATCCACTTGATATTCCAGAAACTGTTTTAGCTCAGCTTGGGAATCATATTCAGCATGCGTTATGTGCTTACACTCCACGTGAAGTTAAGGCAGTTAAGAGTGCTGCTTCAACTTTTCGCGCTAATCCGCAATTCGATACAATGGAAGCAATAGGTCAGCTTGCTATAGGAGAAGCACTTGTTTCAACTTTAGAAAGAAAAGCAGTTACATCGATTGTGCAACGTATATTAATTCGTCCTCCACATTCACAAATTGGGCCAATAATGCAAAATGAACGTGAAAGATTGATTGCTTCAAGTCCTATTTTGGGGTAGTATGAACAAGATATTAATCGTGTTTCAGCTTATGAGATGTTATCATAATCTATAAGAGAAAAAACTTCAACTCTTACAAAAAATAATCGTCAGCAGTCTATTTTGGATGCTCTAATAAAAGCAGTAAAACGTTCAATGACGAATACGCTAGGAAGAGCTTTGGTAAGGGAAGGTAAGAATATTTTAAGTGGTATCTTAGGAAATGTTTTAGGTGGAAAACACAAAGACCGATAGCCGTTAACTATTCTTCCTTTCATTATTTAAAAAGTAATTTAATATTTTGATAGGTAATCGAATTAGGAATATTTTTTAGAATGTGATTGTATTAAAATAGTATCATTGATTAATGATCGGATAGCTTCAAAAAAGCTGTTATAATGGACATTACTTAATTAATACCGAATATTATTCGATATTTGCTCTTAAATATTATAAGTGTCAAATTAGATTTGGGAGTAAGATTAATAATTAGAATCGAGGAGATTTTTAAATGACTTTTGAATTAGTCGAGTTGCCTTATGATTATGATGCGCTTTCGCCTTATATGTCACGCGAAACACTTGAATATCATCATGATAAGCACCACCTTGCTTACCTTACAAATACTAATAATTTTGTAAAGGATTTAGGCTTAGAAAATAAGAGTCTTATAGATATTGTTAAAGAAAGCTTTGGAAAGAATCCTAGTTTGTTTAATAATGCAGCTCAGTATTATAATCATAATCATTTTTGGAATTGGATGAAAAAAGGTGGTGGTGGTCAAAAACTTCCTGAAAAATTAGCCAAAGCTATTGAAGCTGATCTTGGTGGTTATGATAAGTTTCGCGCAGATTTTATGGCAGCTGGTGTTGCTCAGTTCGGTTCTGGTTGGGCATGGGTTGCTCTTAGAGATGGCAAATTAGAAATTATGAAGACACCGAATGGCGAGAATCCTTTAATTCATGGTGCGCAACCTGTTCTAGGTGTTGATGTGTGGGAGCATTCCTATTATATTGATTATCGCAATGCACGTCCAAAATATTTAGAGGTATTTGTAGACCATTTAATTAATTGGGATTATGTTTTAGAGCTTTATGAAAGCTATGGATTATAAAAGGTTTATATAGTTTATCATAACTGACATTAAAGGCTTCATAATTTATAGTTTATGAAGCCTTGTAAAAGGTAAGATATTTAAGTTAGCTGTTGTTTTTGCCTACTATTTTTAGAATGTATGCGTATATATATGCGATTTCTTCTAATTTTGAAAAACGTCCAGATGCGCCTGCGTGGCCTGAGTCCATATTGATACGTAATAAAACTGCATTATCATCTGTTTTTAAATCACGTAATTTTGCTACCCATTTTGCAGGTTCCCAGTAAGTTACACGAGGGTCTGTTAATCCTGCAATAGCAAGAATAGGAGGATAATGCTGAGCTTTGATATTATCATAGGGCGAATAGGAGGAAATAAGGTTGTAATCTTCCTTAGATTCGAGAGGGTTCCCCCATTCTGGCCATTCTAAAGGTGTTAGAGGCAATGAAGCATCGAGCATGGTTGTTAGGACATCTACAAAAGGAACATTTGCTATAATACCAGCAAAATCCTGTGGGGCTATATTTGCTATAGTACCCATTAACATTCCTCCTGCAGAGCCACCATAGGCAATTAATCGATCATGAGCAGTAAATTTATTATTGACGAGATGACGTCCACAGGCAATAAAGTCTGTAAACGTATTTTTTTTAAAGAGGTGTTTTCCTTTTTCATACCATTCCATCCCCTTTTCTTTTCCTCCGCGAATATGGGCGATTGCATAAATAAAACCTCTGTTGACTAGCGAAAGTATATTACTATTGAAATTTGCAGGAATAGAACTTCCGTATGCACCATAGCCGTAAAGGAGGCAGGGCGCATTACCATTAAGATCGGTAGTTTTGTGATAAAAAAGGGAGATAGGGATTTTCTCTCCATCATTTGCAGTTGCCATAATACGTTTTGTTATATAATCATCTTTATTATGCCCAGAGGGGATTTTTTGCGTTTTTAAAAGAATTTTTTTGCGACTTTTTATTTCATAGTCAAAAATCTGATTAGGGGTTGTCATGGATGAATAAGAGAATCGAATAGTTTGGCTGTTGTATTCTGCTGCGCCTTGCAAATCTAAGGAGTAAGCTTCTTCTGTAAAGGTAATGGAGTGAGTTTGTTTAGTGTTGCGCTCCATGATTTGTATACGAGGAAGTCCTTCAAATTGTTCAAGCCAAATAAGAAATTCTTGATAGGCATCATGAAATAGGATGAGACGCCCAAGTTGATGTGGCACAATCTCAGACCAGTATTCTGATTGCGGTGATGTACATGGTGCTACCATAATTTTAAAGTCTTTTGCATTATCTCGATTGGTGAGAATATAAAAGATGTCACTTCCTTCTGTGAGTGAGTATTCAATGCCTTTTTCTCTTTTTCGTACACATTGGGGAGAAGTGAGGGGAGAATCAGCAGGGATAAGCCAGATTTCTGATGTTTCATGATCATGAATATTGATATAAATAAAGTCATTCAGTTTAGAACCACTTACATGTAAAAAAAATCCTGGATCATTTTCACAAAAAATAAGTTTATCTTTGGCTTGATCAGTGTTTAATTGGTGATAGTAAAGCTCAGAAGGTCGGTGATTCTCATCCATTTTAGTATAAAAAAAGCCTTCAGAATTGGCATCCCATACGATTTGTCCGGATATATCAGTGATTGTGTCAGTATAGTGAGGCAATATTTCAAAATTATGAATTTTAGCTGTATAATATTCAGAGCCTTTATCATCGTAAGTCCATGCAGCATATGTATGATTAGGAGATATTTGGACTGAACCAAGTTTGAAATAATCTTTACCATTAGCCAAAACATCACCATTAAGGTAAACTTCTTTATCCCCACCATTTCTTGGTGTACGAAAATAATGTGGTTGTTGGCCTCCAATCACATAAGAAAATCCATAGGCAAAAGGACCATATTTTATAGGAACGGAACTGTCATTTTCTTGAATACGACTTTTCATTTCTGAAAAAAGTAAGTCTTGTAATGATTGTGTATCAGCCATTTGATTAGCTTGATAGGCATTTTCTATTTCGAGATGGTGCCGAATATTTTTATCAAGACAACTGGGGTTTTTTAAAACATCTTGCCAGTTTGAAGCGCGCAACCAATAATAGGGATCTTCGCGATGAATACCATGATGAATTTCTTTATGAATAATTTTAGATACTTTTGGGGGGAGTACAGACGAAAAAGCCATGTATAATCCTCTATAAAAGATGTAAGTATTTATTATGTTTTAAATTAACATTATTAATAGATTAATTTAAACCTGATAGCGACTAACCTTTAGCTTATTTGCAAAATATGAATTAGATAGATTTTACAATTTATGTGCTACATTTTTATTCATGATACTCTTTATTATTGAAATTTAAAATAATTCCTTAAATTACTTTATTTATTGAAAAAAGACTAATTTTTGATATCAAAATTGAAGTTTATGGAACCAATATAAGACTATGATGTTATTATTTAAAATAAAAACTTCTTTTATATTGTAAATTTACATTCGATATTTTCAATACTAATTTTATGCTGTTTTTTATGTAATATGACAATAAAGAGAAGTTTATTTGATTTTTTTGTGTTAACGTGATTATTATAAAATAATTGAATTGACAAAAAAGATTTTTGTACAATATGAGGCTTATATGTATATAATTTCGTTATCACGAGTATAAATACAATAATGATGCCTCGGTTAAAATTAAAGGAAATAAGAATGGAACATCGTCCAGTCCTGGAGACTGAAAGCAATTTAGTTATTACGTTGGTTGCCGATATTGTTGCTGCTTATGTGAGTAATAATTCGATCCGACCGGTGGAAGTGCCAAATTTGATTGCTGATGTTCATGCTGCTTTTCTAAAAGCGGGGAATATGACATTAACAGAAGTTGAAGTCGAAAAACAAAGACCTGCTGTTAATCCAAAACGTTCAATCTTTCCTGATTATCTTATCTGCCTTGAAGATGGAAAGAAGTTTAAGTCTTTAAAGCGTCATCTCATGACTCATTACGGTATGTTGCCGGAAGAATATCGTGAAAAATGGCAATTAGACAGCTCCTATCCTATGGTAGCACCTAATTATGCAAAAGCACGTTCAGCTTTGGCTAAAGAAATGGGGCTTGGACGTAAAAGCGAAAAAAAGATTAAGTGATCACATTATTTCAAAACGTTGTTTTGATCAGGTGTATAAAGGTATTTTTTAGAAGGTATTGTTAGTTATGAGGGGCGAGTTTGATTCTTTGAAAAGGGGTTTTACTTTCTATAAGGAACTTTCTGCACGAATTCGTTTAATCATTGCTCTAAGACCATTGGAGCGTTGTGGTGTTAAATTTTCATTGAGGCCAAGTTTTGCAAGAAGTCCTTCAGCATCAGCTGTAAGGATTTCAGAGGCTTTTTTACCTGAATAGAAGGCAAGAAGAATATAGATCAGACCACGCACAATGTGAGCATCAGAGTCACCTTGGAATGTTAATATCGGATTTTCTGAGTTATCGCGTGAAGATAAAAGCCATACTTGACTAACGCAACCACGAACTTTATTAGCATCGTTTCGCGCACTTTCTGGGAAAGGTGGTAACGCATGGCTGAGTTCAATTACATAGCGATAACGATCTTCCCAGTCATCAAGTTGGGAAAAGTTTTCTATAATATCATCGATCGTCTCTGTCATGGTAATTTTGTCCTTGTCTTCTGGGGTAATGTATGATGCGTCTATGTTGATAGATAATTATCTCATTTTATGAAGTTAAATGAGAAGCACTAAGATTATTTTTGCGAGTTAATTTTATATTATTTTGTTTTATTTATTTTGCTTTCGGATTTTCCGCACCTGTATTGGAGTTATCTTCTGCAGAGGCATTTATGTTTTTATTGCTAAATGTATGGTCAAGATATTCATAGATAATTTTTGAACCATTACGTGCGCGTTCACCCATTGAACCTAAAAAGGATTTTCCGATTTTACAAGTTTCTGTGTTTCGTTCGCAGAACATTCCTAAATCATTTATAGTTTCCTTAAGAGCAATAATTGCATCTCTTGTTGTTGCATCTGTTTCTTTAGGAGGGAATAGATTATTATTGTTTTGCTTCGTTGTAAAAAACGAAACGATTACAAAAATAAAAAATAAAAGAAATGCTGATTTTATTAAAAAACGTATCATAGTAAACCATATTACTATTATAAAAGAATAGAAGAGTAATTTATAATATTTTTTAATGCGATATTTATAATGCTTAATATTTTATGAAATTAAACATTCATTTTGAATGATTTATCTCGTGAATAATATTGTAACAATATATATTCTGATATTGCATTAATGGGTATTTTATCATTGTTTCATTAAAAAATTAACATTAAATTTGTCCTTGGATGAAAGTTGTTGAGAATGCATACGTTTCTATTCTACTTAAATATAAATAGGAAGCCAAATTATAAGGGGTATGAACAGTAGGCCATAATGATATTTAGTTTAATATGCTAATGTGCAAAGTATTGTGCAACCTTTTTATATATTTTTCTGATTTTTTATTATCTTGTAAATTTCAAATACGGCTATAAATTCATTTTATGAAATTAATTAAATAATAGCATAGATTGTCATTTGCATGTGATATTATAGCTGAGTTAATTGCACTAACTGACCGTTATATAAAGATATAAGTTTATTATTACAATATTTCGAAAAATCCTATGTTATAAGGTTTCTAATGTGTTTTATGATAAAGCGTTGATTTGATTGTAAACGCTGTCAATTATATGTATGATAAGAGAGTATAATTAAATTCATTGTAAAATGATGTTAAGATAGAGATAGAAAAATGATTGTATGAGGTGATGGCTTAGTATGAAATAAAACACTGTATAGCAAAATTTTAATGTATTTGAAAGCTCTGTTGAATGTAAGACCAAAGCACATAGAACGGTGGTATGAGTATGTTTTCCACTAACTGAAAATAATGTATGTTAGTTTCTATTATGGCAAGTAAACGAAAGAAACAAAAAAATAAATCTGTAAAACAATGGAGCGTTACTATAGCATTTTTGGCAGTAATTTGCCGCTTTATTATTTGGTTAATAAAACAGATTTATCGCCATACATGTGCAAATGCTTGTTTGGTCATAGGATTATTTATTTTTATTATAAGTTTTGGATTTTTTGTTGTTAATGCATTGTTTTCACAAATGAAAACACATCAAGAGACATTGATTAATATAAATTTAACATCGGTTTCAGCTGTAGTAGAAGTTTCCATTTTATCTGAAAAACAAGCAAGAATCCAAGCGGATTCTAATATTTTTTCTGTTTTTATTTCAAGTAGCTTACATCAAGATTTATCTTTGTGTTTTCTGCAAAACACTATACCGGGAAATTTATTGGAAACACAAGAGAAATTAGCAAAAATTAGATTGCATAGTGATCTTCTAGATGAGGTAAGTGATACCAATATACGTTATACCAGAGTATAGTGGGAACAGAAAATTATTAATGAACATTTATTAAGATAAAAGGATAACTTATTATAAGTAATTAGGAAAATTTATTTTTCTCTGTCCATTAAGTATAGGTATTAAAGATGCGCAAATACTGAAATAATGACATTGATATGATTTATTTAAAATAAACTTTTTAAACTCTGTATTGCGGATATTATTTAGCGATAGAGGGCTTTATGTATCTTTTTTTGTCGGGAAGTGGTTATTGATATAGAAAATCAAAAAACTGAAAATAATTTAAAATAGTCAAAAATACTTAAATTTTATCTATAACAGAAAAATTGATCATACAATTTTGATTTAAATACCTAAAATTGATTTGTTAAATTAAAAATCAAGATAATTTTTATTTATTAAATATACGACAAGTTGCTTTTTCGAGAAAGGTTTCGCTTTCTTTTTTCTCAAGTGGAGATGGAGCGAATACGCGTAAAATAGTAAAAACCTCATTTAATTTTTGAGCGACTAAAACTGAATTAAGAGTACGTTCAATTTTTGATTGTTTGAGTTCTGTTATTTGTAGAGGGTTTCCGATAATAAGATTGAGTTTAGCATTGGGAGTTGTTTTGTCATTGAGGTTGTAGAAAATAATTCCGTCGCGTGTATAGGCTGACAGTGACCAAAATTGTGTTGTTTGTGGAGTAGTTAAGTGAACAGGACCATTATCTAGATCAAATTTGCATACTTTAAGAAGAAATAAAGGATCCATAGATTGGCGAATAGGATCATACGAATCGAGATCAACGAATTGATAGTGTGGTCCTATTTTTTCAAGACGTGTCCATATATTATTTCGTGTGTAATGAGGAAGTAAAAATAAAATACAAATATGTACAATGACTGTACCGATGCCTATAAGAAGAAACGCATAGATGAATTTAAACACACTTTTCTCCTGATGGAATTCGTTCTATAGATGGCATCATAGGCTTCCGTAGTGCTGTTGTAGAGATAATTGACGTATCATATAAGGTCAGGATAAGTCCGAATTCTTTTTGACTTGTTGATGCAAGCCAATTACCTGTTTGCGGTGTTGGTGAGATATTTATCCGTAATGAGCCATCATTTTCATAAATTACATTGTAGGTATGGAGTGCAAAAGGAATATTATTCTTTGAAGTGTAGGGTTTAAGAAATTTGTCAGCTGCATACAGAGTAAAGAGACGTGTTTCAGGAATGTGTCCTTTAAGTGAATAATGGCAGTTGGGATATAGTGGACGTTTCTGATTATCTGTCCAAAGTTGGAAAATGAGATTTTCTGGATGTCCAAGGGAAATATCACCACGTTTTGCAGTGCGTGCCCGAGTGTAAGGATCAGCCTTAGTTGTTCCTATGTGTGGATAGGTCATCCATTCTCTAATTTTTAAACATTCAAAATTTATGCCGGTATTGAGCATATAATCAACACTGAATATTCCAAATAAAATTGAGAAAACAAAGATTAGAAAAGAAAAAACGATATTAAAAAGCATTGTAAAAGATTCAAGTTGCAACTGTTGAAGGAAAATTAGTTTTCATATTTGATAAGGTTATATTTTTTAGCTTTTGTAAGTCTTTGTTGATAGAACGTATAGCATTTAGTGTTGCAGGTGAAAGTATTTGGGGCAATTTAGGAATAATATACGAATTATTATTGGAAGGATTAATTGGTGATTGATAAGGTAAAATCGAGTTTTTGACACCATAGAGTGGTTGAAGGATTGTATTTTGATGTGCGTAGAGCATAATATGATGCCATATCATGGCGGGAATAAAACCGCCGAAAGTGCGATTCATGGATGAGAAATCATCATTCCCCATCCATACAGCGCCGGTGTAATTACCAGTGAAGCCGACAAACCAAGCATCGCGGTAAGCTTGTGATGTTCCAGTTTTCCCAGCAACAAGCGACATAGGCAGGGCTGCGCGTTTACCAGATCCTCGTGTTGTAACTCCAACCAGCATTTGATTCATATAAGCAGCTGATTGTTTACTGATAACTTGATATGGTTTGTTACCATTGCGTGTCCAATCCCATATTACACGATCATCTATTGTGGTAATTCGCGTAAAGCCATGGTGGTTTCCAGCTACGCCTCCATTAGCGAAGACATTGAAACCAATTGCTTGATCCATTGGTGTCATATTGGATGTGCCTAAAATCATGGTTTTATGTGATAATATATGAGAATTAATACCCATATTTTTAATCAAATTTCTGATTGGTTGGGTATCACGATTAAGATACTGGTAAGTAATATGGACAGGTACTGTGTTGATAGAAAAGGCTAAAGCAGTTGCTAAATCAACATTGCCAATATAACGGCCAGAATTATTTCTGGGTGACCAGCCACCCCAATTGATTGGTTTATCAGATACTATAGTTTTGGGAGATAAACCGCGTTCTATTGCAGTTGCATAAACGTATGGTTTGAATGAAGAACCAGGTTGTCGACCACCTTGTGTTGCTCTATTAAACTGACTTTTTTCATAATCAAGTCCTCCAACGATTGCGCGTACAGCTCCGTTATTATCAAGAATAACAGTAGCTGCTTGTGTTACATGGTATTGTGGGCCATATTGGTGTAGATAATATTCAATTGCTTCTTCTGCTACTTGTTGAATATTTGGATCAAGAGTGGTTTGGACAATCAAGGTATGGCTTGGTAGTTGACTGCTGATTTGACGTATTTCATCAAATGCCCAATCAAGAAAATAATTAGGCTGATTGTTTTTAACTTTTGTAATGATTTTAGCAGGGTAGCGGTATGCTTTGATAATTTGGCTATCCGTCATAAAACCACTGTTAACAAGATTAGAAAGAACCACATTTGCGCGTGCTCGTGCAGCAGTTAAATTGCTATGAGGAGCATATTTTGTTGGTGCTTTGAAAAGACCAGCCAATATGGCAGATTCTGCCAAGGATATATTGCGTATATTTTTGTCAAAATAAAATTTTGATGCTGCTGCAATACCGAAATTATTTCCTCCCATGTATACGCGTTCAAGATAAAGTTGCAAAATTTGTTTTTTTTTAAGATTTGCTTCCAGCCATAGAGCAAGATAAGCTTCTTTAATTTTACGTGTTATGGTTCTTTCATGTGTTAAAAATAAATTTTTAGCGAGTTGTTGTGTGAGAGTTGAACCGCCTTGAACGATAATTTTAGCTTGTATATTTTGTGTAATTGCTCGTATGAGACCATAAAAATCAATGCCCCAATGGTGAAAAAAACGGCGGTCTTCTGTAGCAAGAACTGTTTTGATAAGATAATCGGGCATTTCCTCAACAGGAACAGATAGAGCTGGTAAAGCTCCACGATGTCCAATAGAATTTCCGTAGCGATCTAGAAAAAGAATTGAAAAGTTCTTGGATGAATACCAATCTTTTTTTGTTAATTCAAAAACAGAAATACCAACAATGGTGAATAAAGTGAAACCAATCAATCCCAATGTTAATGTTTCATCGAGGATTTCAACAATGCATCGTTTCCATCCTCGTACACGAAAGTGTTGCGAAATAAGAGCTGCTCTATTCCAGAAACAATTGTGAGAAACACGGATATTGTAAAATGTCGTGTTTAACCATGCATCTAATTCAATAAGTTCAGGGCTAAGGAACGGTTTATTTTGTTGGATTTTCTTTTTTTTCAAAAAATCAAACATAAGAAGCCTATGATAAAGTAACGCAATTAAACAATCTGATATAATTATATGGAGTATAAGAACTTTTTTGCTATAGGCATGGCAGAAAAAGAATTTATTTTAAATTGCGATAATTCATTCATCTGAAATTTGTGTTCAGTTTTATATATTTTTTTAAGATTGTTTATTTAAATTTCACAGGTCTTAAAAAATGAACTTATAATTACTAAAATTTTAATATTATAATGCATATATTACAATTATATTTTTTTGTATAACTTTGACTTGAGAAGTAAATTAATTCCTTTATTCATTTTCTATTCAGCTAAAATAGCTTATAAGAAATTTATGATGAAAAAAATTTTCTTTTTTGCGATGTTTATAAATCTCATAAGTTTGGACTCTATTTTAGCGGTTGATTGTGTTGAAGTAGGAAAAAAAGTCGCTGTCCAACAGGGAGGAACGCTGACACGTTCAACGCCAAGTGTTCAAAATGACAAAAATATGTGTGTAGTTGTGATTGTTATTCCTGCGCATAACGGAAATAAATTGCGTCGTGTTGAGGTTGTTGCTGCTGCCGACTAACTTTTTTCAGGTATAGTGATGCGTATTTTGATTGTTGAAGATGATCGCGATCTTAATCACCAATTAGCAAAGGCAGTAAAAGATGCGGGGTATGTTTCTGATAGTGCTTTTAATGGTGAAGATGGCTATTTTTTAGGAAGTACAGAGTCTTATGATGCTGTGATTCTTGATATTGGTTTATCATGCATGGATGGGATTCAAGTTGTTGAAAAATGGCGTAAAGAGGGATATTCTATGCCTGTTTTAATGTTAACAGCACGTGATCGTTGGTCTGATAAGGTACGTGGTATTGATGCAGGTGCTGATGATTATGTCGTTAAGCCATTTCATTTGGAAGAGGTGATGGCTCGATTGCGTGCTTTAATTCGCCGGTCGGCAGGGCATGCAACAAATATGTTATCTTGTGGGGAGATTTTATTAGATACTAAAACTTCTCGTGTTTTTGTTGATAGGCAGTTAATTAAACTAACATCATATGAGTTTCGGCTTCTTGCTTATCTCATGCATCATTGTGATAAAGTAGTTTCAAGAACAGAGCTTATTGAGCACCTTTATGATCAGGATTTTGATAAAGATTCGAATACGATTGAAGTTTTTATAAGGCGGTTGCGTAAAAAACTTAGTGTTGATTCAATTGAGACTATTCGTGGGCTAGGATATAGAATAAAAATGTCAGGTGATAAATGAGAGCTTTGAAGAATAGTAACCGGTTGAAACGGTTATTTTTTTTCATTGGAAAATCACTCAGTCTACGTGTTATGATTTTATCAACATTGTGGGCTATTATTTCACTTTCATCTATTTCAGCAGTCAGTATTTTATTCTATCAGCGTTCAAGTGAACAAAGCTTAGAACGTATTCTTTCTTCTCAGCTTTATAGTCTCATTTCAGCTGTAACTGTTACATCTGAGGGATATTTGAAAGGAAAGCCTGAATTTGGTGATATTCGTTATTCAGATCCAACATCTGGATGGTATTGGGAGGTATTCTCTGTATCTCCAGACCTACATGGAAGATTGGCATCACAGTCATTGGGGACTAAGAAAATTTTTTCACCGAGTGATGCTGAGGTTCCTTTCAATAGCGAATTTTTTCGTTCTTATCGAATAAAAGGGGTAGATGGACAAAACCTAAAAGTTATTGAAAGTGATGTTGTTCTTGATAATCAGAATCGTATTGCTCGTTTTCGCCTTATTGGAAATATTGATGAAGTATACGTACAGGTAAAAGAATTCGAACAAACTTTACAAATTTTTTTGTGGAGTCTCGGTATTGGCAGTGTTTTCATCAATTTAACTATTATTTTTTTTAGTTTCCAACCATTAAAACGAATTCGACAAACATTGAATGATATTCGTGCGGGAAGAACTGATTATGTGAGTACCGATTTATTGAGTGAAGTGATGCCATTGGCACAAGAGATGAATGCTCTTATTGATAATAATCAACGTATTATTGAACGATTTCGAACTCAGGTTGGTAATCTTGCCCATTCATTGAAGACACCTTTATCAGTTATTATTAATGAAGTCGATAATATGACAGGAGAACAAGCCATTTTATTGCGTGAGCAAGCTGGAATAATGCGCTCCCAAATAAATCATTATTTACGGCGTGCTCGGATAGCAGCACAACGCGATAGCGTTGTTTATCACACCCCTGTTAGGAAAACACTTGATCGTTTGGTTCGAGTTATGAGAAAGCTCAATCCTGATAAGGATATTCAATTTACCATAGATGTTGATGATATTATTTTTTCCGGTGAAAGGGAAGATTTAGAGGAAATTGTAGGTAATTTGATTGAGAATGCTGTTCAATGGTCACGTACTAAAATTTTAATCTGTTGTTCTTTAGAAAAAAGTTTTGAAAAAACAGGGTTCTTTAATATCGTTATTGAAGATGATGGTCCTGGTTTGACAGAAGAGAAAATTGATGAAGCTTTAAAAAGAGGTCGACGGTTTGATGAAAGTAAGCCAGGGACAGGATTAGGATTAGCAATTGTTTCAGATATGGTTAGTGAATATGATGGAAAACTTTCTTTGTCGCGTTCCAAGTTAGGTGGATTATATACAAAAGTTGTATTACCAAGCTGATAAATATATTTTCTCTTTTTTAGTGCATATATCAAAGATGATATCTGTGATCAATAAAGTGATATCTTACGTAAAACTTAGGGTATAAGAGCAAAGAATTTTGTAGCTAAAGAGTCGCATTTGTATGTGAGGATATAAATGAAAATTTTTTCTTTGAGTATTGATCAAATCCAAAACTGTGAAAATGAAGCTGATTTTAAGCATAATACTTTTGACAAAAAAAGTATACGAGGGCTTTGTAAACATTTTAAAAGTTTTTTTGCACTTACAGTTTTTTGTCTTTTATTTATTTTCTTTGTAACATGCAGTGTTTATAGTCTGACTGGTAATCCAGGAGTCAAGAGTTATTTTTTTAGTGAATTGATGGGACGGGACCCCAAGACGTTAAATGGTCATGAAAGACTTGTCCGTTTACAAGCGCTTTTTTTTCGTATGCCTCATGATGGGAAGATAGCAGATGCATTGGCAGTAGGTTATCTTGAAGAAGGTCGTTTTCAGGAGGCTGTGAATACCTATTTAGATGCACTTCAATTGAATGGAGAAACAGCTCCGAGGTTGGTAGGGTATGGTCTAGCATTAGTTGGTTACGAAGGAGGAATGATTACGCAAGAAGCGCAGGATGTTTTTCAAAAAGCAGTCAATTTAGCACCAAATGATTTTTATCCTCATTTACTTTTAGCGAATGCTTTTCATCAAGCAGGTCAATCTTCTCAAGCAGTTCAGCTTTTACAAAATTTCCTTAGTAAAAGGCCTAAGGATATTAAAGGAAGATCGCGTGTTGAAGAAATGATTATTCAGTTACTTGATGTCTTTAAAGAGTAAGATTTCGACTGATTTATAGTTGCATAATCAGATGAGTTTATTCAGACATGATAAAAATACGTATAATAAGTTTTACTTAAATAAAAGAATATGCAAAGCTATTTCAATAAAAAATAAGGCATATATACAACTATACAACACGGATTGATGAAAAAATTTTTCATGAGTAGGCTATGAACAGTCCACCTTTAAACGATTTTTCTTCACTTGAGCTTGTTTTGAAGAAGCGAAAAAAAAACCGACTGCTCATGATTTTATTATGTCTTTTTGTTATTGCAGTTGCGACTGGTTTGGTACTGTATGCGATTCGTGATACAGTAAATTTTTTTCGAATGCCATCTGAAATTACAAGGGAAGATATTTTAACAGGTCGTCCTTTACGTTTAGGTGGTTTTGTTGAAAAAGGAACTGTTGAATACAGTGGGAATATGCAAGTTAGCTTTTTTGTGACTGATAGTATAAAACATAAAAAAGTTGTTTTTACTGGCATATTACCTGATCTTTTTCGTGAAGGACAAGGTGTTATTGTAGAAGGATATTTCAATAAACAAAGACTTTTTATAGGCACGCGTATTTTGGCAAAACATGATGAAACTTATATGTCTAAAGAAATGGCTGATCGCATGAACAAGTGTCAGAATATGAAAAGGCAATTCGATTGTGCTAGTTGAATTAGGTCATCTTTTTTTAGCTGCAGCATTTGCAGTTAGTTTGTTGCAGGCGTTCTTACCAACTTTTGGTGTTTTACGGGAAAAGCGTTTATTCATGCAATTAGCGGTGCCATTAGCATATATCACTTTTATATTACTACTCTTATCTTTTTTGGTTATTGTTTATGCTTATATTGTATCTGATTTTTCTGTTCTTAATGTTGTTGAGAATTCTCATTCAGAAAAACCAATGCTTTATAAGATCGTTGGTGTGTGGGGTAACCATGAAGGATCAATGTTGTTATGGGTTTTGTTTTTAGCTTTTTTTAGTATATTGATTTCATTATTTTCTCGACAATTACCAGAACAGTTTAAAGCATTAGTTTTAAGTTGCCAAAGTTGGATCATAAGTGCTTTTCTTTTGTTTATTCTTTTTATGTCTAATCCATTTAGACGTGTTAATTCACCGGTATTACAGGGAAATGATCTTAATCCTGTTTTACAGGATATTTCTTTAGTAATTCATCCTCCACTTCTTTATTTGGGCTATGTTGGTTTTTCAGTCTGTTTTTCTTTTGCAATAGCTACATTGATTATAGGATATGTCGATAAGGTTTGGGCATATTGGGTACGACCATGGATTTTGCTTGCATGGATTTTTTTGACAGTTGGCATCATGGTTGGGTCTTATTGGGCTTATTATGAATTAGGTTGGGGTGGTTATTGGTTTTGGGATCCAGTTGAAAATGTTTCATTAATACCTTGGCTTTCAGGAACTGCCCTTTTACATTCAGTAATTGTTTTTGAAAAAAGAAATTTATTGAAAAGTTGGACCTTATTTTTAGCTATTCTCACCTTTTCTCTTTCTCTTATGGGAACTTTTCTCGTTCGTTCGGGTATTTTAATGTCTGTTCATAGTTTTGTTGTTGATCCAGCACGTGGGAAAGCAATTCTTGCTATTTTGTTTTTTTTTACGGGAGGAGCTCTTCTTCTTTTTGCTATACGTATGCCTATTTTGAAAACAGGGATATTTTTTCATCCAATTTCGCGTGAAGGTTTTATTATTTTAAATAATTTGTTTCTCACAACAGCAACAGCAACAGTTTTAATTGGTACACTCTACCCTTATTTTTTTGAGGTATTAATAGGACAAAAAATCTCTGTAGGTGCTGTGTTTTTTAATCTTACATTTGGACCTTTAATGATTATACTCTTGTTATTTGTTCCATTTGGACCAATGATAGCTTGGAAACATGGCGATTTTTTTGCAGTTTTCGAGCGATTGTGCTGTGTATTTGCATTAGCTTGTGTGGCGTGTTTTATAACATTTTATGTAGATTCTTTACGTGATATTTTTGCAGCTTTAGGCGTTGGACTCGCAGTTTTTGTTTTTTTGGGTGGTTTAGCTGATCTTTGGTGCAAGAGTGGCTATCACAAGGTTCCTTTTTTGGTGCGGGCTAAGAAATTTTTTAGGTTACCATTGTCTGTTTTTGGTGCTGCGTTGGCACATATGGGATTAGGAGTTACGTTATTTGGTATTATCTGTGTTGCAACCTTTGGGCAAGAACGTATTTTAATTATGCAAATAGGGGATACGGTTACGATAGCTGGTAAGACTATTTGTTTTGATGAAGTTCGTAATATTGCGGGCTCGAATTACTCTGCAATGCAATTTAATTTTAAAATATATGAGAAAAAAAATTTGATAAGTAATATGATAGCATCGAAGCGTTTTTATTCAAGTCAAAATATATCAACAACGGAAGTTGGTATTCAAAGTCACGGTTTTTCCCAATTCTATATTGCTCCTGGTCGTATAAATGATCAAGGACTTTTTGTGCATATATGGTGGAAGCCTTATGTGATATGTATTTGGTTTGGTGCGTTCATGATGGCAGTAGGGGGTGGCTTTTCTCTTTTAAGTCGTTGGGTCCGTGTAAGTTGGTTGCGGTGGATAACTTTTGGTGTTAAACATATTGTAAAAGGATCAAGATGAGGAAGCTTTTTTTTTGGACTTTTACATTTTTTGTTTTCATTTTTTCTATGCAATTGGTGAGAGCAGTAGAGCCAGATGAGATTTTAACGAATCCAGCACTCGAAGCGCGTGCTCGTTATATTTCATCATATTTGCGTTGTTTAGTTTGTCAAAATCAATCAATTGATGATTCAAATGCCTCATCAGCGGGTGATTTACGCCTTTTGGTTCGTGAACGCTTGAAAGCAGGGGATAACGATCAGCAGGTTATTAATTTTCTTGTTGAGCGGTATGGTGAATTTATTTTACTAACGCCGCCATTTAATAAAACAACTTGGCTTTTATGGTTATCACCTCTGATAGTAATTATTATTGGTGTAAGTTTCATTTTATTTCGACTAAGGTGGTTAAGCAGAAAGGGATTCATCACTTTTGATTCTAATTAATAGAAGTTGTTCATAATATTGTTGAAATTAAAATAAATATTGTATGGAGAAAAGAAGAGAAAGGAATTTAAACTGATAGTTTAGATTTATCATTGACTTTACAAAACTTTAATAATTTAGACAGAAAACGGTAATATTTACTGTTTTATTGTTAATTTCAATGTGGGTAAAAATATTACTGAGTAGGAGCATAAAAATGGTCAAATCAAATTTTCGTACGATGTTAACAGCAGTAAGTTGTTTTGTATTTTTAGCAAGTACGATATTTTTTAATAGATCAAGCTTTTGGGTAACAACTACCTATGCAAGTCCTGTATTTGTTCCTTCAGTACAACAGCAAGGGTTTGCAGATGTTGTATCTAAAGTAAAACCAGCTGTTGTTTCAGTGCAAGTGAAGAGTAATGCTAAGAAAGAAGAAAAGTTCTTTAGTAATTTTTTTAGTGGTCCAGGGATTGATCAGTTGCCAGATCAACATCCTTTGAAAAGATTTTTTAAAGATTTTTATGATCATGCTTTCCCTAATAATAAGTCTTTAAATCGTCCACGTAAATTTCGTCCTATAGCCTTTGGATCTGGTTTTTTTATCTCCTCTGATGGTTATATTGTTACCAATCATCATGTAATTGCTGACGGAACGAGCTATTCTATCATTCTTGATGACGGTACAGAACTTGAGGCAAAACTTATTGGAGCGGATCCCCGAACTGATCTTGCGGTATTAAAAGTAAGCGATAAACGAAAGTTTCCATATGTTGATTTTGCAGATGATTCGACAATTCATGTTGGTGATTGGGTTGTTGCTGTTGGAAATCCATTTGGCCTTGGTGGGACTGTAACAGCAGGTATTGTTTCTGCGCGTGGGCGTGATATTGGCGCTGGTGTTTATGATGATTTTATTCAGATTGATGCTGCTGTTAATCGTGGTAATTCTGGTGGTCCGACTTTTAATCTTAATGGACAGGTTGTTGGAATTAATACAGCAATTTTTTCTCCCTCTGGTGGGAATGTTGGGATTGCTTTTGCTATTCCTTCAGCAACAGCGAAACAGGTTGTGAAACAACTTATGGAAAAAGGTTCTGTTCGGCGGGGTTGGATAGGTGTTCAAATTCAGCCTGTAACAAAAGAAATTTCTGATTCAATTGGTCTAAAAGAAGCTAAAGGTGCTTTAATTACTGATCCGCTCAAAGGGCCAGCAGCAAAGGCGGGTATTAAAGCAGGTGATGTAATTATTGCGGTCAATGGCGAAAAAATTAATGATGCACGTGATCTAGCAAAGCGTATTGCAAATACTACACCTGGAGAAACTGTTACTTTAGGAATCTGGAGATCTGGTAAAGAAGAAAATATCAAGGTTAAGCTTGATACAATGCCAGCAAATGAAGGGAAAGGAGAGACATCAAAATATTCAAACGAACACGGTAATTTGGATGAAACATTAGAAGATTACGGTTTGATTGTAGCTCCTTCTGATGATGGTGTAGGATTGGTTGTAACTGACGTCGACTCGGATGCAGATGCAGCTGATAGAGGTATACGCCCTGGCGATGTTATCGTAACAGTTAATAATAGATCTGTCAAAAAGGCGTCTGATATTATTGATGCAATCAAGGATGCAAAAAAACTAGGACGAAATGCGATATTATTGCAAGTGCGTACGAATGATCAGAATCGTTTTATTGCCCTTCCAATTTTAAAAAAATAACATTTATGAGAGGTAGAACAGAAACTTGTTAAAGTTTCTGTTCCATCAATCATTTAATAAAATAATGGAGGTGCGTTTTATGAAGATACTCATTATCGAAGATGATCGTGAGACAGGGCGTTATCTCGAAAAAGCATTTTTGGAGACAGGACATACAGCTGATATTGCCTATGATGGAGATACTGGTTATACTTTGGCTGAAACAATAAATTATGATGTGATGGTTGTTGATCGCATGCTTCCGCATCGTGATGGTCTTTCTATTGTTGCTGAGCTGCGTGCAAAAGGCAACGAAACACCGGTTCTTATTCTTTCTGCTTTAAGTCAGGTTGACGATCGTATAACGGGTTTGCGTGCAGGTGGAGATGATTATCTAACAAAACCTTATGCTTTTTCTGAGCTTCTTGCGCGTGTTGAAGTTTTGCAACGACGAAAAAATCCTAAAGAAGCAGAAACTGTTTATTGTGTTGGGGATCTTGAGCTTGACCGGTTAGCACATATAGTAAAGCGCGGTGAAAAGAATATTGTATTGCAACCACGTGAATTTCGTTTGCTTGAATATTTAATGCGATATTCTGGTCAGGTTGTCACTCGTACAATGCTTTTGGAAAATGTTTGGGATTACCATTTTGATCCACAAACAAATGTTATTGATGTTCATATATCTCGTTTAAGAGCAAAAATTGAAAAAGATTTTGATGTTCCACTTTTGCATACAGTTCGTGGGTCAGGATATATGCTGAAGGCACCAGACAAAAAAATATGAGCCGTTTAATCAACATGATGCGCACCACTACGCTGAGGCTTTCTGCGCTCTATATTTTGCTTTTTGGATTGGTTGCAGCGGGGCTTTCTCTTTATATGACAGCATTCGCTATTTCATTACTGACAGACCAAACGGAACAAGCTTTACGCGAAGAATTAAGGAACATTGAGAGTGCTTATAATTATGGTGGGCTACCTTTATTAATACGTACTATTGATTATCGTTCACGACAACCAGGAGCCTTTCTTTATCTTGTCACTGATCCAACAGGCCGTGTTTTAACAGGTAATGTTGCTCATATTGAACCTGGTCTTCTTCAAAATGATGGCTTTCTTTCTCATTCTTTTTTGTATTCACGTTTTGGAGAAAATGGCCAAATAAATGAACTGAATAAACATCGTGCCTTAGCGGTTATTATTAATTTGCCTAATGCTATGAAGCTTCTTGTTGGACGAGATTTAGATGAGCCAGAACGTTTTGTGAAAGTCATTCGTAAAGCTGTTATGATCGCTCTTGCAGCAATGGTTGGAGGTGCTTTATTAATATGGTTTTTTATTGGTAGGCGTGCTTTGCAAAGAATTGATCATGTAACAGCTGCATCACGGCGTTTGATGAATGGTGATTTTAGTGGGCGTTTACCTGTTTCTGAAGCGGGTGATGAATTCGATCGATTGTCAGCTAATCTTAATGTTATGTTAGATCGCATTGAAGAATTAAACACTGGTTTGCGCCAAGTATCAGATAATATTGCTCATGATCTTAAGACGCCACTAACACGCCTCAGAAATCGTGCTGAAGAAGCACTATTGGGAAGAAAAACAGAGTTTGAATATCGACAGGTTCTCGATGATGTTATTGCTGAATCGGATTATCTCATTCGTACTTTTAATGCTATTTTAATGATTTCACGTATTGAAGCAGGTAGTTTAATTGAAAATCTTGAGATTATGAATATAAAATTGATTCTTGAAGATGCTGTTGAATTTTATGAACCTTTTGCTGAAGAAGCTGGCGTTTTGCTTCGATTGGGACATCTTTTTGATAAAGAACTCAAGCTGAATCGTGAGCTTATTACACAAGCAATTTTTAATCTTATTGATAATGCGATCAAATATGCATCTATAGGTGAAAAGAAGGCAGAAGTTTCTTTGTCAATGGAATGTGATGGTGGGTATTTGTTAGTTGTGGTTAGTGATAATGGCCCAGGAATTGCAGAAGATAAATTTGAAAAAGTAACAGAACGGTTTATTCGTCTTGAAGAAAGCCGCACACAACCTGGTTTTGGTATTGGTTTGAGTATAACAAAAGCTGTTATGAAACTTCACGGAGGTGAATTATTGTTTGAAAACGCAAATCCAGGATTAAGAGCTGTTTTATTGTTTTCTTAAATAGTATTGTTACATTATCATTTTTGAAATGAGTATTGTTTTTTCTAATTTTGTAATGCAATAAAATGAAAATTAAAATGCTTTCTTGATGTAATGCATATGAAAACAGCTTTTTTAAAAACACAGCTTTTTCCTTTACGTCCTCTTGATGGGAGTAGTTCACAATGGCTAAAAGATATTGAGGAGCAAGCAAGAAGAGAAAATTTAGAGCAATTGGTTTCATATATTGTAGATGGAGGAGAGCAAGTTGATTTCATCGGTGCGGTCATGACCTTGTCTCCTTTTCTGCGTGGAGTTTTGATCACAAATCCCTCTTATCTTAGTCCTTTATTGACTGTTGATATAGAAACAAGATTGAGCGAAATTATAGAAGATATTGCTGCCACTGATAGAACTGAAATGATTCATGAAACTTCATTAATGGCAGCTTTAAGGTGCAAAAAAAGAGAAGCACATGCTCTTATTGCTTTAGCCGATTTAGGTCATGTTTTTACTTATAACATTTCTTGCGCATGGCTAACACGTCTTGGTGAAGCGGCATTGGGTGCGGCTTTACGTTTTCTTTTGAGAGAAGCACATGATTGCGGAAAAATAACTTTATCTAGTCGTGATACACCAGAGAAAGATTGTGGTTTAATTGTTCTAGGCATGGGGAAGTTTGGCGCTGAAGAACTTAATTATTCTTCTGATATTGATCTTATTATTTTAATTGATGAAATGTCACCTCATGTTGGTAATCTTTATGAAAAAAGTATTGATATATTTTCAAAAATGATGCGTCGATTAATCCGTATCATTCAAGAACGTACTGCTGAAGGATATGTTTTTCGGCTCGATTTGCGACTCCGACCGGATCCAGGCTCAACACCTTTAGCATTACCTGTTAGGACTGCTCTGCGTTATTATGAAGGGCGGGGTCAAAATTGGGAACGTGCAGCTATGATTAAAGCACGTCCAGTGGCAGGTGATATTGATGCAGGCTTTAGTTTTCTTAAAGAACTTTCTCCTTATGTATGGCGAAAATATTTAGACTATGCAGCTATTTCTGATATTCATTCTATTAAACGCCAAATCCATGCTTATAAAAATTATGGGAAAATCGCTGCTTATGGTCATAATATCAAGTTAGGACGAGGTGGTATTCGTGAGATTGAGTTTTTTGTACAGACACAACAGTTAATTGCTGGAGGACGCTTACCTCAATTACGTGGGCGTGAAACAGTTAAAATGTTAACAGAGCTTTGCAATCTTGGTTGGATCGGAGAGGAAATTAAAGATAGTCTTGTAAAAAGCTATGCTTTTCTACGTAATGTTGAACACCGTATTCAAATGCTTGCAGATGAACAAACGCATATTTTGCCAAAGGAAATTTCTCGATTTACAAGCGTTGCATATTTGATGGGATATCAGGAAAGTAGTTGTTTTATTCGCGATTTATTGGAAACACTTCTAACAGTTGAAGAACATTATGCTGCACTGTTTGAACATGAGCGAGAACTTGGCTTGGAAATTGGCAACTTAGTTTTTACAGGCGAAGAAGATGATCCAGAAACACTTATTACATTAAGTCGTTTAGGATTTGAAAGGGCAAGTGATATTTGTCGTATTATGCGGACGTTGCATTGTGGACGTTATAGGGCTACTCAATCTGCTGAAGCCCGTGAAAGATTAACAGAGCTTACACCAGCACTTTTAAAAGCTTTTGGTGCTACCAAAAGAGCAGACGAGGCAATGTTGCGTTTTGATAGTTTTTTGCAAGGTTTGCCTTCGGGGATACAGCTTTTTAGTTTATTGCAATCTAATCCACCACTTTTAGATATGTTGGTTTGTATTATGGGTGCTGCACCACGTCTTGCGGAGATTATTACACGTACACCGCACGTTTTTGATGGGATGCTGGATCCAGCAATTTTTTCAGAATTGCCAACGAAAAATTACTTAGAAAATCGTTTGAAATATTTTCTTGAAGGTGTAACTACTTATGAAGAAATTCTTGATCATCTGAGGATTTTTGCTGGTGAACAGCGTTTTTTGATTGGTATTCGGCTTTTGAATGGTACAATTAAAGGAGATAGAGCGGGTTTTGCTTTTACTGCACTTGCTGATCTCATGATTGCAAAAACACTTACTGCTGTTCAAGAAGAGTTTTTTCGCCACTATGGCCATATTAAAGGGGGACGTATTGGCATATTGGGTATGGGTAAGCTTGGAAGCTTTGAGTTAACTGCAGGATCCGATGTCGACCTTATTTTACTTTATGAGCACGACGAAGATATAGAAATATCTGATGGAAAAAAGCCACTTCATGTCTCTCAATATTATACGCGTTTAACACAGCGCTTTGTTTCTGCTTTATCTGCTTCTACAAATCAAGGAATTCTTTATACTGTTGACTTGAGATTACGTCCATTGGGCAATAAGGGGCCTATTGCCGTTCCCTTCCAGGTTTTTAGAAAATATCAACGTCAGGAAGCTTGGATATGGGAACATCTTGCTTTAACCCGTGCGAGGGGTGTAACCGGAGATGCTGATTTTTTGCAAAAGATAGAAAATGAAGTGCGCGCAATTATTGCACTTCCTTGTGATAAAAAGAGGGTTGCAAAAGAAGTACGTGAAATGCGTGCTTTAATTGAAAAAGAAAAGCCACCAGCGAATCGATGGGATTTGAAAACTGTACCTGGTGGTATTATGGATCTTGAATTTATTGCTCAATTTGCTCTTATAACTCATGTTATTGATTTTCAAATTGGAATGACTACAGCTGATATTCTTTCTCGTCTACCGTCAAATTTTCTAGAAAAATCATTTATTTCTGATTTACATTACGCTTATTATCTTTATACGAATTTGAGTCAAATTATACGTCTTTGCTTAAATGATTCCCTTAATCCTGATGATATGCCACCTGGGCTAAGTGATCTTTTGTTGCGCAGTATTGGTGAGCCTGATTTGCCACGTGTCGAAAAATTAATTGAAGAAATAGGACAATTAGTACGCACAATTTTTACAAAAGTAATGGAAATTTATATGTAATATTTCTTAGTAATTATAAATTAATTCTTAATTATAAAAAATTAATGTATTTTAAAGTAAAACGTGAATTATTATAATACTATTTATTCTTTCTGCTTTACTGACTAACGGTAGAAGTTAATAACAATTCTTACAATTTATCTCTATATTCAATTTCAATATGCGCATTGTGTATTTTAGTTATAAAAAAGAAAAATAATACTTCGCGTGTGATAAAAATTTATACAATATAAAAGATAAGTAAGCTATGTAATATAAGTTATATATTTTACAATGGATATGTTATGTATTTCATAAATTATAGAGATTGGTTTTTAAATGCTGAAGCAAATTTCTAAATAACTCTTCATCTCTATCATGGCACGAAAAAAGCTGAATTTAGGCTTTAAATGTGTGCGTTATGTGCGTTCAAATTGCATCAAAAGAAAATCGATCTATTATAGAGGGCAAGATAGAAAAAGCTAATATTACCATATTATATGCCATCACAGCATTTACATATTTGATGATTTATGTTCAGTATACTAAGTATGTTTAGTATTTTACATAAAATGTTTATTATATTCTATCTGTATTCAATAAACTGAGATGAGGTTTGAAGCATCTTACTAAGGAGAGCAGCTTATTTTTCATTATAGGTTATTATAAGGTTCATTTATAGGATTAGAATATTTTAGACTATGTCTGATTTTTATGTGAAAAAGATCGGTTCATTAAAATAAAGATTATTTTTATGAGCGCAGATTTAGTTTTAGGGAATTTCTTTGGATTGAACGATGTTACGAGATATAATGAAGGAGCGTGAAAATAAAAGCAGGCAGGGCGCGGTTGTTGTGACGGCAAGAGAGACATCTATAGGGAGTCTTTTGGTAGCGAAATCTTATAAGGGTATTTTTTATATTGCTTTAGGTGATACGACTGCACAATTATTACAGCAATTAAGGATGTTCTTTACCAATATAAAACACAATTTTGATGACAGCTTGTTAAATCAGGAAATAGCATGTATCGTAGCAATGGTTGAAACTCCTAAGTTGGTGAAACATCACAATTTGTCATTAGATATAAATGGCACAGCTTTTCAAAAAAAGATTTGGGCCGTATTATGTGAAGTACAATGTGGAGAAACAATTTCTTATGAAGAGTTAGCGAAAAAGATCGGTATGCCAAAAGCTTACCGTGCGGTCGCTAAAGCATGCGCAAGTAATCAATTAGCGTTAATGATTCCTTGCCACCGTGTAGTACGCAAAAATGGTACTATTTCTGGCTATCGTTGGGGCACTCAACGCAAACAAATTTTGCTACAACGTGAGAACAATATTTAAAAATTTTTAATTTTGTTGAATTGGCATTGTAATCGTTACGATTGTGCCTTTTGCTTCTTTAGAAGTGATTTCAAGTTTTCCTTTATGTAATTCTAATAAAGAACGAGATATAGCTAATCCAAGACCTGAGCCGGGATGGGTTTTGGTAAATTGATTTTCAACTTGTTCAAAAGGCTGTCCAAGTTTTTTAATTGCTTCTTTGGGAATACCAACACCTGTGTCTTTAATACTAAAAATAAAGTTATTATTTTTCTGGAAAGCGCGGATATCAATACTACCACCGGAAGGTGTAAATTTAACAGCGTTAGAGATGAGATTAAGAAAAATCTGTTTTATAGCGCGACAATCAACATCAGCATGAAGTTTAGGTTCGATATTTGTTGTAAGAGAGATCTTTTTTAATTGTGCTTGTGGTGTTAGTGTACGAATTGTTTCACTGATAATTGGCTCAAGGTTGATATTTTTACAGTCAAGAGTAAATCTTCCAGCTTCAATTTTTGACATATCAAGGATATCATTGATAAGAGTTAGAAGATGAGTTCCTGAATTATGAATATCATGCATATATTCCTTGTAGCGTTGTGAACCGAGAGGGCCAAAAGTAGATTGCAACATGATTTCTGAAAAACCAAGAATAGCATTAAGAGGGGTGCGCAATTCATGGGACATATTGGCTAAAAATTCTGATTTAGCTTTGTTAGCACTTTCGGCTCTCTCTTTTTCTTCTTGCAAGCTTTTATTAAGTTTTTCGACTTCTGTAGCACGTTGTTGAGCATTGCCTCGGGCACGTTTCAGTTCTTGAATGAATGAAAAAAGACGCCTTTCGCTGTCTTCAAATTTTTCTTGTTGTTGTTTAAGCTCAGAGATATCAGTACCAATACAAACAAGTCCTCCATCTTGTGTGCGTCGCTCATTAATTTTAAGCCAGTAACCATCTGCAGTTTGGCGAATACTAGTTAAGTTACCAGCTTCATCTACTTTGAGTGGATATTCACTGATAGCAGGACGTGACATGGCTTCGACAGTTGCACGTTCGATTCCTGGTTGTAGCATCTGTTTAGGGATAGAAACATACTCACAAAATTTGCTGTTAGACATAACCAGACGCCCTTCTGAATCCCACAAAACAAAAGATTCAGAAATATTTTCAATCGCATCACGGATACGAAGATCGGCTTGTGCAGTTTGTTCAGCAAATTGACGTTGTTCACTAATATCAAATGAAATACCAACCAAATGAGGCTCTTTTTCATCAGTCACTTCGCCACGAATGCGCATCCATACATAATAGCCTTCGGCGTGACGCATAGGCACATTAATATCGATATGTTTTTTTTCACCACTCATTAATTCTTGAGCAAGCTCAAAAAAATTAGCATCTTTTGGGTCAATGATAGCAGTAATTTGAGAAATTGATAAGAGTGCATTTTGAGGTGCATAGCCAAGCATTTCATACATTGCTCGTGACCAATAAACACGTCCACTTGCCATATTCCAATCCCATAGCCCACAACGTCCACGCATCATTGCCATATCAGTACGATTTTGGATTTTTTCTGAAATCAGATCTGTATTACGTGCTCGTATGATTTGATTATAATAAGCATAGAGAAGAACTAGAATAATACTGGCTGTTCCTATAAATAAAGTTATATTTAATGAGAATTTTTTTTCCCATTCCATATAGATGTGTTTTTTTGTTGCACTAATAAATACTCCGTATTGACCATTGTCTATTTGGCCGAATGAAGCAAGAGCAGGTTCTTTCCCTATTGTAATTTGTATAATTCCAGTATTTTTGGAGGGAGACCATAAATCGGTATTTTCAGCAATAAAATTTTGTAAAGGCTTTCCTAAAATTATTTCTGAACTAGATGAAGCTAGGACGTTTCTGTTTTGATCAATGATAGCTATAGTAGGGTTGATATTAATGGAGTTGTGATGATGAAAATTTATCAGAATATTTTGTAAATGATTAGGAGAAAGAGCAGCTACTTTTTTTTGTTGAGTAGAAACCAGTAAATCACGGTCGATTTTATTGACAATATAGGAGGATAAAAGAGAAAGTGTGAAGCGCGCATTTTTGTCGATTGTATGGCGCCAATCATAAAGTGATGCAAAGCGTATTGTTGCTATCACAATTAGAGCTATAATAATAGCGAATGGAATAGAACGTCGCAACCAAGGTTCGATAAATAGGAGTTTCTGATAAGTTGAACTAGAAATACTTGCTACCCCTATCTTGCGATTTGAAACGCTTGGTTTTGCATCAGAATGCATTCTTGTGGCCGCGTTATACGCGTCCAATTTAGCCATTTCTGGGATCCTTTAATCATGAATAATGTAACTAGAAAACTGTTTTGGTACTCATAATAATTCAATAAATCTAATGAATCAAAACAAGAATCTTCTGTCTAGTCTTTTTTTTAAAAAAAAAGAATAATTTTATTCTTATGAATATAAATTGTGAAAATTAAGAGAATTTTAATATGACCCATAAGGAGGCTAACATAACCTATTTATGGGTTATTGTTATGAGAGTTTTAGAAGAATGACAGTCAATTAATTTTTAAATGATATTATAATTGTTTTGATTATAAGTATTGTTATTCTAAGCAAGTGTACGATTGATGATATCTGTCACATCACTTGATAATTTTGGTGCTGCTGCAATTGTTTTTAATGCAGATTCGAGTTTTTTTTGTCGAATAGGTTCCAATTGTCTCCAAGAGCGCATAATTGTTAATAGTCGTGAAGCAAGTTGTGAATTTTTTGGGTCAATTTCTAAAATGGTTTGGCAAAGAAAATGATAGGATGCACCATCAGTTCTGTTAAAACCTGTTTGATTACCAGAGGCAAAGGCACCAATTAAAGCACGTACTCTATTAGGATTATCTTGTGAAAAAAGCGGATGTTTTGTGAGTTTTTGAACACAATCAAGTGTTGATGATCCTGCAACCATTGCTTGAATTGAAAACCATTTATCCATAATCAAAGGATCATGACGATATCGGTTTTCAAAATCATTTAAAACCTCATTTGCTTGTTCGCTTTTGTTAAAGCGTTGTACTAAGATTGTCATGCTGGCAATGCGATCAGTCATATTATTAGACACTGCATATTGTGTGGCAGCACGCTTTGGATTAGCTTCGGCAATAGAGAGATAGTCTAATATAATGTTGCGTAATGCTCTTTTCCCAGTTTGTTCAACATTTGGTGAATAGGGTTCTTTTACCTGCATTTTTACATAGAATTCTGTTAAAAGTTCTTGATGGGTATGTGCAATAGAGGCTAAAAATTGATTACGCACATAGTAGATTCGATCTGGATCTATATTTTTACCGATTGCGTGTGCAAGTTCACTTTCGCTTGGTAAATTTAAACAAAATGCCCGAAATTCGGGTTCTAAGTTTTCATCTTTGATAATGGTCTCAATCAGCTTTAATAAATTAGAGGGCATAGTTGCTTTTTCGAGTGTTTTGTCTTGAATTGCTCGAATAAGGGCTTGTGTTATAAGGGTATTCAATGACTGCCAACGATTGATTTGATTGCTATCATTTTGAGCAAGAAAAATCAGCTCGTTTTCATTAAGTGGAGTTTGTAAAATAATAGGAGCAGAAAAATCTCGCAAGAGTGACAAAATAGGCTTTTCACTCAGTCCTTTTAATTGAAAGGTTTGAGTTTCCTTAGATAGTAACATAACATCTGATTGAATAGTTGTATCAGCCTCATAGGTAAGTGATTTTCCCTCATGTCCTAATAGACCAAAGGCAATTGGGATAAACATCGGTTTCTTGTTACTTTGTTGTGGTGTTGGTGGAATATGTTGCTTTGCATAAATTGTTAAAATACCATCATTATAATGGCTATCAATTTCTACATGGGGAGTACCTGCCTGTTCGTACCATAACATAAATTGTGAGAAATCTTGATCTGATACTTCAGCAAAACAAGCGATAAAATCTTCAATAGTACAAGCTTGTCCATCATGGCGTCGAAAATAGAGATCCATACCTTTACGAAAGAGTTTAGAGCCCAAGATAGTATGCACCATGCGCACTATTTCTGCTCCTTTTTCATAGATAGTTGTAGTATAAAAATTATTGATTTGACTATATTGACGAGGACGCACAGGATGAGATAGAGGACCAGAATCTTCAGGAAATTGAGTAGCTTTCAACATTTTTATGTTTTCAATCCTTTGCAGGCTGTGTATATTTTGATCCGCAGAAAATTCCTGATCACGATAGACAGTTAATCCTTCTTTTAAACAAAGTTGAAACCAATCGCGACAGGTAATACGATTACCAGTCCAATTATGGAAATATTCATGCGCAATGATGCGTTCAATGTTTCTATAATCTTTATCAGTTGCTGTTTCAGGATCTGCAAGGATATATTTATCATTAAAGATGTTGAGACCTTTGTTTTCCATCGCACCCATATTGAAGTCAGAGACGGCAACAATGTTGAAAACATCCAAATCATATTCACGTCCGAAACATTGTTCATCCCAACGCATGGAACGTTTGAGGGCATTCATCGCATAAGTTGCTTGTTTGGTTTTACCTTTTTCCACATAGATACCAAGTTTGATATGCCGTCCAGAAGCAGTGATAAAATGATCCTCAAGTTGGTCAAGATTTCCACCGACTAAAGCAAAGAGATAAGATGGTTTTGGATAAGGGTCCTCCCAAATAGCAAAATGCCGCTTATTTTCAAGGGTTCCTATTTCAATGAGATTACCATTAGAAAGCAAGATTGGGATCGTTTGAGAGTCTGCTTCAATTTTTACTGAGTAGGTAGAAAGAATATCTGGGCGATCATAAAAATAAGTAATGCGGCGAAAACCTTCTGCTTCGCATTGTGTGCAATATACACCATTTGAAAGATAAAGTCCCATAAGTTGACGATTATTTTCGGGATTCAATTCTGTAACTATTTGTAATGTGAAAGGAGTTATGGGAGGAGCAGTAATTTCTAATTTTGAAGAAGTGCTTTTATAAGCATTTTTAGCTAATTCTTTGCCATTGATAGTAACAGAAATTAATGTTAGCTCATCTCCAGAAAGTACGAGAGGTGTTAATTCTTTTGTATTTTTACGAGGTTCAATAGACAATATTGCTTTAACAACAGTTTTTGTTGGTTTCAGACAGAAATCAAGTTGTGTTTTAGGTATAGCATAGGGTGTTGGTTGATAATCTTCTAAACGATAAACAGGAATTGTTTCTTGTTTCATAATTATTTTCCTTGCTGTATTTGGAAGTATAAATTTATTGAAATGCCGCTTATTTTTTAAGAAAAGGCGGAATCTAAAAAATGACTAAAGATTATTTAAATGGTTTTTCACTTCTAAAAAGTCTATCCATGTAAGCTTTTTTTGACTAGGCGTTCGTAAAAGATAAGCAGGATGAAAGGTTGGCATAACGGGTATTTTAAGATCTTCATTTTCATAAGTAAGCCATTTACCTCTTATTCGAATAATTCCACTCTGAACCCCTGTAAAAAATTGTGCAGCAGTGCCTCCTAGTGCTATAAGAATACGAGGCTTGGCTAGAAAAATTTGGCGTTCAATAAAGGGACGACATAATGCAACTTCACGTGGCGTTGGCGTGCGATTTCCTGGTGGGCGCCAAGGAATAGTATTTGCTATGTAAACATTTTGTCTTGTGAAACCAATTGATGCTAGTATTTTGTTAAGTAATATGCCTGCTTTTCCTACAAATGGAATTCCTTGTATATCTTCTTCTCTTCCTGGAGCTTCACCTATAAGCATCAGTGGACTTCCTGCTGTTCCATCTGAAAAACAGGTATTTTTAGCTGTTATTTTTAATGAGCAGCCGTTAAAAGAGAGAAGGGCAGATTTCAACTCATCAAGTGTTTGGGCATTTTTTGCTATCTCTACAGCTGGGAGCGCAGGTTGTATTTTATCAGGATTATAGGTTGGAAAGGTATGCGATTTTATGGTTGGTGATATTTGTTTATGATAGAGGGTATTGCATGCTTGGTTTAATTTCAGTTCTAAAGGAGTAGCTTGATTGAAGCGATTAATAGGAACCTCAGTAAGCGCAGCATCAACGCCACTTTCTTTATAAAAGTTGAGCAGATCTTCATTTGAGATTAAGTCTTTTATTTTTTTTGACATTTCACTTTTTGCTTTTAGCTAATCCATAAATCAATAAACCAAGAAGAATTATTCTTCAAGATTTATAATATGTTTGTTGCTAATAGAAGTTCAGTGTTTTCTCAGAAAATCGAATGATATTAGATTTTTAACAATCCTTTTGGCAATGCTTCATAAGTAATGTGTAAGTGTACGCTTTCGCATTTTTTATGGCTTCAATCATCGATTGTTTTAATGCTAGATGTGAAGCAATAGCACTTGAAAGGATGCAGCCTGTTCCACGCATTGTTCCTTTTAAACGCGGAGAGGAAATATTTATAACTTCAGTTTTATCAATTAAGCTGTCAGTTGCAAAATTACCTTCGGTATGTCCACCTTTTATTAATATATGGCGTGGACCAAATGAAAGAAGTTTTTGTGCTTGTTGGATTGCTTCTTCATGATTAGAAGCCAAATCGCTTTGGCTGAGAAGAGCGAGCTCTTCCATATTAGGTGTTAAAAGATCAATATGAGGAAGCAGTTTATTGAGCATAATGTCTATGATTTTTTCTGTGGTAAGTTGACCTCCTGATGAGGCAATAAGCACAGGATCAAGAACGGTTGGAATATTATAATAGTCTTTTAAGATATCGCAGATCCCTTCTATAATTTCTTGGGTTCCTGTCATACCGATTTTGATTGCATGTATTGAATTATTTTTGAGCGCAACACGCATTTGTGCAGCAATAATTTCTCTACTCATGGGTACAATTTCAGCAACATGGTTGTTATCTTGCACGTTAACAGCTGTGATTGCTAAATTTGCTTTTGTTTGAAGATGTGTTGCTGTTTCTATATCCCGAACAATACCAGCTCCTCCTGTTGGGTCGGTACCTGCAACGATAAGTATAGAAGGCATTAACGCCATGCTTGAGTCACCTTTATCCACTGTTGAACACGTTCTTCGGGTTTTTTATTTAAAATAATATCAGTTACAACAGCAGCGCTATTTGCTCCAACTTTTAAAACATCAATTGCGCGTTCCGGTGTTAAACCACCAATGCCTACTAAAGGCAAAGAACCAATTTGATTTCTCCATTGTTTTATTTTTTCTAGTCCTTGTGGGGACCATTTCATTTTTTTTAAGATTGTCGGATAAATAGGACCAAGTGCAATATATTCAGGAGAAATAGATAGACTGATATCGAGTTCATGTTCATTATGAGTGCTAAGACCAAATTTTATACCACTTTTACGGAGTGCTGAAATATCGGTATTTTTTAAATCTTCTTGTCCAAGGTGAATAAAATCACATTTTTCATCAATGGCTATTTTCCAATAATCATTAATAATTAATTGCGCTTTAAATTTATTACATATATTTTTTGCTCGTTTTATATGTTGAATGATTGTTTCCGTATCTTTATCTTTCATGCGTAATTGTATTAACTTCACCCCAAAGGGAACTAAACGTTCAACCCAGTCAGCACTATCAACAATAAGATAAAATGGGTCAATTTTCATGAAAATATTGCTTTGCCAATAACCGGTGTTGAAGGAACTGCTACATTGCGTGCTTCGAGTAATCCTGCTTTGTAACCCATATATCCTGCTGTAATAGCTTTGGAAAATGCTTCAGCCATTAATACAGGATCACCTGCTTTAGCAACAGCTGTATTGAGTAGTACTGCATCATAGCCAAGTTCCATAGCAATGGTAGCATGGGATGGACGTCCAATACCAGCATCAATAACAAGAGTAAGATCAGGGAGATAAGCACGAATAGAACGCAACCCATCAGTATCACGGGGACCTTTGGCAGATCCAATAGGAGCACACCAAGGCATAATGACACGGCAACCAACTTCAAAGAGTTTTTCAGCAACAATAAGATCGTCGGTCGTATAGGCAAAAATTTGAAACCCTTCATTATTTAAAACTTCCGCTGCTTCAACTAAAGAAAAAATATTTGGCTGTAATGTATCCGGATTACCAATAACTTCAAGCTTAATCCAAGGCGTTTTAAAAAGATCTCGTGCTAATTGGGCTGTTGTTACAGCTTCCTTAACAGTATAACAACCAGCAGTATTGGGAAGCACTGTTATGTCAAGTTCTTTAAGAAACTGCCAAAATTGTCCGCTTTGTTTTCCACCTGCAGTTTCTCGGCGTAATGAAACTGTTATAATTTCCGTACCAGATTTATGAATAGCTTTACGAAGGACTTCTGGTGAAGGATATTGAGCCGTACCTAATAAAAGGCGGGAAGAGAATTCGCGTCCATAAAAATTCAACATCGTTTTTAACCTCCTTGCATTGGGCTTAGAATTTCAATTCTATCTCCTTCATGCAAGACAAATTGGTTGCGTTCATCAATAGAAACAACTTTAGCATTAACAGCTGTTGCTAGCCAATTGCTTTCATAACCTAATTCATCAAGAAGTAAATTGAGGTAGATTACTTTTGTTTCAATTATTTCACCATTGACAGATATTTTCATGTTTTACTCCAACGCTAATTTTACTGCTTGTTTTGCCATTGCTGGAGATAAAAGGAAACCATGTCTATAAAAGCCGTTAATAGAGATATAATTGTCATGTTTGTGAACATAAGGCAAATTATTAGGATAGCACGGACGAACACCAACGCCAGATTCAATAATCTCTGCTTCAGCAAAAGCAGGGTGCAGAGTATAAGCTGCATTAAGAAATTCCATCATTGATCTTGCCGAAATAGCACCACTAAAGTCACTTTCAATCATTGTTGCTCCAATCATAAAGATATTATTTTGTCTGGGTACCACATAGATTGGAATACGTGGATGGAGGAGGCGAATCGGACGAGAAATTTTAATATCTGTGCTGCGTACTAAAAGCATTTCACCGCGAACTCCTCGTATATTTTTATCTTTGCCTAAATATGCTGTTCCTGTTGCATCAATGATAATATTAAAATTCTCTTCGGATATTCCTATATCAACAAAACAAGTGCCATTTTTTATAAGAATCTCTTTTAAAGTGACTAGTGCTTTGCGTGGATCAAGGTGTGCTTCAGCTTCGTAAAAAAGTGCACGGTTAAAACGTCCTGCAAGATCAGGTTCAAGATATGCTATTTCTGTATTGTCTATGGTTTTATAATTATTTGTACGTTTTGAAAATCGTTCGAGCTCTGCTATATCTCGGTTGGGAGCAACGACCAAAGTACCTTTTTGTGTCACAATTTCAGGAAGTATTTCACTCCACCATTGCATAGCTTGTACACCAAGATCCTCGACGATTTGCTCGGAACTTTCTTTTTCACAGTAAGGTGCTAACATGCCTCCTGCATACCAGCTTGCAGTTCCTATAGGAGAGTGGAAAGGGGCAGATATAGTAACAGATACACCTTTTTGTTGTAGCATAAAGGCGACTGTTAAACCACCTACGCCTGCACCTTTGATAAGAATATTTTTCAACTGTTTGCTACCTCTTTTCTAGAAGGAATATTTTCTATATAGAGATCACCATTTTTTTGATATTTTTCAGCCATAGCAATCATGCCTTCATTTTTTCTTGTTGTTGCTGCATCACGAATATCATGGGAAATACGCATTGAGCAGAATTTTGGTCCACACATAGAACAAAAATGCACCAATTTATGGGCATCTTTAGGCATTGTTTGATCATGGAAAGCACATGCTGTATCCGGATCAAGAGAAAGATTAAATTGATCACGCCATCGAAAATCAAATCGTGCACGTGAAAGGGCATTATCGCGTAATTGTGCTCCAGGCAAGCCTTTCGCAAGATCAGCAGCATGAGCTGCAATTTTATAAGTGATCACACCAGTTTTTACATCATTTTTATCTGGTAATCCTAGGTGTTCTTTAGGTGTTACATAGCAAAGCATGGCAGTACCAAACCAACCAATCATAGCAGCACCAATCGCCGATGTGATATGATCATATCCGGGAGCAATATCAGTTGTAAGAGGCCCCAAAGTATAAAAGGGTGCTTCATGGCAGAGGGTTAGTTGTTTTTCCATATTTTCTTTAATTTTATGCATTGGTACATGACCAGGTCCTTCAATCATAATCTGTACATCTTTTGCCCATGCAATTTTTGTTAGTTCTCCCAAAGTTTTAAGTTCGGCAAATTGGGCTTCATCGTTTGCGTCCGCAAGAGAACCTGGACGCAATCCGTCTCCTAATGAAAGAGAGACATCATACATGCGTGCAATATCACAAATTTCATCAAAATGTTCATACAGAAAATTTTCTTTATGGTGATGAAGGCACCACTTAGCAATAATAGAACCACCTCGTGAAACAATACCTGTTATGCGGTTAATAGTTAGAGGGATAAATGGTAATCTTAATCCTGCATGAATGGTAAAGTAATCAACACCCTGTTCTGCTTGTTCAATCAAGGTGTCACGAAAAATATCCCATGTTAAATTTTCGGCGATACCATGCACTTTTTCGAGTGCCTGATAAATCGGGACAGTTCCAATGGGAACAGGAGAGTTTCGAATAATCCATTCACGAATATTATGAATATTACGACCTGTGGAAAGATCCATAACTGTATCTGCACCCCAACGAATAGCCCAAACCATCTTTTCAACTTCTTCTGCCATCGATGAAGTAACTGCTGAATTACCAATATTAGCATTAATTTTAACACGAAAATTACGTCCAATAATCATTGGTTCACATTCTGGATGATTGATATTTTGAGGAATAATAGCACGTCCGCAGGCAATTTCATTACGAACAAATTCTGCAGTATAGATTTCTGGTATTGATGCGCCAAATGTTTCACCCGATATTTTTTGTTGATCTTTTGCTACTAAACCTTCATTTTCACGTATAGCAACATATTCCATTTCTGCTGTAATAATACCCGCACGTGCATAAGCTATTTGTGTGACTGCTTTACCATTTTTTGCGCGAAAAACAGGGCGCATTTGTTCAAAAGTTGGTGCAAGGTTTTTATCATGAGCAAAACCATTATCTGCGGGTTTAATTAATCTAGCAGGATAAGATTCGATATCAGAACGCTCAGATAGCCAAGGTGTACTGATAGCAGGCAATCCTTTTGTAATATCAATAGTTGCATCTTCATCGGTGTAAGAACCTGAAGTATCATAAACCTTTAAAGTTTCTTCATGACTACTGTCTGTCAGCGAAATTTCACGTAATGGTACGCGCACGTTAGGAAAGAGAAGGCTCTGTTGATAAATTTTACGTGAAGCAGGAAAGGGATAAAAATTAATTAATGGAGTATTTTTTTGCACAAATTTTCTCCTTATAGATTCATAGTGAAAAAACACTTTGCAAGGTTATCAGAGGTGCGCTCAACTCAATAAATCAGGGATTCTTTAATAAGAGATTACGCACAGTATCATTTTTTGTATCAGTACACATCTGACAAAGTTCAAGAATTTTGTTTTTAGAAAAAATATCTTTGGTAATGTCTGTATATGTACTCCACTTCCAGTCAGAGCATTTATTTGTGCAATTATGATCAGCTGAAATATTCATATTGTCAATTGCAAAGATATATTTTGAATAAGATCAAGAAAATATTGTAAATAACTAACCTACAATATTAAAAATAACATAATTAAAAAATATATTCTTATTTCATAAGCTATCTATTGATACAAAAAATATAACTCTAATTATTGGTAGAACACTTAATATTATATGCAGTGAAGTCGTTCTTTTATAGAAGACATCAATGAATTTAGAATTATAAGATATTTTGTGTTCATGATAGATATTGTCAATACAAAAGAAACTAGTAGCTTCAGGCTACCAGTTTCTACAAGCACAATTTTAAAGAGATTAAAATGAACGTTGGAAACGAATCATACCTTGCAAAGCACTTCTTCCATTCAATGCATTGCTATAGATTGTTGTATTATTTTCTTTACTTTTGAAAGTACGGTCATCTTTCCAAGAAAGATAAGTTATTTCAGGTGTAATAACAAATCCTGGAACCAATTTGTATGCAACATTAAGTGATGTTGAGAAAGTTTTTATAGCACTATAAGACACTTGAGCATTTAAATTTGCTTTTGGATGGATTTTGTAAGTTCCACCAATCCAAGCTGCCCACTTACCACCCCAATTTGCATAGATAGTTGTATTCTGGCGTGACAATACATTATTAATACCTACTGTATCCACTATATAGTAATCTAAGTTATTTTTATAACCTCCCATTGCCCAAAGATTCAAATTATTATTAACATTAAAATCTACACGTGCTTTACCAGCCCATTTTTTATAATAAGCATCATAAGCGACAACAGTTGAAACACCACCCCATTTTTGCATAAATTTCATACCAAACAAGATATTAGGGTTGTAGTCTTTAGTTTGTTTACTAGGAAGATCGGTATCATCAACACGAACAATTTTGCTATCTTTATCGATATAATAGTAGTCGATCTTCTCAGAAGCACTTGTTTTAAGAGAAGGGCCTGAAGCATTACCCAATTCAACTCCGATAATAGCAGAAAAACCGGAATCAGCATTAAAAGTATAAGAAATAACATTAGTACGTGTATCACCTGCTGGTGCTATGTTGTCATCATTAATAACTTTGCCATAACCACCGGTCCAACTCTTGAAGATTGTGTCATCAAGACCTACACGAAAACCACCCAGTTCAATATAAGCAGCACGAAGTTGCCCACCAGAACTATCCTTTCCTTTACTCCATTGTGAGCGAATTTCTGCGTATGAACGAAGTGTTCCTAATTCAGTTTCAGAAGCAGCTTGGAAAATAAGGGTTAAGCGTGAAGTTGTGCGATAAGTTTTTTGACCATTTGCTAAATCAGCATCGGTTTTTGCATTAATATTATCACCACCTGCAATATCAGCGCGGACATTACCAGAGACGCGAATGCATGTTTCTGTTCCAGGAATATAGAAGTATCCTGAGCCGTATGCATCACAAGCACGTACGTATTCTATAGGTTCTGGTTTTGCTGTAATAGCTGAAGCTGCTTGAGCTCCAAAAACTCCGGAAAGAGCTAATGTAGAGCTTAAAAGGAAGGTTTTAATATTCATAAATGATCTCCAGTTGGGTTATTCTATAGTGTATAATATGCCTGCTTACTAAAAAATACGAAGAAATTAAACACAACATTACATAATGTTAACTATACAAATCTTTATTTGGAGATACAAATATGAAATAATCTTGTTAAAAGTGATTTATACACTATTTAAGTTTATGTGTTAAAAAAGCAACATTTTCCTATTATTTTTTTTAATTTAGTCAATTAGAACTGAAATTTAAGATATTTTTGAACAAAATCGAAAATATCTTGAATTTTTTATTGATACTGTTTATGGAACCTTAGTTGGAGAGGTGGCCGAGTGGTCGAAGGCGCTCCCCTGCTAAGGGAGTAGGGCTCAAAAGGCTCTCGAGAGTTCGAATCTCTTCCTCTCCGCCAATTATTTTATAAACATAGTATATTTTTATTGTCTTAAGATTAGAAACAAGTAATTAAGATCTGAACATAGGATTTTGTTCTCAACTTCCCTTATTAATTTTTTTTAAGCTCTAGTATAGAAAAGAACTAAAGAAAGTGCCGTTAATTTCATAGCTAAATGATAAGCTAATAAGTTTGAGTGTAAAATGCTAAATTGACTCTACAAGAATTAGCTATATTGAAATCAATAGTTTAGAAAAAAGTTTTTTTTATTATATGTGTTATAAATGAGGTGTTGTTTGTGGTAGTATGAAAGGGATGTTTTTTTTAGGTACTTCAGAAACCCTGAGTGAGCAATGATAAGCTTCACGCAGATTTTCTGTTGTTAAAACATTGGAAGCATCTCCTTCACAATAAATTTTTCCTTGTTTTAATAATATTATTTTATCTGCATAATGAGCAGCAAGATTGAGGTCGTGTAGAACAGCAAGAACACCACCACCACGACGAGCAAAATTTTTTATAATATTCATGACAATAAGCTGATGTTGTAAATCAAGGTTGGCAATGGGTTCATCTAATATTAGCCAACGAGCGACTCCGTTATAAACTGGATCCCATATTTGACAAAGTACACGAGCAAGTTGAACTCTAGCTTGTTCACCACCGGATAATTGGTGATAATATCGGTTTCCATAGTCTGCTAGACCAACACGTTTTAAAGCTTTTTGAGGGAGGCTTTTTAATTGAGCTTCTGTGATGTTAATTTGGTTAATAGAAAGACCAAGTCTTACCACTTCATGAACCAAAAATGGAAATGCTAGTGTCGTTGATTGTGGTAGAACTGCACGTATCATTGCCATTTTATCAGCTTGTGTTTGGTTAATATCATAACCATTCAGGGTCATTGTGCCATTATAAGGAATTTCTCCGCTAAGTGCTTTTATAAAGGTGCTTTTTCCAGATCCATTCGGGCCAATAATAATAGTGAGGTTACCACTTTTAGCTTGAAGATGAACGTGATTAAGAATATGCGTTTTCCCAAGTTGAATACAGATATTAATTGCTTCAATCATGAAAAATTTATCCCTCGTTGGTATATAAGGATCCAAAGAAAAAAAGGCGCACCAAAAAGTGCTGTGACAATTCCAATGGGCAATTCTGCTGGGGTAATAATACAACGCGCAAAGGTGTCAGAAAAAGTCAGTAATGCTGCTCCTAAGAGAGCAGAACAGGGAATGAGATAGCGGTGGTCAGGACCAATAAGCAGACGTAAAATATGTGGAACAACAATACCAATAAAACCAATACCACCACTGACAGCAACTGCTCCTCCACACATGAGAGCAACAAGTAAGACAGCAATATTTTTAATTCGTTGAATATGAAATCCAATATGTTGAGCGACAGCTTCTCCGAGTGCCAGTGCATTAAGCGCACGTGATAAAAAGGGAGAAAAAAGCAAACCAATCCAAACAACAGGTAAGATAAGACCAACTTTTAACCATGTAGCACCCGAAAGAGAACCAAGATTCCAAAAGGTGATATCACGTAATTGTTGATCATTAGCAGTAAAAATTAGACTTCCAACAATAGCGCTACTGAAAGCACTGAGAGCAATACCTGCAAGAAGCATCGTTGCAATAGAGGTAAAACTGTTTCGTGTCGCTATTACATAGAGAACCATTGTTGATAAAAGACCACCAAGAAACGCACCTATAACAATTTTGTAAGATTCCAGAAAAGGAATAAAAAAAGGTGGGAAGGAAATACCAATAACAATGATTAATACAGCTCCGAGACTCGCACCTGCTGATACACCAACGATTCCAGGATCTGCAAGAGGATTGCGAAAGAGGCCCTGCATAAGAACGCCAGAAACAGCAAGAGCTGCACCAACCAATGAACTTAAGATAATACGGGGTAATCTTATATCAATAAGTATAAGATAGTCATATGTCTTACTACTTACTGAAAAATCTTGTGTAAGAATTACATTAATGAGATTAATGAGAGAAGCATTTGATGCACCACTGAATAGACCGCTAAAAATACTGAAGATAAGGATTACTATTAAACTTAATAATGCAATTTTTCTTCGATTCATGGATTTTTCTTTTCTATTATTTCAAATATGTGCGCTATAGAAATATTTTCAATCATTTCTATAAATTCTTAATCATTTTATTCTATGCCATAAAGCATATTAATAAGCTCTTTTGATGCATCTGCGGTGCGTGGACCAAAACCTAAAAAATACATTGCATCTATTTGTTTAATGGCATGATTTTTAGCTGCAGGTGTTGCTTGAATTGCTGGTATAGCTAAAATTGTATCAATTTTAGTTGAATGTCTACTTTGATTTACAAACAAGATGAAATCAGGATTCGATTTTAATAATGCTTCATTATTTAAAAGTTTGTATCCTTTATAATCAGAAATGGCATTTATACCTCCCGAAAGTTTTATCATAGCGTCAGCTGCAGTATCTGTTCCAGATACCATAACGCCTCCATTTTGTACTGAAAAAATAAAAAGAACGCGTTTTTGGTTAGTTATTTTTTTTAAAAGCGTATCATTATTTATAAAGTTTCGATTCAATTTTTCAATCAGTTCAGTTGCTTGAACTTCTCGATGCAAAGCTTTACCTACGAGGCGAATTTTTTCTATGACACTTTCACGAGAAAAGTTTTCTGGTATAATTATAATAGGTATTGATGTTTTTTTGAGAACATCAATTGTTGAAGGAGGACCGCTTCCTTCAATAAGTAATATACCTTCTGGAGCAAGAGATAAAATACCTTCAGGTGAAAGGTTACGCATATATCCAAGTTCAGGAAGTTTAAGTGCATCTTGTGGATAGATACTTGTACTGTCACGGGCTATAAGTTGATCTTGAGCCCCTAATGCATAAACAGTTTCTGTAAGAGCTCCACCAATGGAAACAATTCGCGCATTTTTACGGAAACTTGTTATAGGTTCAGCAATTACTTGTCTAAAAAAACAAGTTAAGAAGAACAAAAAACACAAAAGAAAAAGGCTTGATAGTTTATGTAAAACAGGTAACATATCTAAGTCTTATTTTTAAGTAACTTTTATTTCTTGGCATAAAGGCAAATCATTTAATAGAGAACGCCAATTTTCGCATTCTTTTTCACCTTCTTTTCGCATGCCAAAGAATTGAACAATCATTTCTCCATTTTGACTAAAAACTTCAAGAGAACTAATGTAACCCTCGTTTATAGGCTTGCGAACATGCCATACTTTGTTAACACCAGAAACAAGCATATGTAAATGAAATTTTTCATCGAGAATATTGAGCCAGGGCCCCATTTGTTTAATATTTTTAATTTGCCCACTGAAAATTTGGATGCAGCCTTTATTACCAACAAAACACATAATTGGTATTTCTTGTTGAACAGCTTTATTCAGCATAATTTCAATAGCTTCTGCACTTAATTCATCAGTAAACTCGTTTCCAGCGTATTTTACAGCATCATGTCGACCAATGTTAAATTCCGAAGTAATTTCATGGAGCTGATGAACATCAGTCATTTTTCTCCAACGATTACGAAATTTCTCAATATCCAAATTTGTTGTATCGTATTGTATAGGTGCAGGAGTAGAAAGAATGTTGAGAGCAGACGATTGATCTTCATGGAGTAATTTTTCAACAAGTGCATCCCATTGTTTCATATTTGTCATGTCTTTAGAATAGACTTTAAAAATAGCAGTACCGTATTGATCGAAAAATTGTAGACTTTTTGTAGGTTTTCCAAAAACTATCATTTCATATTCAAAACCAAATTCCCATTTTTTGGGGAAAATACGTAAATCAATTTCCCCAAATGTCATAGGTATCTGTTTATTCAAAACAATTTTTTCAAAACATCCTGTTTTTTCATGAACGGCATATTCATTACGTGTTAATGCCATAACAGTTTCAACTTTAGAAGCATTTTCAAGAAGAGTAGGAATATCAACCTTTAGTCTTTTTGCTTTACCGATTGTACAATAAGCTGCGATGAATTCTGCTTCAGATATACCAATTGAATTAGCAAAATCACGATTACGCATATCTTTTTTTTCTTCACGCAGTTTAATAATCATTTCAGCTGTATAAGACATAAATTTTCCTTACTTTATTTAGAGTCAATTTTACTTTATCCTAAAAAAAACTATGCTGAACCATTGTAAACAATGACTCAGCCTGCCAGTAAATTGCCACTATCAATAATAAAAAAAATTGAAACTGATAAATTAAAAATATTTACAATTCTTTTCCCAATTTTTGAATTAAAATCAAGTAAGGATTAAAATGAAATAACATATCCTCTTATCAATTAGATTTCCTCAATAGTTTAAATACTTGACAGCAATAGTTAAAATTTTTGCACATACGATATCTTAAAATTACGACCAGGCTGACTGAAATAATCCTTTGGTGGTAGTGGTTGCCGTTTAGGTATAGGAGAAGGGGAAGGCAGATCAGTTGCATTCCAGTACTTTTGATCTAAAAGGTTATAAATACCAGCTCTTATAACTGGACCTTTTTCACCGAAAGGTTTCCACCAACCCAATATATCAACTACACCATAACCTGGAACTTTAACGTAATCATAATCTCCTTTCACTTTATCACGCTTAGCAGCTAAAGTAAGTACAACATTTGTTCCCCAAAGTTCTTTCTCATATCCTAATCCAAATACTGTTTTAAAAGCTGGAATTGAGTCTAGATATTCATCTTTATCGAGATCTTTTCCTTGTACATAAGAAAGGGCAACATTACTGTAAAAACCATTCATCAAGGTAAAATATGTTTTTGTTTCGACACCAGAAATACGCACATGTGCACGGTTTATATAATGTTTACGCGCATACATAAATTCTTGTGAAGGCCCCTTATCTATGACATCAATAAAGTTCTTGTATTCATTGGTGAAAACACTGAAAAAACTACTAAAATGCATATTTTTGTATTGCACACCAATATCATATCCATTACTCGTTTCTGGTTTAAGATTAGGATCTCCAATCATATAATAAAAAGAAGGTCTGACAAAGGTTAAATAAAGCTCTGAAAAACTCGGCGCACGAAAAGCTTGAGCCCATTGAGTATAAAATAATACTTGATTATTAGCATCCCATTCTATCCGCATTTTAGGAGAAAAATGTGAGCTCCTATTTTCTTTAGGCATTATTCTGGAACCTAATGCTTTTTCAAAAGCAGGTGTTTTTTGAGGGATATGTTTATACCAATCATAACGTATTCCAGGAATAATACGAATACTATTGTTAGAAAAACCAAATTCGTTTTCGAAAGCCAAACCAAAACCATGGCTATTTGTATCAGGTGCGTCCGATTTGTTCGTGCCTAGAAATACACACGCACGTTCATTTCCTCTTAAATGACAATTATCTTTACCCGATGCATATTGATGAAATTTAGAAGCAAAAACACTTGTAGCAAACTTTAACTTATGACTTACAGAACCAATATCCAATTTTTTAAAACTATGAGCGTTAAAGCCATAACCAGTATTGCTTATAAAGTTATCTCTTAAATAGTCTCCTTTTGGTGCTTGTATACGATATCCATTTAAGATGTGATTATTTAATTGCTTTTGCCAATACAATTGCCCATGAAATGCGTCAAAAATAGCGTCTCCATTGCCATTATAATCATAGAAAATGGAAAAACGTTTACGATATGTGTGTTTCTCAGTGTAAACAGATTTTGGCAAAAATATTTTGGTTGAAGTATTTAATGAATGAGTATCTTTGTTGTGGGCAAAACGCTCTGCTGTAAAGCCAAACCGGTGATTATCATTAAGATATTGATGAACTTTAAAAAGCAAATTATTTTTATCAAAGTCAGCAGGATTTTCTCGTGTGCGCTTATCTCCATAACCCTCTACTGTACCCATATTTTTACGTTGATGACCTTCTGCACGAGAACCCTGAAAAAGCAACAAGGTCTGACTCGTACGCACAGCAAAAGCTTGATCTATGTGCCAACTTTTATCAACAGAATTGTAGCTCCCTTTTGTAAGAGCACCCCAATTTTTTTCTTTTGTAAGGAGTTCTTCAGGATTAAGAGTACGTAAAGCAATAACCCCGCCTAGTGCACCAGAACCATGAAGACTAGAATCTGAACCACGAACAATATCAATTGTAGAAAGCACATTAAAAGCAAATGCGGAACTTCCACCTTTAATACCACGTACCCCATCATTAAGCCATGGAAGAGGAATACCATCCATCGTTGTTAAAACACGATTAGCATTTAGACCGCGAATTACAAAGCTATTATTATCTGTACTATAGTTTATAGATGGATTAAGATGACTAATATCCCGAATATCATTTATTTGTTTTTTATCAATATTTTGAATAGTTTCACGATCAGTCAAAACTGTCGCTTTATTCAAAGGATTTTCTATTTTTTTTTCAATTACAATTGGTTTAAGCTTAGCTATAGAATCCTCATCCTTGTTTTTTGCAAAAACAAATGAAGGCATACAAACTGATAGGATAGATAAAATTACATATCCTTTATAGACATTTCGTTTTATTCGCATAGATCACCATAATTCTTCTTAAAACACCTCTTCTGTAACTAATACTTAAACTCTCAAATAAAAAACATTTGCCTTACTAATTACACAATCTAATCTCATAATAAACAAGTCAAACAATATTATGTTTATAATTGATGCAATCATATTAAACATGATAAAAATCGTCAAGAAAAAAGTTACGCTTTTAGGACAGCCTGTTTTAATAGATCTGGGCATCAGTTGTTTAGCTTAGAATGGTGGTCAATGAGATTATGAAGAGTGCAAATATTTGGCGGATATCAGCTCTTTGGATAGGTGCTTTTTGGGGTGCTCTTGCTTTGCATATTGGAATAGGAGCGCAACTTTATTTTAAAAGTACTCATATGAATGATATTGTATTTACACCGATGGTTATGCTGATTGTTGCACCAGAAATTATACATCCTGATGTCAATACAAATTCTGAAATATTAGAGTTTGGTGTTTTGAAGCAAGAAGAAACATCAAAGTCGGAGCTTAGTAAAGTTCATCCAGCAGAATATCAGATTGCCGAAAAGCCTCAATCTATCGTAGAAAAAAGTAATTTTAAAGTGCTGAAACCTTTAGAGAAATCTTCTCCATCAAAAATGAATCGTGAAGTTTTTATGCAGAAACGATTATCAACATTAAATGTTGCAGCAAAGAAAATTATAAAAAAGACACACTCATTTACTGCGAGTAAGGATAATAATACAGCAGCGTTTGATGGTGCATTATCAAAACAGTGGTTAGCAAAGGTACAAGCCCGACTAGAAAAACAAAAAAATTATATTGTGGGACAGCGTATTAGTAGTGTACAGGGAGTTGTGCAGTTAGAATTTAAAGTACGCGAACAAGGTGACATTTTTGCGAGCCGTATTATGATTTCTTCTGGTAATCAGGAGCTCGATTGGTTGGCTATGATGGCACTTAAACGTGTTGAAATTTTTCCTCCACCACCACGTGAAATGGTGAATAAAACTATCAGAGTATCCTTGATCTTTAGCTAAAGAGTAGGTTGCATCTTGTTCTGTATCCGGAGTCTTCGTGGGTTAATATCAAGGTTGATACTTGTTTGTAGCTGTGTTCGAGAATGAGGGTAACTGATTTCATAATCGCTCCTGTTAGATTTATAGAGATAACAAAGCTTACAGAACTGCCAGTACTTTTGACTATACTACTTACTAATAATATTTACATTTATAATGAAGCCGTAATTATATCTACATAAGGTTTTATGGAAAAGATAAGGTTGTTTAAAATACTAGAGGACTTATGATAAATGAGGTTTTCGGGAAAGATCGAGTTGACGAAAATCGAATTTATAGTAACTATAGCAACGACCAAAATTTATGAAACTATAATTGCTTTTAACAAAGTGTAAATTATCCGATCAAAAATTAATTAGCTTGTAATTTTTGTTGAGATTTAAGGATAAACTTAAATCTATTTGTATACTCTTTCGGAGAGTCAATAGGGAAGATATAGAGAAGGTGAGTGAAGAAAATGGAAGTAATTATTTTTGAAAGTAAAACTATTTTGCTGTGCAGAGAAAATAAGTAATGCGTTTATATAAAAAATTAAGTTAAACTATTTAACTGTTATGTAATATGATAGAATTTTAATATAGGACTTGCAGAAAATGGCTAGTGATGCGAAAATGAAGCTTTTTTCATATTCGTGATTGTCAGATATGTTTAATGTGTCATGTAAGCCAAATTTTTCATATGAATTGGATTTGCAAAAAAAAGGGTTCTTTTATATAGCAGGTGTTGATGAAGTTGGGCGTGGACCTTTAGCTGGCCCCGTAGTAGCGACAGCAGTTATTTTAGATAAAGACCATATCCCTGAAGGTCTGAATGATTCAAAGAAACTCTCTAGTCAACAGCGTAATAGGCTTTATTATGAAATTTTGCAAAATGCATTGGCAATTTCGGTTGCTAGTCTTTGTGCTAGAACGATTGATAAGTCTAATATTAGAAAAGCGACTTTGGAAGCAATGAAGCGTTGTGTTACAGGGCTTGCCATTTCAGCACATTGTGCGTTGATTGATGGGCATGATGTTCCTCCTAATTTGCCTTGTCCTGCAATTGCTTTGACTAAAGGTGATCAGTCTTCGGTTTCAATTGCAGCGGCGTCTATTATTGCTAAGGTGATACGTGACAGGATGATGCAATACGCTGGACAAGTTTATCAAAATTATGGTTTAGAGAAACATGTAGGTTATGGGACGGTAGCACATCGTGCAGCTATCAATAAGTATGGACCTATTGTAAGATTACATCGTTATAGTTTTTCTCCTCTTAAAGAACGCTATAAGGATAGTATTTGATGGTCATTCTACCACTTAATAGTGAGGCAATAAATCAAGCAGTTGCGATTCTTCAACAGGGGAAATTAGTAGCTCTGCCGACAGAAACTGTTTATGGATTAGCTGGTGATGCGACAAATGGAAAGGCAGTAGCTTCTATTTTTTCTACAAAAGGACGTCCACCATTTAATCCTCTTATTGTTCATGTAAGTGACATAGTTATGGCAGAACGTTACGTGGAAATTGATTTGCTTTCACGTCGATTAATGGAAGCATTTTGGCCAGGGCCCTTAACAATGGTTTTGCCATTAAAGGCTCACCATAATATTCATCCTTTAACAACTGCTGGTCTTAATACATTGGCTATTCGCTTTCCAAAAGGCGGTTTTGCAGAAATTATTAGACATTTTGGCCGTCCTTTAGCTGCGCCTAGTGCTAATCAATCAGGAAAATTGAGTCCTACTTCAGCTACATCTGTATTTACATCTTTAGGAACATCAGTTCCCTTAATTATTGATGGTGGGGATTCAAAAATAGGACTTGAATCAACGATTATTAAGATTTGTGATGAAAATGTCTATATATTGCGTCCAGGAGGATTAATTATTGAAGAAATTGAAAAAGTAGCAGAGAAGTCTGTAAAACGTTTAGATCAACAAGCTGTAATTGAAGCTCCAGGGATGTTAAGATCACATTATGCACCTGATACTTCTATGCGTTTAAATGTAAAAAAGGTGGAAAGCGGTGAAGCTCTTTTAGCATTTGGACCTAAACGTATTGAAGGTGTTGAAAATGCTATTGCTGTTTTAAATCTTAGTAAAAGTGGTCGACTAGAAGAAGCTGCATTCCATTTATTTCAATATATTCAGCAATTGGATTCACTTAAAGTAAACTGCATTGCAGTGGAACCTATCCCGTTTTATGGATTAGGGGAAGCTATTAATGATCGTTTAATACGTGCTGCAGCTCCAAAAGGGAAATAAAAATGGAGCAAGATTTGATTGAGTCTTTTAGAAGAATTGTCGGTTCCGAGCATGCTATAACAGATCAGGTATTGATTACACCATATTTATTTGAAAATCGTCGACTTTTTAATGGAAAAACACCATTACTTTTACGGCCATCTTCTACAAAAGAGGTGTCATTGATTATGCGTTTGGCTAGTCAAACGTGTACGCCGATTGTTCCTCAAGGAGGAAATACTGGTCTTGTAGGTGCTCAGCAGCCGGATGATAGTGGTCAAAGTGTTATTTTATCTATGGAACGTTTGAACAAGATTCGATCATTGGATCTTAAGGGTAATGTTGCTGTAGTAGAGGCTGGAGTTGTTTTACAAACATTACAGAAAAAAGCTGATGAAATGAATCGTTTTTTTCCTCTTTCTTTGGCTTCTGAAGAATCTTGTCAGATAGGGGGAAACTTATCTTCTAATGCAGGAGGAACAGGGGTTTTAGCTTATGGTAATATGCGTGACCTTTGTCTTGGTTTAGAAGTTGTTTTACCTGATGGACGTATTTTGGATGATTTGCGATTTGTTAAGAAAGATAATAGTGGTTATAATCTGAAAGACCTTTTTATTGGTGCAGAAGGGACTTTAGGGGTTATTACCGCAGCAGTTTTGAAGCTTTTTCCAAAACCAAAAGGGCAAGAAGTTGCTCTTGTAGGTTTAGATAGTCCAGCGAAAGTTGTAGAGCTTTTGTCTCTTGCTCAATGCTACGGGGGAACATTGTTGACTGGCTTTGAGCTTATGGGAAAACTTAGTTTTCAAATGGCTTTAAATTATAAGATGTGTATCCGATCTCCTTTTGATCATGAGCATGAATGGTATGTGTTGATTAATATGTCATCATTACAGAGTGACAATGATGCATTATCAGCACTGCATGTTATTTTAGAAATAGCTTTAAAGAATTTTATTATTAATGATGCAATTATTGCACAATCATTAAAACAGCAAAATTTTTTTTGGCAATTGCGTGAAAGTATATCATCTGCACAGAAATTAGCAGGGGGATCTATTAAACATGATATTGCTCTACCTATTGCTTCCATTCCTGATTTTATTGCTGAGTCTGCTCTTATTGTTAAAGAAATGATTCAAGGTGCACGAATAGTTTGTTTTGGACATGTGGGTGATGGAAATCTTCATTATAATATTACGCAGCCAATTGGAGCGGATACTGCAACATTTTTAAAATTACGGCCGAAAATAACCCATCGTATTCATTGTTTAGCAATGCAATATCAAGGTACATTTTCTGCCGAACATGGAATTGGTCAACTTAAACGAGAAGAATTACGTATTTTTAAATCACCTGTTTCATTAGAAATTATGCAAAAGATTAAAAAAATGTTTGATCCTTTAGGGATTATGAATCCTGGAAAGATGTTATGATTCCAGAAGAATAAATATTTTTTACATTCTTATTTAGAATTTAATAACCAAAAAGAAACTAAATTTTTTATATAACTTTAATTAATAATTCAATGAAGAAAATCTGATAGATTACTAAATTATATGTGTTATTGAAAAAAATTGGGAACAGTGTATATGGCTAATCAATGCTTTAATCAGGCAAAATCGGTGCTTGAATTTCGATTAGATCCGTGCCATTTGCCACAAGTGACGGCATATTTCACATCAAAAACCGGTAATCAGATAGTTTGTTCGCTAAATGAGCGTGGTGTTTTTTTTAAATTTAGTGATTCTTCAAGTTTATCACGTTTTATTTTAGCTCACCATTTTAGAGGGATTGCAGCTCGTATAGTAGACATTCTGTCAGGTAAGAAAGCCATAACATTAGAGCTATTCCACATAGATGAGGAGATTTGTGTTCCACTTTTAGTTTCTAGAAAATTAAATAATGTTTTTCTGGATTGGCGATTATGGGCACGGATTTACAATCTTCCTATGCTTATGATTGATGAATATAATAACATTATCAAGGTTCAAGACCGTTCTGTTCTACATCAATTTTTTCACAAGGTATCACCTGATTCTGTACAGAAACGTTTTTTACTTCGTTGTAATAATTCATTAGGTTTACATTTGGTGATTAACAATCAGATCGTGCTACAGTGAGTTATATGTTAATTTTTGTATGTTTTGCGATCATTTGTATTGATTTAATTTGTGTTTTTTCTTTTTATCAATAATAATTAAATGCCTATCTAATAGAAATAGAAAAGAATTTTACGTATTTGAAGCATTCAGAAAAAATGAAAATGCGTGTGCTTGTCTTCGAGCTTGATAAAGAGAAGGTAATAGAAGCGCAAAAAATGCATTGCCGTCGTTATATCAGAAGATTGAAGACATTTTTACATTTATTAATATTATAGCTGATTTGTATTTTTATTTATTGTATTTTTCTTATCATGATTGAAGGCCAAAATTGGCCGCATTATTGGGGAAAATCTTTTATTAAAACGGCTTGCATTTATGCTGCAATTATTTGTGTTATTTGGGCATTGAATTATTATGTTTTAGTGACGCATAAAGCCCATCGATTGGTGAAAAATAATCAACAAATAGGCCTTAAACAAATATGGCAATGGGATGATCATGCGATTGCGATTCGAAATTCTTATATACAGGGTACTTATTCTTTCCGTCTGTTTTATGATTGGTGTGAGTACCCAAATTTTATAGCACTTTACATTTCAGAGGAAAAATTCAATATTCTTCCTAAAGCTATTATGACTAAGGAACAGTTAGCTGACTTACGCACTATTCTATCACGTGAAGTTACGAGTCCTAAAACAAAGACTCAAAAAATCTAATTTTCCCGCATGATAGCACGCCATCCAATATCACGGCGCACAAAACCTTGTGGCCAATCAATATAGTCGACTGCTTCATAAGCACGTTTTTGAGCGAGTTTTACGGTTTCTCCTGTCGCTGTTATATTTAAAACACGTCCGCTATTAGCAATTAATTCTTCATTGCGTAAGGCTGTACCAGCTTGAAAAACTTTTATATTAGGGAGAGAATTTACTTTATCAATATTGCGAATCACACTACCTTTTTGAGGAGAAATAGGATAGCCATTAGCAGCCATAACAACTGTTAAAGCAGTTTCTTCAGACCATTCAAGCTTCTTCTTTTCAAGATTTCCTTGAGCAGCTGAAAGAAAAAGCGGGAGAATATCGTCTTTTAAACGCATCATTAAAACTTGACATTCAGGATCACCAAATCGCACATTAAATTCAATTAATTGGGGACCTTTTTGTGTTATCATCAATCCAACGAAGAGAATACCTTTAAAGAATATATTCATTTTAGCCATACCTCGTAGAGCTGGTGTAACAATTTCGTTAAGGGTACGGTTAACCATTTCTTCTGTCATTATAGGAGCCGGTGAATAGGCACCCATGCCACCTGTGTTGACACCCGTGTCACCATCACCAATACGTTTATGATCTTGTGCAGATCCAAAGGGGATAGCTATTTTACCATCACAAAGGCAAAAAAAACTTGCTTCTTCTCCTTCTAGAAACGCTTCGACAACAACTTCTTTGCCTGCATCGCCAAATATACCTTCAAAACAGGCATCAATTGCATCAAATGCTTCTTCCATTGTCATAGCAACCATAACACCTTTCCCCGCGGCTAAGCCATCAGCTTTAATAACAATAGGAATACCTTGTTGCTGAACATAAGATTTAGCTTTCAGAGCATTATCAAATCGTTTATAGGGAGCTGTAGGAATATTATTTCTATAACACAAGTCTTTTGTAAAACCTTTTGAACTTTCTAGCTGAGTAGCTTTTTGATTCGGTCCGAATACACAGATATGAGCAGCATTAAGAGCATCTGTTATTCCCGCCACTAATGGAGCTTCTGGACCAACAACTACAAGATCAATAGCGTATTTTTTACAAAAATTAATGACATTACAATGGTTATCAATATCCAAATCAATATTTTCACCAAATTCCATTGTTGCAGGATTCCCAGGAGTACAATATAATTTCGTTAGCAGTGGTGATGTTGCTATTTTCCACGCTAAAGCATGTTCTCGTCCGCCTGAGCCTATAAGAAGAACGTTCATTACTTGCTCCTATCATAAAAGATGGTTAAATTGATTATCTGTCATAAAAACGATAATTTTTCTATCATAAGTAATAAGAGTAAAATCATTTAATGAAAAAAAGTAAAGATATTTTGCATATTCAATCCTGTAAGAGGCCGGGACGAGTTATGGATGCAACTCCAAAACAGTGGGTTTATGATTTACTTCCTTGTTCTTTATGGTTATATGCCCAATTAGCACGGTGGGATAGGCCTATTGGATGGAAATTATTGATGTGGCCTTGTTTTTGGTCAACAACGATGGCTATTTTTTCTTGTGAAATGTCACAATTATCTCTTTCATCGATTTTCATTAATTGGATTTGGTATCTTTTTTTATTTTTTCTAGGCTCTATAGCTATGCGGGGTGCTGGCTGTACATGGAATGACCTTGTTGATCAAGAAATTGATTCTCAAATAGAACGAACACGTTCTCGTCCATTACCTACGGGTCAAGTAAGTCGGTTTCAAGCAAAAGTTTTTATATTAATACAATGTGTTATAGGTTTAGGTGTTTTATTGCAATTTAATATATTTGCCTTTTTTTTAGGTCTTTCATCATTAGTAGCGGTTGCAATTTATCCTTTTATGAAACGTATCACAAATTGGCCGCAATTCTTTTTAGGGATTGCATTTAATTGGGGAGCATTAATGGGATGGGCTGCTGTGCATGAGAGTTTAAGTTGGGCGCCAATAACGCTTTATGTAGGTTCAGTTCTATGGACGATAGGATATGATACAATTTATGCTCATCAAGATAAAGAGGATGATGTGATTGTTGGTGTTCGTTCTACAGCACTTCTCTTTGGCAAAAGAACTAAATATGCATTGATACTTTTATATAGTGGTTTTGTGATATTAACCAGCTTGGCATTTTATTTAGCACAAGTCCCTATTCTTAGTTTTTTAGGGATTTTTATTGCAGCTATCCATATGTTTATACAAATTAAAGTTATTGATATCGACAACAGTTCACAATGTTTACAGCTTTTCAAGTCTAATTCGTTTGTTGGTTTTTTGATCTTTGCCGGTTTGATATGTGGAGGAATTTCGATGACATTATACTCTTTGATTTCCTAACATTATGGCAATATGTATTATATAATGTTAATGTTATTGAAACGAAAATTCATTATAATGAACGAAAATATATTACTTTAATGACTTGAAAATCAGGGATAGAGTTTTTGCTTTTTCCAATTGTTTTGCTGAATAGAATCTCGTGTAAAGAGTAGGCGATCATGTAAACGAAATGGGCGATCGCACCAGAATTCAATAGAAAAAGGGTTGATACAAAATCCAGACCAGTAAGGTGGGCGTGGAATGTTTCCTACAGCATAGCGCGCAGTATATTCAGTGACTGCTTTTTCAAGAACAAAACGGTTTTCTAATATTTGAGATTGTTTAGATGCCCATGCTCCAATTTGACTTCCACGTGGACGTGATTGAAAATATGCATCTGCTTCTTTAGGACTGATTTTTTCAACGTTTCCTCTGATTCTAACCTGACGACGAAGTGATTTCCAGTGAAAGCCTAATGATGCTTTCATTGATGCTAAAATTTCTTGTCCTTTGCAACTTTCGTAGTTTGTATAGAAAATAAATCCTTTGGGACTAAAATCTTTCAGAAGAACTATACGAACATTAGGTAAGCCTGTTAAATCTACTGTTGCTAACGCCATAGCATTGGGGTCGTTGATTTCGCTTATTGTTGCTTCTTCAAGCCAGCGTGTAAAAAGTACGAAGGGTTCTTGTATTGGAACAAAATTATCATTTGTTTGTGTTGTGTTGTTCATAATGGGTTTGTATCAATTAGCGTGAATGAAAGATTTTCTGATTCGTTTTTCTATCAGATGGCAAAAGGTTGTTCTTTTTTATTTTGAATAAATTAATAATATTAAATGTTTTTATCATGATTTTTCGCTGATGCTAATTTTAGTATGGGCTTTAATACATATCCTTGGATATAAAAATATTTATTTCATATGGTATTTTCATTTCTTTATAAACATATAGATAAAGTAAAATTACTTTAGATAGATTAAGTCAGGAATAAAGATAGTAAAATATACCGGTTGATATTAAAAAATGACAAAGCTGGAAAGAGGACAATATGCGTGATCCATATACGGTTCTAGGTGTGGAGCGCACTGCAAGACCGCAAGAGATTAAATCTGCATTCAGAAAATTAGCGAAGAAATATCATCCAGATCATAATATGGGTGATGCGAAGGCTAAAGAAAAATTTGCTGAAGTGAATCAAGCCTATGAAATTATAGGAGATAAAGATAAAAAGATACAATTTGATCGCGGTGAAATTGATGCAGAAGGGAAGCCGATTCATCAAGCTTATGGTGCTGGAGGACATTTTAGAGATGCACATAATCCTTTTTCGAGAGGCGCGAGAGGGTTTGATTTTAGTTCTTCAAGTGGTGTAGATTTTGATGCAAGCGATATTTTTCGTGATTTATTTGGAAGAGGGAGAAATTTTTCGAATTCTGCACAATATAATCAACCTCAACAGGGAGCACATATTTGTGCCAGTCTTTCAGTAACCTTAGAGCAGGTGGTGGGTGCAGAAAAGGTGGAAACAATTTTTCCTAATGGAAAAAAATTAAAAATTAAACTACCAATTTATATTGAGGACGGGCAAACTATTCGTTTAAAAGGGCAGGGAGAAAAAGTACCATATGGGCAATCAGGAGATGCGTTAGTAACTGTTCACATTCAGAAACATCCTCGTTTACGAGTTGAAGGAAGGGCACTTCATCTTGATTTGCCAGTTCCTCTTAAACATGCTGTTTTGGGAGCAAAAGAAGAAATTCAGACATTGGAAGGGCGTATCGTTGTAACAATTCCCGCATGGTCAAGCTCTGATCGTGTTTTACGGTTAAAAGGAAAAGGACTTCATTTAAAAAACGGAGAGAGAGATGATCTTTATGTGCATGTTCGTATCATGTTACCAGAAAAAGATCCTGCATTAGAAAAGTTTTTTCAAATGTAGAAAAATTAAATTTCTTATGGTAAAGGGTTATAGTTTTAATTTGATTTTTAACCAACTGCTTGAAGAAAAATTTCACCTGTGCCATAGGCGAGTAAATAATATTAATTTCTAGTTGCGATGAGGCAATGCTAATGGCTGATAGTAATAATTTATTATGCGGTAAGCGTGGTCTAATTTTAGGGTTGGCCAATAATCGATCTATTGCTTGGGGGATAGCTAAGGCGGCTAGTTCTGCAGGTGCAGAGCTTGCTTTTACCTATCAGGGTGAGGCACTGAAGAAGCGTGTTGAGCCTTTGGCCAAAGAAGTGAGAGGGCTTGTTTATGGTCATTGCGATGTATCTGATAGTGCATCTATTGATTCAGTCTTTAGTGAAATAGAGAGAAGATGGGGTAAGCTTGATTTTTTAGTTCATGCTATTGGTTTTTCTGACAAAGATGAATTAAGTGGTCGTTATATTGATGTCAGCGAATCAAATTTTATGATGACAATGAATATTTCTGTTTATTCTTTGACAGCTCTTACACAGCGTGCAGAAAAATTGATGCCAGATGGTGGTTCGATTTTAACGCTGAGTTATTATGGTGCTGAGAAGGTTGTTCCTAACTATAATGTGATGGGGGTTGCTAAGGCTGCTCTTGAGGCTAGTGTGAGGTATTTAGCTACAGATTTAGGACCGAAGAATATTCGTGTTAATGCCTTGTCAGCAGGGCCTATAAAAACATTGGCTGCTTCTGGTATTGGTGAATTTCGTTATATTCTTAAATGGAATGAGTATAATGCTCCTTTACGTCGTACGGTGACAATAGAAGAAGTTGGTGATTCCGCACTATACTTTCTTTCGGATTTATCTCGTTCTGTTACGGGAGAGGTGCACCATGTGGATTCAGGATATCATATTATAGGCATGAAGGCTGTTGATGCACCAGATATTTCTGTTGTTAAAGAGTAAGATTTTCTTAATAAATTTTATTTTGTCAGCAACAATTTGGCTAAATTTGAAACGATCAATAATAGCCTTTGTGAGATGATATCAAGTTTGGCTCTTATCATATGAATCATAGTCGATGGGATTATTTAGAGGTTGATAATAATCCTTTTTTTACACCTGGTGCTGAGGCAGTGTATGTTTTCCCTGAGATATCGGTAAATTACTTATAGATGGATCGTCCACCGGTGCTGTTGTTGAGATTATTGTAGAAAATGTCCAGCAAGTTTAGGAGCACTTATTTATGAAAAACTTAATCAAGATATTGCATCATTTTTAATGTCAATTGATGCTGTTAAGGGTGGAAAATTAGTGATGGTTTTGTCGCTGCCCGTTTGAAAGGTGAAGAAAATGTAGATGAAATACAAGTTGGAAGTGATGGAAAAACACTGTTTTTATCCAATTATGCTGGAGGCATTATAGGCCGAATATCAAATGGGCAGCTAATTTTTGTTCTTTTTGCAGTTAACCCACATCGTCGATTGTAGCCTCCTGTCGTTCAATTGATGTTGATGACAACAATATGGATGTTATAACAAAGGAGCGTCATGGTCTATGTATTAGATTTGTTGTTCCTGTTGGTGAAGCAATGGTTGCTTGTGTTATTGTTGATCATTATCTGAGGCATTGCGGTCAAGTCAGTTGTATAGGAAGGAAAAGCGATGGTTTATAATCAAAAAAAGGTTGTTTCTGCTATTCAGGCTTTTGAACGCGGTGAAATTGTTGTGGTTATGGATGACAATGATCGTGAAAATGAAGGTGATTTAATTGTTGCTGCTATCCATTGTACAGAAGAAAAAATGGCATTTATCATGCGCTATACATCGGGTATTGTTTGTGCACCCTTAACAAAGGAGGAAGCGCAACGATTAAATTTAACTCCTATGGTATCAGATAATGATTCAATGCACTGTACCAATTTTACTGTTACTGTTGATTTTAAATATGGAATAACAACAGGGATTTCAGCGCATGACCGTACATTAGCAGTGCGTAATCTTGCTAATCCAAATGCTAATGCTAATGATTTTGTGCGTCCGGGACATATTTTTCCTTTAATTGCACATGAAGGTGGTGTTTTGATGCGGTCAGGACATACTGAGGCTGCAGTTGATTTATGTAAATTAGCTGGTTTGCCACCGGTTGGTGTTATTGGTGAATTAGTCAATGATGATGGGAGTGTCAAACATGGAGACGAAGTTATAAAATTTGCACAGGATTATCAGTTGCATACCATAACAGTTGCTGATCTTATTACTTATCGTCGGCGTAAAGAGACGCTAATAAAACATGTCGGGGAAATACAAATTGAAACATCTGTAGGGTCGGCTATGGTTCAGAGTTATCAACTTCCTTGGGAAACGGTTCAGCATGTTGCGATTGTTTTTGGTGATATTCGTGATGGTGAGGATATTCCGGTACGTTTGCACCGTGAAAACATTTTGAATGATGTTTTTGGTCAAGCATCAAATATTGAAGCTATTATGCGTCGTATGGTAGAAGAAGAAAAACGCGGTGTATTTGTTTATCTGCGAGGGGGTCCTGTTGGTATTGGTTGTCAATCAGCTGTTAATGATCAGGAAGTAACAACCAGAGATTTAGAAAATCATATGCAGGCAATTGAGCGTGAAAAAGAGTGGCGCCAAATTGGTTTAGGAGCACAAATTTTGAGACATTTAGGGATTAGTTCTGTTATTGTCTATGCTTCTAAAGAACGTCATTATGTTGGTTTAGAAGGTTTTGGAATTCGCATATCTAGAACAGATATAGACATATTATGAGGATTACATGAAACAAGAAGAAAACAAAGGAGATATTGCTACGTTGAGTTTTGAGGAAGCACTTAAGCAGCTTGAAGCAATTGTCGAAAATCTAGAACGTGGAGATGTTCCTTTAGAACAATCGATTGATATTTATTCACGTGGTGAAGCTCTTAAAAATCATTGCGATAGATTACTAAAAGTAGCTGAAGCTAAGGTTGAAAAAATTCAATTTTCAGATGATGGCAAGCCATCAGGTGTAGAACCATTGGATCCTGAATGATATAAGTGATTTTTTTTGTTTTATTGAGCGTAGGAAGTACAAAAAAACATATGTGAAACAAATTTCATTAATCTCATTTCTTAATATAAAATAAGTCAAAAGGATTTATATAAATCTTCAAAGCATATACTTATTAATTGTCATTATATCAGTATAATTATCATATCAGTATAATTATCACCCGTTTTTTTATTAATATTATTCTTTTTTCTTTATAACTAAGTAATTGATAAAAACATTATTATGATTGTGCAGTGTATAGACTATTATAATGATGAGAGCTATTTACACTTTATTGAATATTAGCATACATCATGATATCTACATCATTATTTATTTTTTGTATTCTGTTCATACAGAGCAATTTTTATAAAAAACCAGCAATTAAAAAACCTATTAAGGTATGGATTCTAAAAATGTATTGGAAGAACAAGATAACATAATTTATTGCTCTAATAATATAAGGAGTTTTTTTTGTCTCGCCCATTAACGCCATTGCTTGATCTAATTCATTTGCCTCAGGATTTGCGGGCGTTACCTGAGTCTAATTTGATACAGTTAGCTCATGAATTGCGCGTCGAAACAATTGATGCGGTTTCTGTAACGGGTGGTCATCTTGGGGCGGGGCTCGGTGTTGTTGAACTCACTATTGCACTACATTATGTTTTTAATACACCCGATGATAGGATTATTTGGGATGTTGGTCATCAAACCTATCCCCATAAAATTTTGACTGGTCGCAGAGATAAAATTCGCACATTGCGTCAAGAGGGTGGTCTATCAGGTTTTACAAAGCGTTCAGAAAGTGTGTATGATCCATTTGGTGCTGGTCATTCTTCCACTTCAATTTCAGCTGGTCTTGGTATGGCGATGGTTAGTGCATTGAAAGCTGAAGAAAGACGCAACATTATTTCTGTTATTGGTGATGGTGCTATATCTGCAGGCATGGCTTATGAAGCAATGAATAATGCTGGTGCTTTAGATGCACGCTTGATTGTTATCCTTAATGATAATGATATGTCTATTGCACCTCCTACTGGTGCTATGAGTGCTCATCTTGCACGATTAGTTTCTCGTCCATCTTACCGCAGTTTGCGTGAACGGGTAAAGATTTTAAGCAAAAAATTACCAAAATTCTTTTTGGAGAAAGCACGTTATTCAGAAGAATTTGCACGTAGTTTTTTTGTTGGAGGGACCTTGTTTGATGAACTTGGATTTTACTATGTTGGACCGATAGATGGTCATAATTTTGGGCATTTGTTACCTGTTTTAAAAAATGTTCGTGAATGTCCTGATGGTCCTGTTTTAGTACATGTAGTAACGCATAAAGGCAAAGGATACGCACCTGCAGAAGCGTCATCTGATAAATATCATGGTGTTAATCGTTTTGATGTCATTACAGGTAAACAAGTTAAAGCACAAAGTAACTCTCTTTCTTATACTAAAGTGTTCTCTAAAGCTTTGATAGAGGAGGCTACACATGATAATAAAATTGTTGCCATCACGGCAGCAATGCCAAATGGAACAGGACTTGACTTGTTTGCCGAAAAATTTCCAAAAAGGATGTTTGATGTTGGTATTGCTGAGCAGCATGCTGTGACTTTTGCTGCAGGTATTGCCAGTGAGGGATATAAACCTTTTGTTGCGATCTATTCTACTTTTTTACAGCGTGCTTATGATCAGATTATCCATGATGTATCTCTCCAAAAATTACCGGTACGTTTTGCCATTGATAGAGCAGGCTTTGTTGGAGCAGATGGTGCAACGCACGCAGGGAGTTTTGATATTGTTTTTTTGGCAACTCTTCCTGATTTTGTTGTTATGGCACCTTCTGATGAGATTGAACTTATGCATATGGTGCGTACAGCGGCAGCTTATGATCAGGGACCTATTTCTTTTCGTTATCCACGGGGTGAGGGTATTGGTATGGATTTGCCACAGCGGGGTGAATTGCTTGAAATTGGGAAAGGGCGAGTTTTATGCGAAGGAAGTAAGGTTGCTCTGGTTTGTTTTGGAACACGATTATCTGAAGTATTAGTCGCAGCTGATGAATTAGTGGTAGAAGGATTGTCTACTACTGTTGCAGATGTCCGGTTTGCCAAGCCTTTGGATAAGGATTTGATGCGTCGGTTAGCACGGGAGCATGAAGTTTTAGTGACAATTGAAGAAGGAGCAGTAGGTGGATTTGGAGCGCACTTACTACAGTTTTTGGCACAAGAGGGGCTCTTAGAGCATGGTTTAAAAGTTCGTACCCTAAAGTTTCCTGATGAATATTTAAATCATGGTTCGCCAAATAAGGTTCTCTCACAGATTGGACTCGATGCGACAGGTATTATTAATGTTGTTTTTAGTGCTTTAAGGCGTAAACTTCGGCCTATATCGGGAACTCAAGTGTAAATATGACAGTCACGAAAAGACTCGATATCCTCTTAGTTGAAAAAAATTTTTTTGCAACTCGTTCACGGGCACGTGATGCAGTTGCGCGGAAAACAGTTAAAGTTGATGGAAAAATCATTTTTAAAGCTGGAAAAATGATTGCTGATGATGCAATAATTACTGTTTCTGACTCTGCGCAAAATTATGTATCTCGTGCAGCATTGAAACTTATTTATGCACTTGATATGTTTCCAGTGATAACAAATAAAATTACTGCAATTGATGTTGGTGCATCGACAGGTGGGTTTACACAAGTTCTTTTAGAACGAGGAGCTGCTCATGTTATTGCTCTTGATGTTGGTTACAATCAATTTGATGCTCGTTTATCTGACAATAGTGCTGTAACCTTATTAGAGGGTTTGAATGTTAGGGATTTGAAACAGGAACATTTAGGTAGTCATGAGATTGATCTTATTGTATCAGATGTCAGTTTTATTTCTCTTAAACTTGCATTACCATCTGTTTTATCTTTAACTAAAAAGAGCGCTCAAGCGGTTTTATTGGTAAAACCTCAATTTGAAGTTGGTCGAGCGGGTGTTGGTAAAGGGGGAATATTGAAAGATCCGTTAATAGCAAAAAAAACTGCTGAAGAACTTTTTGATTGGCTGAATACTCAAATAGGATGGACAGCAAAAGGTTTGCTTCTTTCACCTATTACAGGTGGTGACGGTAATTTAGAATATTTGTTATTCGGAGAAAAAAGTGAAAAATGATGTTATAATTGACCATATTGGCATGAACGGTCATGGTATTGCCAAAACAGCATATGGTTCAATTTCTGTACCTTTTACTTTGCCTAGAGAGATTATTAATGTTACTCTTAATGGAAAATATGGTACACTTATTACTTTAAAAAAAATCACTAGAACGTATTGATGCTGTTTGTCAATATTTTGGGGCATGTGGAGGATGCATGCTTCAGCATTAGCGTTTTGATGCTTATCACTTTTGGAAGCGACAATTAGTTGTTAATGTATTTAAAAGATATGGCCTTGATGTTGTTATTTCTCCATTAATTGAATGTGGAAATTATACCCGTCGACGAGTTACTTTAACAGCATCTGTGTTTCAAAAAGGTCATATTGTTGGTTTTAATCGTTATCGATCTCATGATATTATAGATATTAAAGAATGTACGGTTACTCGTTCAGACATTTTATCTAAACTAGATGATATCAGAATGATATGCGCTCTTTTAAGAAATAACGCTAAACGCTTTCATGTGACAGTGATAGCAGTTGAAAACGGTTTTGATGTTGCGTTAATCGGCTGTGTTGTACTAGACGAATTTGACTGTCAGAAAATGATAAATGCAGCTCTTTCATGTGAAATTACGCGTTTATCCGTTGAAGGTGAAGTTTTAGTTGAACAAGAAAAACCAGTGATTTATTTTGGAGATGTTTGTGTTAAATTTCCTATTGGTTGTTTTCTTCAAGCAACTTTTGAAGCGGAAACTATTATGGGTGATATTATTTTAACTCATTTAAAAAAGCAAAAAATGCTGCTGATTTATTTGCAGGAGTAGGAACTTTTACTTTACGTATGGCTAAAAAGATGAATGTTCATGCAATAGAAAATGATGGAAAAGCATTAACTAATCTAGATCAAGCAGCACGTATTGCTAACGGTTTAAAAACAGTGATTTGTGAAAAACGTGACTTATTCCTTCGTCCACTTTCTGCAAAAGAGCTCGAACGCTTTGATAGCATTGTTTTTGATCCGCCACGTTTTGGTGCAGAAGAACAGGTAAATGAGTTGGCAAAGACAACGGTAGCACGTGTTGTAGCTGTTTCGTGCAATCCTGTTACATTAGCTCGTGATTTGTCTATTCTCGTTGCTGGCGGTTATACAATAGAAAAAGTTGTACCGATTGATCAATTTTTATGGTCACCTCACATTGAAATTGTTACAACTTTAAGCAAACGAAAAACGAAAAGAAGTTGGAAGTTTTAGTTAAAAAATAGAAACGCTCTTTATGAATAAGACTGAGAAATTTCCAGATTAGGTTTATCCAATTGATTCTATCAAACTAAACTGCTGTCCCACCAATTGTCATATTATTAATTCGCAAATGAGGTTGTCCAACCCCAACAGGAACATTTTGTCCTGCTTTTCCGCACATTCCTACACCATTATCAAGTTTGCTATCATTACCAATCATTGTAATACGTTTCATAGCATCTGGTCCATTACCAATAAGGGTTGCACCCCTGATTGGAGCTATGATTTTGCCATTTTCTACTCGATAAGCTTCGGTACACTCAAATACAAATTTTCCAGAAGTAATATCTACTTGTCCTCCACCAAACGAAACAGCATAAATACCGTTTTTTAATGAGGATAAAATTTCTTCAGGTGTTTTATCTCCACCCAGCATTATTGTATTAGTCATTCGCGGTATTGGTGCGTGTGCATAGGATGCACGACGTCCATTCCCGGTTGGATTCATTCCCATAAGCCGAGCATTTAATCTATCTTGCATATAATTAACGAGTTTTCCATCTTCAATCAAAACATTACGATTTGATGGAGTTCCTTCATCATCCACTGTAAGTGAACCACGGCATTCAGGTATTGTACCATCATCGACAATGGTAACACCCTCTGCTGCAACTTGTTGGCCTAAAAGTCCAGAAAAAGCAGATGTTTTTTTACGGTTGAAGTCTCCTTCCAAACCATGGCCAACAGCTTCATGAAGCATAACACCAGGCCATCCATTGGCTAATACAACATCAAATGTTCCTGCTGGCGCTTCTTCTGCTTCTAGATTAATTAAGGCTATTCGTAAAGCTTCATCAGCAGCTTTTTTCCAATTTTTTTCACAAATGAATTGATTAAACATTTGTCGTCCACCACAGCCATAGGAGCTATTTTCCCGCCGATTGCCATTGGCAACAACCACTGATATAGAAAGGCGTACAAGGGGACGAATATCACGAACAAAATGTCCATCAGCTCGTAAAATTTCAATATGCTGTAATGAACCGGAAAGAGCAACAGTCACTTGATGTAATTTGTCATTTTTTTCGCGTAAATATGAATCAATTTTTTGCAAAAGCGCACTTTTTTTTTCAAATGAGGGAGAAACAAGAGGACTTTCTGATTTATAAAGTTTTTTATTTGTCGGTTTAGGAGCTGCCCTATAAGGGCCTCCATGATTATTATAGGTCGCAGTTTTAGCTGTTTCACTAGCACGTTTAAGTGCAGTAGCAGATAGTTCACCAGAGTGAGCATATCCAGTGGTTTCTCCGGAAACAACACGTAAACCGAATCCTATATCCTGATGAAATGAGCCATTTTTAAGCTGTCCATTATCAAATAAAAGAACTTCGCTTTCTGTATATTCAAGGTAAAGCTCACCATCATCAGCTTTGTGAAGCGCTTCTTGTACAAATGATTGCACTTTTGATGAGGAAATATCAAAACGGTCAATCAACGATTGCATAGCAGTTATTCCTATTTTATTAGTTTTGAAAGCTTAGAATTTTTTCTTTATTATTTAGGAAATAAAAAACAACGACATATTATTAGGTCAAAAGTGGTAAGTTATTTGTTATAAAGTTGCATAGGCGTCATTAAGACCATTGAGATCAACCACACCTCCGATTCCTTGCTCGGGAGTTGTAAAGATAATGTAAGTCGCTAATTTACCTTCTAAAAAGAGCTTTACTACATTCTCTTTAAGAAGCGTTTCAGCAACACAATTATTCCCTAAGCAGCGACGATACTCCATTCTTCCCAAATCTTTATCGTCAATTTTAATTACAATTCCAGGTTGTAATTCAACGCGAATAGGAACAAAAACGCGCATTAAGACCTCTTTATTTTGAGGTAATTTGTAAAATACTATACGGAAAGTAATATCACGACGCTTTTGCGCACGAACATCTTGTACAATTTCACATTGTACATTCGGCGTACCTGGTGGAAAAGAACAAATTTTCGTCCATGCGCCATAAGTTTGTGGGGTAGGAACACTCTGCGTATTGGATGTTTGTGCAATAACGTAATTGGTAGTAACATTACAGAATATGCAAACAAGAATGCTAAAAAAGTTTTTTTTGAAAAATTGATTAAGTGTCATAGAAAGCCCTATCCGAATCACCACTATATTATTGTGTATAGGTTTTCATGAAAAGTAAAATTTTGAATTTTTTTAAATATAATACAAAGTTAATTTTTTCGAAGATATGAATTTATATGCACAGAGTGGAAATAAAAATTTAAAAAGGATAGTATTCGATGAAAGTATAATTTCTTAGCGTTGCTATGTGATATTTAGTAGATTTTTTTGTAGTACATTTCTTGAATCCAATATGGAAAAATGTGTTTTTGTTACAAACATTCCTAATCTGTATTGGGTGCGGGGAAGATTAAGTGTATTATACGTTCTTAAAAACACCGTAATATTAATTGGTTATTCCTATATTTTAGACAATGTTTGTTTTTGGATAACATAGATAAAAGGTTCTGTGACGGAATGTCTGTTTCAAGAGAATTACCGGCTAAAAATGGTAAATTAATCTCAATAGTAGCTGATGTTTATAATTATGTTACATTAATGAAACCAAGGGTCATGTTACTTGTTGTGTTTACTGCTTTGGTTGGATTAATGTTATCACCTACTGTTATGAGCCCATTACATGGTTTTTTAGCTATTTTGTGTGTAGCTCTAGGTGGTGGTGGTGCGGGAACCCTTAATATGTGGTATGAGGCTGATATTGATGCGGTGATGAAACGTACCCAAAAGCGTCCTATTCCAACTGGTAAAATCAGCCGTAGAAAAGCGTTTATTTTTGGTTTAGCCCTTTCTATATTTTCAGTTTTGATTATGGGGATTTTCATTAATTGGTTTACAGCGTTTTTTCTTTCTTTTACAATTTTCTTTTATGTTGTTATTTATACAATTTGGTTAAAGCGTATAACATCTCAGAATATTGTGATTGGTGGTGCAGCAGGGGCTTTTCCACCAATGATTGGATGGGCAGCTGCAACAGGTACAGTGAGTCTTGAAAGCTTCTTCTTATTTTTAATCATTTTTATGTGGACCCCACCGCATTTTTGGTCTCTTTCTTTGTTCTCATCTTTTGATTATGATGCAGCAGGTATTCCTATGATGCCTAATGTACGAGGAGAGCAATCCACAAAAAACCAGATTTTAATTTACGCTATTATTACGGCAATATGCGCTATTGGCCCTTATATTATAGATTTTGCAGGTATTATCTATGGTATCTTTTCAACAATCTTAAGCACTATTTTCGTTTATTTTTCTTATTGTTTATGGAAAGCTGAGAAAAATGATGAAACCATTGTTATGGCGAAGAAAGTGTTTTTCTTTTCACTATTTTATTTATCTGCTATATTTGGCACTCTTTTGGTTGAATCCATCATTGGGCGCTTTATTATCCTATAGTGTTGTAAATAGGTGAAAAAGTTCTTAATAGAGTTCTGTGATTGTATGCTAGAGGTATAACGCTTCTATTGCAGGAAGCTATAAAGTTCTTCAAATATAGGTCTTACGATATACAGGTATTTATTATCATATTTTCGACAGTACCAAAACAATAACAACTTTTATTCTCATACTTAAATCTTTAGAAGGAGAGCGTTTGAAATCAGTCTGAATAGATTTCAGATGGTCTTTTTGGTGTTTCATTTGTTAAGCTATGAAAGATGTTTTTCTATTGTAAAAGGATGCATCAAAACTAAATAATATAAAATTACATGATAAAATCTCCCTTTATAGGGCTAAAATCATACACAATAAACTAAACAAGATAAGTTATATAGAAAGTTTAAATTTTACTTTATGAAATATATTTTTCATGAGTTATTCCTCTTTATTTAATTTCCAATTTTTGCAAAAATTATAGATGATTTTTGTTGTTTCTAAATTAACGAGTAATAACTCATTTGAAAAATTCTAATAAATAAACCGAGTTATCAAATGTATAACAATTATTATTGCTAATAATTCCAGTTTCCTTATTAATTTTATAACTTACGATTTCGTTATCTAACCAAAGGAAGATTTACCATTCACAGTATGCTCATAAGGTATGAAAGAAATGTCTTTAAGCTTAGAATTTTTTTATTTATAAAATACTTGCATACTATTTATTTTTTACAGTCTTCATTAATAAAAGACAAAGTTTTTTAGACAAAGTTTATTAAATTATATCATAAAAATGCTTGTTCTGAAATGTGAGAAAAATAAAATATATTGATTTTTAAAGACATTTTCTATCCAATTACACAATTCGTAGTGGGTATTTTTTTATCAAATGTCCTTTCACAGTGCGGCTTTTTGTGGCATAGCTTCAACACCTAACACTTCTGGAATAAAATGCCGTAAAAGATTTTCAATACCATGTTTAAGTGTTGCTGTTGAAGAGGGACATCCAGCACAAGCACCCCGCATGTCGAGATAAACAATCCCGTTTTCAAAACCGCAGAAGGTAATATCACCTCCATCCTTCGCTACAGCTGGTCGTACCCGTGTTTCAAGCAACTCTTTGATGACAAAGACAATATCAGCATCTTTTTCATCAAAAAATTCTTTATCAGACATATTGACTTCCATTTGTGTGATCGCATTTGTAGTAACAACAGGATCATTGGAAAGAAAATGTTCCATAATTGTGCCTAAAATAGCTGGTTTAAGATGCTGCCACTCTCCTTCATTTTTTGTTATAGTAATAAAATCACGCCCCAAAAAAACACTCTTTACATTTGGAATATTAAATAATTTGGCAGCAAGGGGAGAACTTTTAACAGCTTCTTCGCGATTATGAAACTCTAAGACACCTTGAGGAAGAACAATACAGCCTGGTAAAAATTTGAGAGTTGTAGGGTTTGGTGTGCTTTCAGTTTGAATAAACATACATCATTCTTTCATTATTAAGACTTTAGAAAAAATTCATAAAAAGTATTGTTTTAGGCAACTACTTCAATTTCTTCCTCAGGGAGGTCACTTGGGATAATGGTAACGGGGATAGGAAAAGTACTTCCCCGATGAGCGATGGATTGAATAAGCGGTCCTGGTCGTTCTGTATGACAACTTGCAGCTAAAACAATGAGGGCGATATCCTGATCTTCATTAATCAGTTTGAAAATTTCATCAATTTTTTTCCCTTCACGCATAATTGTTTCTGCTTCAAGAGCTTGATTAGTACGCACGTCATCAGCGATTTTTTCCAGTATTACACAGGCATGTGCTGTTGATTCCGTCCGCATAATTTTATCAACACCCAAAAAATGCTGAAATCCTGAGCTGTCAATAACAGAGAGCAAAATTAAGGTACCATTCGTGTTTTTAGCATGTTGCGCAGCAAAAATAACAGCACGCCGACATTCTGGTGTTTCATCAATGATAACCAGAATTTTTCGTTTGTGATCTATTTCTTGACTTTTTCGCTTAGAGAGCATGTCATCTTATTTCTAATATTTACGGTTAAAGTTTGACCATTTCGATTTTATATATTGTGTACAAAACCGACAATTTCACGAATTTTTTTCATATTTTTTTCTGCTAAAAGACTTGAACGTTGTGCACCATCAAATAGAACAGAATCAATATAGGTTTTTTCTTGACAAAGACGACGTAACTCTTGTGTTATTGGTGTGAGTTTATGAACGATGAGATCAGCTAAAGCTGATTTAAAAATTGAAAATTGTTTACCTGAAAACTCTAATAGTGCTTTTTCTTTGCTGATTTCCGCAAAAGCAGCATAAATACCCAATAAATTATTAACCTCTGGACGTTTTTGTAAATTGGTTAACGTATCAGGAAGAGGAATAGAGTCTGTTTTTGCTTTGCGTATTTTTTGTACAATAAGATCGGCATCATCGATCAAATTAATCCGCGAAAAATCAGAAGGATCTGATTTTGACATTTTTTTTGTGCCATCACGTAAAGACATAATGCGCATAGCTGTATTTCTGATAAGTGCTTCTGGCATCGGAAAAAAAACTTGTTCACCATTTTGCATCGAGACACCAAAATTTAAATTTGCAATACGATCAGCATAAATTTTGTTGAATTTTTGTGCGATATCACGTGTTAATTCAATATGTTGTGTTTGATCTTCTCCTACAGGAACATGTGTCGCACGATAGACTAAAATATCAGCAGCCATCAAGCTTGGATAGGCAAAAAGTCCAAGTGATGTTTGTTCACGGTTTTTTCCTGCTTTATCTTTAAATTGAGTCATCCGTTGAAGCCAGCCAATGCGAGCAATGCAATTAAAGATCCACGCTAATTCCGTATGTTGAAAAACACGTGATTGATTAAAAATAATCTGTTTTTGAGGGTCAATACCGGCTGCTAAAAAAGCTGCTGTTACCGTACGGGTAGATTCTGCTAAACTGAGTGAATCTGGATTAGTAGTCAGAGCATGCATATCGACAACACAATAGAGACACTTATAGGATTTTTGCAGATCGACCCACTGTTTGATGGCTCCAAGATAATTGCCAAGGTGCAGGTGACCACTCGGTTGTACACCGGAAAAAACAAGAGGTGTGAGGGTGTCCATAGAAAAGGCCTTTCTTATCATATCATGTGCTTAATATGTTTTGGCGAAGGATATTTCTGAAAACAAGAGAAATATTAGAGGCGCTGTTTCAAATTTTTACGTAAGAGTGATAAATAATTGGTTCCAAGTAAAAGACAAATAATAAAATAAACAGATGTTGCGACAAAAAGTAATCCTGCTAAGGTGCTTGCACGCAGGAAAAATGAGGTTTGTGATGATAAAGCCACAGAGAAAAAGTTAAGGGAATAATACAAGGTTAGAGCCATGAATATAGAAGCGACCATAAGAGATATTATCCGCTTTATAAGTTGTGCATCATATTTCCAATAGCCTCGTTTAAAAAGAACGCTACAAAGCAATAGAATATTAACCCAGCCGGCTGTGATTTCTGCGATAACAATACCTTGTGCCGATAAGAGTGAGAATAATATTAAGGCTAAGCTGATATTGATAAAAACGCAAATACCTGCGAAAATCATAGGTGTTTTTGTATCTTCACGGGCAAAAAAATTAGGAATAAAAACCTTTATGAGCACAAAAGCTGGGAGACCGATTCCATAAAGCTGCACCAACTGAGCAACACTGCTTGTTGATCCACTGGTAAATTGACCTCGTTCAAAGAGGAGACTGATAATGGGATTAGAGATCAGTAGAAAAGAAACCGATGCGGGAAGGGTTAAAAATAAAGAGAGCTCAATTGCGCGATTTTGCAATTCATTGGAGTCTATATGTTTTTTGTTGCGTAGGGCTTTTGTTAGTTCGGGGAGAAGAACTGTTGCAACTGCAATTCCAACTACTCCAAGTGGTAATTGGTAGAGACGATCAGCGTAAACAAGAGAGGAGACAGCACCTGATTGGCTAGAAGCAATGTTGGTATTAATCAATAGATTTATTTGTGTAATCCCCCCTGTTATGGCAGCGGGGAAGGCTAAAATTAATAATTGGCGTACATTGGGACTAAAATGGGGTAAGCAGAGGGAAATTTTCATTCCGCTTTTACGTAAAGCTATTGCTAGTAGAGTCAATTGGAGGAGGCCTGCTGCTGTTACACCCCAGGAAAGATTTAATCCAATATGCCAAGCATCAAGTTGATAAATCCAAGCGTAGGCGAGTACACATATCAAGATAATATTTAAAAAAACAGGGGCAATGGCTGCAACGAAATAGTGTTGGAGTGCATTAAGCATTCCCCCATCATCGCTACTAAGGACATGCAGGCTAAATAGGGGAACATAATAGCGGTAAAACGAATTGTTGCGTCAAATTTTGTAGCATCTTCCGTAAAACCTGGTGCAATCAGCGTACGGACCAAAAAAGGCATACTCAATTCTATAGCAATTGTTAAAAGTAAGAGTAGTGAAAACAAAACACTGAAGACTTCTTCTGCGAATTTGCATGCATTTTCTGTTCCATTGTTTGTGATTTTTTTAGAAAAAAGAGGAACAAAAGCTGCTTGAAAAGCTCCTTCAGCAAAAAAACGACGGAAAGTGTTGGGAAAACGAAAAGCAGCGTTAAACGCATCGGATACAGGACCTGTTCCAAGGGCCGCTGCCATGAGCATTTCACGGATAAAGCCGAAAAGACGGCTCATGAGAGTTCCGGAAGCGACTGTTGCAAATTTTTTAATTAGGGTCATAAGGATATATTAGGTGTAAATGAAGGAGAATATAAAAGCTATTCTCGATAATAAATTATAATACGTATTTGATATTAAAGGAGCATTCTATGATGATATTTGTTTTTTTGTCAATAAGAACGCACCTGTATTTATTGATGCTGTTTTTCTTTCACGTGTATAAAGGGATTAATTATTTTTTTAATAAAGAGCAGTATCATTTTACAATGAAAGAGTTATGTAAATGCTCTATTTTCTATTAATCTAATGTTCTTTCATAAAGAAAATTTCTTTTATGACCGATTAATTTTAAAGAGAGAAGAGATTGGGAAAATGAAATGAAATTCTGTATGAGATCACATTTCTCCCATTTCCTTCTACAAAGCTTATTTTAAAAGGTTCATAATTTTCTTTGCAAGACTTAGGGAACTGCTGTTTAAAGCGACTATTAAATTTTCTTATAATGTGTGTGTTTTGTTACTAAAAACTTACTTTTTGATAGAAACAACCCTAGCAATTCTTTTTATCATCCATATAGGGTATAATTCCATCGATTTTTATATATGATTTGAGAGAAGTAAATTATTATCTTTATTAAAAACAACAGAATTAAATATCATAATTTATCTAAAAAATATTGTTATATATATATTAAATCAATATTATTTCGTATTATGTTATGAATTTGTCTCATAGAAATAATTTAATACTCTGTAATTTATTTAATTTACTTGTTGTATCCATATTAACTACTGATTTTTTATATTTTAATAATTTCTAATTATCTTGTTGTGTTGCATAAAAGACATAAAAGAATTCAAAAAATGAATAGAAACAATTGATGAACGCGATGCATGGGGGAAGTTTGAAAATCCTCTTTTGGTCCTATGAGTCAGTAGATCAATGTATTAAAAATAAAAGAATTGGAATATATTGATATGATATGTAAATATAAGAGTTAGAATAGCTTAAGAAATAGCGAACACATCAGCAGGTGTATTATGAAAGAACTCACGCATATCGATCCTCTGATAGGACAATATGATGCTGTTTTTTGTGATGTTTGGGGTGTTGTACATAATGGTGTACAGATCTTTGAAACAGCAGTGCAAGCATTGAAAAAAATTCGACAAATGGGAAAAAGTATTATTCTATTGACGAATTCTCCTCGACCACAAGAAGAGGTCGCCATTCAATTACAAAGGATGCAGGTGGATACAGAGTGTTATGATGCAATTGTAACTTCAGGTGATGTGACACGTGACCTTATTTGTTCTGCGCCCCGTAAAGTTTTTTTCATTGGTCCAAAACGTGATTTGGTTTTATTAGAGGGGTTATCCTGTGAATTGGTTAAAGAATGGGAAGCTTCTGCAATTGTTTGTAGTGGTTTTCTTGAAGACTTAGAGGCGACACCAAATGCTTATGAAGAGATGTTTCATCGTTTGCGGGAGAGGAATTTACCTTTCATTTGTGCCAACCCTGATATTATCGTTCATTTTGGAAGTCAAGAAATTTGGTGTGCTGGTTCTTTGGCGCACTTGTACCAAAAATTAGGAGGAGAAGTGCGTATTGCTGGAAAGCCTCATGCTCCAATTTATGAGTGTGCCTTTAAAAAACTACAGAAAATCTGCGGGTTAGTAAACAAAAATCGGGTTCTGGCTATTGGTGATGGTCTTTTGACCGATGTTAAAGGGGCGATTCATTTTGGTCTTGATTCCCTTTATATTATGGGGGGAATTCATCATAAAGATTATGGGCACAATGGTGTAGTGGATAAAGAAGCTTTGCATACTTTTTTTGACCTTTATGGTTATCAGCCATATGCAGTGATGTGGATGCTTCAGTAATGTTTGATTTTTTGCGTCTTCAGGAATATAATCTTCTTCCTTTAGCTTGGCGTGGCTCGGTACTCGCGATTGGTAATTTTGATGGTGTTCATCTTGGTCATCAAGCGGTTTTACAAAAAGCTCTTGATTTGTCACATCAAAAAAAGAGGCCAGCTCTTGTTTTAACGTTTGAACCACATCCAAAAAGTTTTTTTCAAGGTTCAGCTTCTGTTGATCGTTTAACACAAGCTGCTGAAAAAGCTGAAATTTTTAAAACTCTTGGTTTTCATGGAGTAATAGAACAACCTTTTGATGCACAATTTTCTGCTCTTTCGGCTGATGAATTCATCACTGTCGTTTTAAAACAAGCTTTTGATGTTTCTGTTGTGGTGACGGGGGACAATTTTCGTTTTGGCTGTCAAAAAAGTGGAAATTTGAGCTTTCTTCGTCAAAGAGGTAAAGAATATGGTTTTGAAGTAGTGCAAATTCCTTGTCTATGTATTGGACAAGAACAAACGATTTCTTCAAGCTTTATTAGGAAACTCTTATTGAAAGGGCTAGTGTCACAAGTAGCTCATTTGCTAGGTTATCACTATCGAGTGAGTTCGAACGTTGTACAAGGTGAAAAGTTAGGGCGGCGTTTGGGTTTTCCTACAGCCAATCAGTTTTTGCCTCCTCAGACGAGTTTGGCAGATGGTGTTTATGCAGTACGATTTCGTCGTGCTAACGGTGCTTTACATGATGGTATTGCCAGTTTTGGACGTCGACCAACCGTTGTTGTTAATGGAGCATCAGTGCTAGAAACTTATTTATTTAATTTTAATGATGATCTTTATGGTGAAAATTGTACAGTTTCTTTTTTGCAGTTTTTACGAGAACAAAAAAAATTTGATAGGTTAGAATCTTTAATAACCCAAATGCAACACGACGCAAGAGAAGCACAAATAGTTTTAAAGACAAAACAGCCACTTTCATTATTGGATAGAATATTAACTTTTAAAAATACACCTTAGAAATGATTTGAGAAGGAAAAAAGAGCAGAAAAAATAGCGCTTAAACTCACTATAAGCACGAGATTATATTCTAAAATATCTTGGACAATATGAAGTTTTCGTTTATAAGTGGGCGAAATAAATATTTTAAGATCTGAGTTAATCATTGCTTATTTCTTTGCTGTCTGAAGGTATGTTTCCTAATATTTAATACTTATTTCTTTCTAATTGATAAAAAAATTAAGGATGTGCTTAATAAGCACAATGCATCAAGTCTATTTTAGCAGTGACAAGTTTGAAGAGGAAAAAAGACGATTTTGAAAATAATTGATAGTTTTAGTATTTCTTTTTTCTATGATTGGAGGTGAAGAGCTATAATATAGCCTTTAATTTCATAAGTATAAAAAGAAAACAAAATTGAGTTAATAAAAACTTTTTAATGAGCTTAATTGCAGATCGCCATTTTAAAGATGATTTTTGTTCGTATCTTAATTTCAATCTTTATCTGCACATTAGACAAAAAATAATCCTTACTTTGCTATCAGCTTTTCCAATATTATTACACATTCTTATTGGGGTCATTTAAAACTGAATACAAAAACAAGAAAAATATCAAAAAGTCTACAGCTATTTATTGCGCTCCCAAAACTAGGGCGATTACAATAGCAGCATTAATACCAACAATCAGCGTTGAATAAAGCATAGTAGTTTTGATAATATCAATCACCAAACTCTCCTCTTCAAATTAATTTAAGATTCACATAATGTTACAGGATGTAATATATGCTGATATAAGCTACTCGGCAAGCTTAAAATAATCCTTTATCTATTTATAATTTGATATATTTTGTATTTTATTTAGTAGAAAGATGAAGAAGCTTTTGCGTTTATATCTTCATTTTGATTTAGAAGAGTTGTGTAGTAAAACACCATTTTCACACAAGCTTTGTTATTTATTTTCACAATGAAGTAATGAGCTAAGAGCAAAGATAAGCCGAAGAAAATGAACTGGATGTGCTTTGAAAATGGGCTAAAAGCGCTTTTGATGAAGGTATTCAGTGTGATTGTATAAGGAGACAAGTGTGCAGCAGCATAGCCCAATTATCAATATAGCTAATCAGGATAAGTTTTCTGGCCGAGATGTTGCATTTGCAGCAGGAATTATCATTATTCTTACTGTTCTCTTTTTACCAGTTCCTGCTTTTGTTTTAGATTTAGGGCTTTCTTTTTCTATTGCATTTTCTGTTTTGATTTTGATGGTTTCGTTATGGATCCAACGGCCTCTTGATTTTTCAGCCTTTCCAACAGTTTTGTTGATTGCAACCTTATTGCGTTTATCACTTAATATTGCAACCACTCGCGTGATTTTGACCCATGGTAATGAAGGTTATAAAGCTGCAGGGAACGTGATTCAAGGTTTTTCGCAATTTGTTATGGGTGGGGATTTTGTTATTGGTCTTGTTGTTTTTGCTATTTTAATTATCGTCAACTTTTTGGTGATCACCAAGGGTGCAACGCGTATTGCTGAAGTAGGAGCACGTTTTACACTGGATGCTATTCCAGGAAAGCAAATGGCTATTGATGCTGATCTTTCATCGGGTCTTATTGATGAAAAAGAGGCACAGCATCGCCGTCAGGAACTTGAGGAAGAAAGCTCATTTTTCGGGGCAATGGATGGGGCATCGAAGTTTGTGCGTGGTGATGCTATTGCCGGTCTTATTATTACGGCTGTTAATATTTTTGGTGGTATTGTTATTGGTGTAACGCGGCATGGGATGTCATTGTCTGGTGCAGCGGATGTTTTTACTAAGCTATCTGTGGGGGATGGTCTTGTTACACAAATACCAGCATTGATCGTTTCTTTGGCGGCCGGTCTTTTAGTTTCAAAAGGTGGGACCCGCGGTTCTGCTGAAAAAGCTGTTTTAGGGCAGCTTGGAGGGTATCCTAAAGCTCTTTTTGTATCATCATTACTGTTATTGATGTTGGGATTGATGCCAGGTTTACCTTCTTTTCCTTTTTTGCTTTTATCTGCTCTGATGGCTTTGATTGGTTATTCTATTCCACGTCGTTTAAAAAGAGAAGCACTTGCAAAAGAAGCTTTGCATGAAAAAGAGAACCAAATAGCTCAACGGGAAGAAAGCCAATCAGTAAAAGCATCTCTTGAAATAGTGCAGATTGAAATTGCTATGGGTAAGCAATTATCTCAACATTTGCTACCGCAAAAAGTTGAGTTAGCTAATCGTGTTGCAAAAATGCGCCGTAAATTTGCACAGGAATACGGTTTTGTTATTCCTGAAATTCAAATATCCGATGATTATACCGTTCCGGGAAAAAGCTATTGGATTAAATTGTATGGTACTGTTATCGCTTCTTACGAAATGCGTATTGGCGATGTTCTTATTATGCCAGGCAATAAACCTATTCCGAATATTCCAGGTGAATATGTGTCTGAACCGGCTTTTGGAATGCGTGCTTTTTCAACTTCAGAAACATTTCGTTCTGAACTAATGCGTGAAGGCTATATGGCAGTCGATAATCTTTCTGTGCTGTTAACCCACTTAAGTGAGGTTTTACGTAATAATTTAGCACAATTATTTTCTTATAAAGATATGCGCATTCTTCTTGAACGCTTAGGGAACGAATATCGTAAATTATTGGAAGAGATTTGTCCTGCACATCTCTCCTATTCGGGCTTACAATCAATTTTAAAACTTTTATTATCAGAACGTGTTTCTATCCGTAATCTTAATCTGATTCTTGAGGCGGTTGCTGAAATAGCGCCCCATGTACGGCGTTGTGAACTGATTGCTGAGCACGTGCGGTTGCGTATGTCACAACAAATTTGTGGTGATTTATCTGAAAATGGCATTTTGAATGTGTTGCGGATGGGAAACTATTGGGATCTCGTTTTTCATAAGGCGTTAAAGCGTGATACAAAAGGCGACATCATTGAATTTGATATTAATCCAGTTGAACTTGAAAAATTTGGTACGGATGCGACAAAACTTATTCGACAATATATGGAAAAAGCAACGCGTTTTGTGCTGATTACATCTCCTGAAGCACGACCGTATGTTCGTATGATTATAGAACGTCTTTTTCCAACTTTGCCTGTGTTGTCGCATGCAGAGATTGCTCGTGGGGTTGAAGTTAAGACATTAGGAACCATCTCTAAAGGGTAAGAGGTTTATGTCATTAACGTCTTTTCTTCCCCTAACGTCTTTTTCAATTGAGCAATTGGTGACCATTGCTGTATTAATTTTTTCACGGGTAGGAGCTTGTTTAATGTTGATGCCAGGAATGTCCAGTGTACGCATTCCCATGGGCTTACGTTTATTTATTAGCATTTCTTTTTCACTTGCTATTCTTCCTATGATCTCGGATTCCTTTAAAACTCTCGGTGATAAACCCGATCTTGTACTGCTTATAAGTGCTTTGTTTGCTGAGATGTTAATTGGTGCTACTTTTGGAGTAATTGCTCATGCTTATTTATGGGCTTTGCAATTTATGTCCTCAATTATTGGGATGTCGCTAGGATTCTCCGGTCAACCTGGTCATAGTATCGTTGATTCAACACCAGAATCTCATGTCGCGAATATACTCGTTTTTACGGCTACCATGCTTTTTTTTACAAGCGATTTACATATCGTAACTATCCAAGGTCTTTTGGCATCTTATGATATTGTGCCTCTGGCTTTTATTCCAAATCCAGAAGCTGCTTTAACAGATTATCGTGAGGCTTTATCACACACATTTTTAACTACATTATCAATAGCAGCACCTTTTATTATTTATGCAATTTTGATTAATATTACAATCGGATTACTAAATAAATTAACGCCTACTATTCCAGTTTATTTTATTTCATTACCTTTTGTTATGTGCGGAGGTTTATTTTTACTTTATATTTTGATGCCAGAACTTTTACACTTGTTTAATTCTGAATTGCATGATTGGCTTAAGAAAGGGCCTTAATGATACAAAAAAGCAAACGTTATAGAAGACTTCTAAAAGTGCAAAGTCTTATGGAAGGATATCATAAAGCTGAATTGGAATATATGAAGGGCCAGCTTTTTTCTTGTCAGGAAGAGACGCGTATGCTCTTTTCATTGATGGAAAAAGATTCGGCTTTCAGTTTTTGGAATGCTTCTTTTTTAGTAAAGCGTTTACATCATACTGCTAAATCTGAAGAGAAACTCCAAAGACAAATTATGAAGCAAAAACAAGTTGTGCGTGAAGCTTCTAGTCGTTCAAAAAAATTAGGGGATAAGTGTAAAAAAGTGCAATCAATAGAAAAAGAAAACAATTTAGTGATATGATAGAAGAATATATTGCGAATAAAACGCGTGGGATATCAGCTTGACGTAAGTTTGGGTCTTTATATCATTGACTTAATTATAAGGATTTCTTCCTTTCTTTGAAAAAAGAGAGAAATCTTATAGGACAGAATTTGACTGCAAAGAAAAGCAAGAGCTATAAAAAGGGGAAATCTATGGCTATTCAGCCTCCTTCTGATATTGTGCTTGATGTTGCCCGTGCGGCAGATCCATTTGAATATCGAGCTTCTATTAATAAATTGTATTCTTTACAAAAAGTTCAACGTACTCAGGCGATTGAAGGCGAAGGAAATAGTTTTGCTAACTTAGCAAATATCGACTCGGCTTCAGCGGTAAGAGACAGTTTAACTTCTGATAGAATTGTGCAACAGACCCACTTAAAACCACAGTCTATAGAAAATAAAGAGGCCGCAGTTTTTAGAGATTTTGAAGCTTTTGTGTTGCAAACTTTTGTTGAGAGTATGTTTGGAACCGATATACAATCGATTTTTGGGAAGGGACAAGCAGGACAAATTTGGAAGTCAATGATGGCTGAACAATTAGCCAAAGAATTTGCAATATCTGGTGGAATTGGCATTGCACAGATGTTGGTTTCTGATCAAATGAGGAAAGAAACGGACTCATCAATGTCTGAATTAGAAACAAATCAGGCATTGGATACCAAAGATCATCGTTTACTGGCCGATGCAGTTATTTACAAAAATGAACTAGATTTGACGCGTTAGCGTCAAATAAAAATAAATCGATCATCTTATTTAAGAGGATGAGAATTGGATAATATAATACTGTCAGAGGGGAATAAAAATGTCTGTAACACAATATAATGACGAAAATATTACATTGAAAACAAAAATTCTCAATAATGATCTTATTGGTCGTGATTGGGCAATGACTAAACTTACTACTGCCATTAAGGGGCTATCAGAAGTTGTTGACTATGAAAGCAATATGCTGGAAAATCATGGTGTTCCAGATTATGAAGAAATTAATTTACGTAAAACACGTGGTTTACGTGATCTTAATAAATCAATGAACGATATAAAACGTTATATGGATCAGGATATTGAAACTGAGGTACAAACCTTGTTAACGTCTCTACAAGACAAATTGAACCGTAATAGTGAACTCCTTCGTATTCATTTAGAAGCAGTAAGGGATTTATCTCGAATTATGCAAGTTGCCGCTCGCGCTGAAGAAACAGATGGAACTTATGATCCAGTTTTGGTTAATGCTGGGCATTTTAAATGATTAGAATGATTGCAATGGGTCTGTGGGTTTGTTTGGTAGCGTTAGGTGCTTTAGTTCTTGGCATTAGAATGAGTGCAGTTGACCCTAATAGTTTGGAAGAGACTTCTCCCATTGCTGTAGAAATTGGTTCTAATAATACAGAAATCATGAGTGTTCCAGTTTTGGTTGATGGTGATGTTCAAGGGTATGTCATTGTGCAACTCACCTATGTGGTAGACAAAACAGTTGAAAAAGAAATATCTATTCCAATAGGAGTCTTGATTAATGATACCATTTTTCAGTATTTTTGGGGGAGTTATTCTGATGTACGTGCAATCGAAAAAGTAAAATTTCAAATGATCAAAAAACGGATTATTGATGATGTCAATCAGCGTTTTTCAAAAGTCGTCCTGAAAGATTTGCTTGTTAAACAGTTTAATTATCTTTCAGTTGATAAAATACGTGGCATGAAAAATACACAGTAAAGATTTTTATTAGCTTTTTTAAAGATGATAGAATATAAAAAAGTAAATTCCCAAAGGATTATATTTTGGGAATAATTTTTCTTAAGAAATCTCTTATATTAGTTAGTTTTTTTATGATTTTTTTAATTTTTATCAGTTTTCATATCACTTTTGATGCTCTTCACAAGTATAAAATTTTATATTTTAATACTAAAATTCATAAGACTCATGAAAAAAGCTTGGTATCACTTCAGAATCTTTAATGAAGTTTGAAATTATAGCGAGTATATTTAATTTACTGATTTTTTATGAATGAGTTATTATTAAGTATTATAATAAATAATGTAAAAATTGATTATTACTATCTGAAATGATCATTTGAATAAGGTTTAGTAAATATAAAAGACCGATCACATAAATATTGTAGAAAGAATTTTCGATTTTTTCTTTTGTAAAAGACTTGAATTTTTCTGCATTAGCATTCTTCTACATTAATTAGATCTAAGAGAAGAATAACAGGTATATCTTTCTCATTGACAATTAAAGTATAATTTAAAGCTTTCTTTTCCAAAAACATGCATGATTGGATCAGAGAAAACAGAATAGAATCAAAATTTCACAATCTTACCTTATCGCTTGCTTTCAGGTTTCAGTTATATTTCTAAAATACAGAGGTTTTAAGTTTTTATTCATTTGTAAATAAAGAAGAGAGAATTTTTTACACATAATTTTTATGTGAGCATAGCTTTGTTTTAATGAGGAAGTGGTTTTTGTATTCGTGCATTATTGAGCGCATTCATAAAAGCGCTGGTATTGGTTTCTTCATCGGAAGGATTATCAAAAATACAATTATCCAGTTCAACTCCAAATTCTTCAGCAGACATGAAGATGCGGAAAAAAGCGTTGACCCCTTCATTAGAAAATTCCATGTGGAGTAGTATACTTGGTGTGGTATTCCAATCGAGCTCATAACTAGCATTTCGAGCAAAGCGCATTGTATGAGGATAAAAACGCAATTCCGTTGCGCTCTCAATAAGATCAGAAAGATAATTGAAACGCTCCGCGTGAATGCAAGCAATAAAATCACCCACATCAATTAATCGTAGTTCTGGAATAAATTGTGCAACCTGTTTTGCCAGAGCCATTTCACGAATTTCAATTATATAATTTTTTTTCATCTTTTGACTTTAATATATTATTGCTTAGATATTATTTATTAATTGTGTCTTTTGCAAAACTTATGCTTCTTTTTTGTTAAATTTTAAGAAAGAAATTTGATAAATTATTATTTATTACTTTTTTGATTGTTTATAAAACGAATTAGAGCTGCGACACTTTCATATAATTCGGTTGGGATTGTTTGGTCGATTTCAACTTGTTTGTACAGTGTTCGTGCCAAAGTAACATTTTCAAAAATGGGAATGTCATGCTCGATAGCAATTTCGCGAATGTGTAATGCTAGAATATCTTGTCCTTTTGCAATCACAACTGGTGCGTAATCGAGTGGTGGCTTATAGCGCAAAGCAACAGAAAAATGGGTAGGGTTTGTTACAATAAGGGTTGCTTTAGGGACATTAGCGATCATTCGTCGGCGGGTACGGTCTCGTGCTAAGGAACGCATTCGTGCTTTGACCATAGGATTCCCTTCAAGATTTTTATGTTCTTCTTTAATTTCTTGTTTAGTCATGCGTAATTGTTGTCGCCAGTGAAAACGTGACCATGCAATATCTAAACCTACAAGAGCGACAACAGTTACAGTAAAAGAGAGCGATAGGCTAATCAATTCTTTACGAATATATTCTGGTAAAGCTGATGCATCTGTTAAAATTGCATTGATAAAAATTGTATTACTTTTGAAAAATATCATGTAAACAACTAAACTAACACCAATGAGCTTGGTGAGTGATTTTAAAAATTCAACCAATCCCGCTTTGCTATAAATTCGTTTAAATCCATTGGCAGGAGAGACACGCGACCATTGCGGGCGAATACGTTCTATGACAAATCTTGGTACATTCTGTACCGCTGATGCAATAATACTGAGCAGGGGAATAAGAATTAAGATAGGGGCTAAGGCTAAGCCTATACTTCCGCCTACCAAATAAATTAAATGTTTGACATCTTCTGCAGTATTAATACGCCAGGATTCTGGATGCTCAAGCCATTGGACCAAAAAAAATGTAAGTTTTGAAATAGCTGGAAATGAAATAAAAACGCAAATGAAACTAAAGCTTACAAGTGAAGCAAAGATAGGCAATTCACGAGAAAAAGGAAGGTTTCCTTTTTCTTCTTCTTTCCGAATTTTATATTCAGTAGGTTCTTCTGTTTGGCTTTCTTTATCGGGTTTTTCATCTGACATGTTGATTCAGTGCGCCCTTTAGGACGTTCCCTCTTCTCCTAAAAGATTGATTGTTCCTTGTTCTGATAGTTTAATAGCTGTTTGGGCAATACTACGGCGCGCATTAATAACGGCTTCTTGTTTAATGGCTTCATTTTCTGTAGAAAGCTCTGTTTCTACCATGCGGCGTGTCCGTTGTGAAAGAGAATTTAAAATAAGTTCTTTCATGAGATCTTCTGCGCCACGTAAAGCTGTAATGATAGTATCAGCTGCAATTCCATCAAAAAGGAGCAATCGCGCTCGTTCTGTCAAACGTGGAATATCTTCGAAAACAAAGAGTTTGGCTTTAATTTTTTCTATATCTTCTGGATTTAGATTGTCGAGACTTGCTAACATTTCGTCAATATCTTCTTTATCAAGCTCATTAAAAATGATAGCTATTTGGCTGTGATGCGCTTCGTCTCCTTCATCATTATTCTTTAGAAGTATAGGTCGTAACACTTGATCAAGAAGTGTTTCTATTTCCGGTGAAACTGTGCGCAAGTGTAATCTTCTGCGTGTAAGATCACCACGGACAGACATTGTTTGCGCTATCAAAATTTTTGCTGCTATTTCAGAAGGAAGACGAGAAATAATATAGCTGATTACTTGTGGATGTTCTTGTACAAGATGCTTTTGTAAAATATCGATGTTTAATTTTTTGATGATATCCCAAATACTTTCTTGAGGCAGTGCTGGTGCTTTTGAAGGATCAAAAACTAACGCAGCTTCATCTTCTGGTAATGTTTCTTGTACCAAATTATCGAATTTTGCACCGGCCTCTGAAAAAGAGACGCCTTCTGCAAAGGCATCTTCGAACTGACGAACTAAAATTTCAAAATCAGCAAGAGAAATATTGGGTAAGGTATGTGCTTGTCCACTAAGACGGCGCAAATCATCTGGTGTAAAATGTTTTAAAAGACGCGCAGCGGCAGGTTTTCCTAAAGCAACAAGCAGTGCAGCAACCTTTTGTTGTCCAGAAAGTGTATCTATGATTGTAGAAGAATTCTCTGTATCAGAGGATATATTATCTGATATAGCATTGATCTCTTCTGTAGTTTTTGTTTGCTTTACCTGCGTCATATTTGTCTTTCATAATATTTGAAATCAGTTATTTATCAATAATTTCGGTAAGACTAACCCCAAAACGAGAAGGATCATCCTCTAGAACAATGACCTCGCCACGGGCGATAATACGACCATTCACGACGATATCAATAGGATCTCCAATTTGTTTGTCAAGTGTAATAACTGCACCCCGTCCTAAATCCATTAAGGTTGCGACTGGCATAGTTGTTGAACCAAGAACCACTTGAACTTCAACAGGAATACTCATAATGAGTTCTGTGTTACTGTATGTGTCATCTGCACTTTTGGATCCATTATTTTGAGCACCCAAACCTCCAATATTTGTTTTTCCTACTGCTCCAGTTCCCAAACCTCCTAGCATTCCAGGTTTTGCTCCAAGATTAGGAGCTGTTGTTCTTGGTCGTGGTGCTCCACTTCCTAAACCTCCTGGCATTCCAGGTTTTGGTGCTATACCTTCTCCAACTTTTGGAGTTGTAGAGTGGGGTGCTGTTGTAGGATTGATTCCTTTAGGAGTGCTGGATTTGTTTATGTCATTCGTCATTCTATCACCATGTGTTTTTTCTACCTTAAAAGGTATTAAAATTTTATTTTTTAAAGTTGTATTTTATTGTTAAGAGGTGCCTTATGAACTTTACGTTGCACAAAAACAGGCAAGCCTTTAGGAACAATTGATTGCCGACGAAGAGTATGTGTTGTACCAGATGCTACTGAAGGTCCATGAGCTTGCGCAGTTAAGATACCACGGAGTTGATTGAAATCGCTTTTCAATTGATCACGAACATTTTCCATATGGGAAATTGAACGATCAATATCACGCCGAATGCGTGTTGACTCAATCATACGTGCATCCATTTTCCGGTTTTCATCTCGAAACTCTTGATGTTCTTCACGCAAAGTTGAAAGGGCTTGGTCAAGACAGGCTGTCCCAATTTGAACTTGCTTTGCGAGCTCGCGTCCCATTTGGATGGTAGCAGCGAGTTTGCGTGTTGTGATAATCAAAACACTCAATGAGGCCAGAGCCAAGAGTGCACTTACGAAATTAAACATGAACCAACTCATCAATCATTTCCTCTTCTTCATCAATGGGATTTGTAACCCGGATAGAAAAACTTGTCCCAATTTTACCAAGGGAACATTTATAAAGTGATTTATTGCCACTGCGTAATCTGATTTGTTTTGCAGCATTGGCAGGAAGGGGTAAAATCTGACCTACTTTGAGAGTAGATAATTCATTTAAGGTCATTGATCCCTGTTGAATAAAAGCTTCAATACGCACACGTGATCGACTGACTTCTTGTTTTAAACGTTTGGCCCAAAGAGGATCAGTCCGTTTTTCAGGAGAACGAAGTGCTTGTGTAACAGCTTCTTGGATAGGGCGATGGCAGCTGCGTGGCATTAAAATATTTACGCGTGTCTCCACTTCACCACATTTAACTCCAAGAGTGCATGAAAACATTTGTGATTGATTAAATGTTTCCGCATTAAATTCTTGTGCTTTACATGTTTGCTTGAAAATTAAAAGCGATCCATCGCCAACACCAAAAACACCATCTATTGCATACGCCAATAATTTTCCAAAAGTTTCACCGACTTTGTATTCTGTTGGGCTAAAAGGACGTCCATTACGATTTGTTACCATGGGTTCTGAGGCACCGAAAAAAACTTCTGTTGCAAGCTCTACGAGTGTTGCATCAAGAACAAAAATAACATCATCTCCCCAGCGATCGGAATTAAAATAAATCAGAAGTGCTTCTGTTCCAATTGCTTGAGTAATCTGATCGTTTTTGAGTGTATCAAGTGATTGTACATCTGTCGTAAATTTTAAAGATGTATAATTGCCTAAACGCATACAAAGATTACTTGCTGCATCACGAAAGACATATTGAAATGACATAAGATCATCACTTGATAAGCCAGCTGCACGCAAAATATGTTGAGTTAGCACATCTTGTTTTTTACCTTCTTGCGCTTTGTCTTCATTTGCTTTTTGTTCAGTCATATTTAGGCAACCTCTTTTTCAGTACCTTGACCAGTGATTGCATGTTGTTCTACAACATCAATTGTTGGACGATCTTTTGCTGAGATAGTTTTTCGCCCGTATTCAAGTGCTATTTGTGGCATTGCACCGTTCATATAAGCCAACAATGTTTGTTTAACAACAATGTAAATACGTACTTTTTTGTTGCGTACTGTTTTGATTTTGGAGGCTATAGGACCAAAGATCCCATAGGCAAAAAAAATACCAGCGAAAGTTCCTACGAGGGCGGCTCCAATCAAATGTCCCAACACTTCTGGAGGTTCACTAATGGCACCCATGGCTTTAACCACACCCAAAACAGCTGCTACAATTCCAAGAGCTGGAAGGGCATCAGCCATATTTTGCATTGCTTGATAGGGTTTTTGAGAGTCATGTGAAATTGTATGAATTTCTTCATCCATTAAAGCTTCAATTTCAAAATGGTGTGTATTTCCCATGACGATAAGACGGCAATAGTCGCAAATAAAATTAGTTAAAGATTCATCTTTTAAGATTAGAGGATATTGCTGAAACAATGTCGATTCTTTCGGATTGTCGATATGACCTTCCATTTCAGAGCGTGATTTTGAACGCATTTCACGCATAAGAACATAGAGTAAACCTAACAGCGCTAAAAAATCCTTTTGCTTTGGAACAGCATCTTTCATTGCTTCTATTGTTGCTTTTAGTGTATCTTTAATGGCGGGAAAAGGATTGGAAACAATAAATGTTCCAATAGCTGAACCTAAAATGATAACGAATTCCCATGGTTGTATCAAAACACCAAGATGACCTCCCATAGCAACATAACCGCCTAGTATGCATCCAAAAATAATCACTAATCCTATAATAACACCCAAGGTTGTGAGCTCCTTATTTTCAATTTTTGTGAAAATGTAAATGTTTATGCTTGTGTAAAACTTACCATTTTAAAGTTATAAGTTTTATTTTGGCTTAATATTATTAAGAATATTTGCTTAGTGTTATAAAAAAGTGTTAAAAGATATAATAATTTATAAAATAAAAAATATTTAATCTATTAATAAAGGCTCGTTAGAGTAGCACTATTTAATAATCAAAGTAATTTTACCGTCAGTTTCGGATAAGTTTTATACTTTAAATGGAGGTTGGTATAGAGAGGGGTTTGCTATGATTAGCACATATACGAATTACAGAAGTACAATTGATAATATGAAACAAACATTTGATCGGCTTTTTCAAAAGCCTCAGGTTAAACGTGAGACAGATTATTATGTTAAGCATATTATCGGTGTGAAGTCAGTTGATGATTTTTTGGCAAATGATAAAATTTATAATTATGCTATGAAAGCTTATGGTCTGGAAGATATGATTTTTGCTAAAGGCATGATTCGTAAGGTACTTTCAGATTCTCAGTATGCTTCTCAATTAGTAGATAAGCGTTATCGGCAATTTGCGGAGGCATTTAATTTCAGCAAATATGGTGAAGAAGCTACACAAAGAGAGAGTGCAAAAACAGTTACCGTGAATAAATACATGCAACAAACATTGGAAGTTGAAGCAGGTGAAGTCAATGAGGGGACGCGTCTTGCTTTGTATTTCACTCGTACTGTTGGAGGAATGGTGAAGGACAGTATTCTTACAGAAAAAAATTGGGCTTATCAGATTCTTAGCGATAAAGCTTTGTCCGCTGTTGTTTTTAAGGCCTTCAACATTTCTGAGAATGTGCTTACATCGCCAATTGAATCGCAAAAATCTTTGTTAGAATCGCGCATGTCACTTAAGGATTTACAAGATCCAAAGAAATTAGAACATCTTATTGCGAAGTTTTCTACTATGTATGATGTTAAAAACCAAACAGTTGTTAATCCTACTTTAATGATTTTGCAAGGGTCGAAAGTAGGCGGAGGATTGGCTTTTTCAAATGAAACAATAATGGCTTTACAATCTCTTAAACGGGTTGGTTTGTAAGAGACCATTGATAGGATTCAAGAAAGGACTAGGTCTATGCAAAATCCGATTTATGTAGGTGTTTCAGGCCAAATTAGTTTGGAACGACGGATGGAGACTATTGCGCAAAATATGGCAAATGTGAATACACCAGGTTTTCGTGCTGGTGGTATGAAGTTTGATACATTAATCTCTCCCGTTGCACATGAGCAAGGTGATCGTGTTTTTTTCACAAGTGCTGGTAAGGGGTATATTTCGACCAATCGAGGTTCTTTGGTACAAACAGGTAATGCTCTTGATATTGCCATAACAGGTGAGTCCTATTTTTCTATGCAAGCATCTTTTGGACAAGTTTATACCCGGGATGGTCGAATGATCATGACTGCGGAAGGGGGATTGGTTTCGGTAACAGGATTGCCTTTTTTAGATGAGGGAGGGGCTCCAATTCAACTTAATCCAGCAGGGGGAACACCGCGTATTGTAGCTGATGGAAGTATTTATCAAAACAATGCCTTTGTTGGGAAAATTGGTTTATTTCAGTTTCAATCAGGCACTCAATTGCGCTATGGGCCGAATTCTTCGGTGATTCCTGATAGAGCTGTCTTTCAATCAGAAGGAGGAAGTGGTGATGGTGTTGTACAGGGATATATTGAAAGTTCAAATGTGAATGGTGTGGTAGAGATGACCCGTCTTATTGAGGTGAGTCGTGCTTTTGAACGTGTTGAGTCAATGCTTCGTCAGCAAGAAGAAATGCGTTCTAAATCTATTCAAGTTCTGAGCGGAAAAAATATTTAATAATGGAAGTTTTCTATTTTTCTATAAAGAGTGTGTGTAGTGTTAGAGAGCCAAGATGATTCTATGCCAGAAGTTGTTTTAGTTAATGTTACACCAACAATTGATTCAGATATAGATTCTCATTTTGCTGTTTCAAAGGATACTGATACAAATTCTGAAAGATTAGCTGATAAGGCAGATGTCGCTATTATTAAAGAGATAGCAGATTCTGCTTCAGATACCGAGATAATTGAGACAAGTCCTTCTCCTACCGCTTTAAGCCGATTATTTGATTTTGCAAAACGTAAAGACGACTATTATTCTCATCTTGTGAGTCAAGGTGGTGTTATTAGTGATGTATCAAGGGGAACATTGGTTGCACGTGGTTTATCGCAATCTGTTTTGCTGGGGGATACAGTATGTGTTGAGTGTGAAACACAGCTTCTAAGGGGTGAAATTATTCGTGTTAATGAAGAAAGCGTTTTAATTAAACCTTATGATGAAACTGTTGTTCCCGTTCTTTCTGCTTCTGTTTTTCCGAAAGGTCCTCTTTTTGTAGCTCCAGATCGCTCTTGGCGTGGACGAATCGTTAATGCTTTTGGTGAGGCGATTGATGGCAAGGGGATCTTATCTTCTGGTTCACGAAATATGGCAATTGAGACTTATGCACCTCCAGCATTACAACGTGCGCGTGTGGGTGCAGGATTACGCACGGGTATTAAGGTCATTGATATTTTTACACCCCTTTGTTTTGGACAGCGTGTTGGAATTTTTTCTGGCTCTGGAGTAGGGAAGTCGACTCTTTTATCTATGATGATGCAGGCTGATCATTTTGACACGGTGGTTTTAGCACTTACAGGGGAGCGTGGTCGTGAAGTACGTGATATGCTTGATGATACATTGCAAGATAAATTACATAAATTGGTTGGGGTGATTGCAACAGGTGATGAAAGTCCGATGATGCGTCGTTTAGCTCCAATTATGGCCACAACAATTGCTGAATATTTTTCTTCTTTAGGGGATAATGTTTTGCTTGTTGTCGATTCTGTTACGCGCTATGCGTTGGCAGCCCGTGAAATTGCTATTTCTGCTCATGAACCACCTGTTTCACGTGGATTTCCTCCAAGAGTTTTTAGTGAATTGCCCCGCTTATTGGAGCGTGCAGGTCCGGGTAGAGAAGGCAAAGGATCTATTACAGGTGTTTATGCAGTGCTAGTTGATGGTGATGATCATAATGATCCTATTTCTGATGCCATTCGTGGAATTTTGGATGGTCATATTGTTCTTGATCGTGCCATCGCTGCTCAAGGAAGATTTCCTGCTGTTGATATCCTTTCTTCTATTTCACGTTTGGCATCTCATAGTTGGACACCTGAACAATGTACACTAGTTAAAAATTTGAAAGAAATGATTTTTCGCTACGAAGAAACACGTGATTTACGCGCTATGGGTGCTTACCGTCCAGGAACAGATCATATTCTTGATCAAGCAGTTTTTTTAGTTCCATCTGTTTATGCCACGATGAAGCAAAGTCCCGATATGCCACTTATCACTGACCCGTATGAAGAATTGGCTAAATTATTGAAAAGCCAATAATAGCTAATCAGGGAAAGAGGCAAATTTTTTCAAGAGATTATATTTTGTTGTGTACAGATTTGTGTATGGTTAGCATTTTTCCTTTTTGTAGCTTATGATTTGTTTAGAGAAGTTTGAAGAAAGTAGAGTCCTCTAGAGAGTTTGATCAGTTTTCTATAAACTCAGTAAATAAGAGTATGTTTGAAGAATTCTGTTTGAATCTGCTGATAGAAAAAGGAATGCTATTAAAAAAGTCTTTTTCTCTTATTGATGATGAGCTTTAGATTGATCTTGAGTTAAGCCTTAACAGATAAGATGAAGGATTTATTGCTTGATTGAGGTATAGAAAGTCCTCTTATTAATGGCGTAGTGATAGTTGAGTATTACGCATATATTAGTTTTTTAAATCAGGGAATGAATTGGTTTATGTCAGTTAATGTCTTGATGTTATGACTAGTAAAAACAGAGTTTGGTAGAGACACCTATAGTGCGGGGTATAATTTCATTTTCTTTTAAAATTTAAAAATGTGAAGGCAAGTCTCGCACAAGATTTCTTTCTTATGATGATTTTAAGTAAAAGGGGTAAGAATTATGGATTCGGTTAGTCTTTTTGAGATGGCAAATAAACAAGCAGATTGGTTATCTGTTCGTCAAAAGGCGATTGCAAGTAATGTCGCAAATGCCAATACACCTGGGTATAAAGCCCGCGATGTAGATGATTTTAAAGCTGTTTTACAAAATAAAACGATTTCTATGGCTGTAACAAATGTTCATCATATGGATATGACTGAAAATGGTATGGAAGCGCACATTATAAGCACTGAAAATATTACGGAAGTTACTCATTCGGGTAATGATGTTAATTTAGAAGAAGAAATGCGTAAAGGTAGCGATGTTAGTCGCGAAATATCTCTAAACACTGCTATTGTAAAAGCTTTTCATCGAATGACAATAGCAACAGTTAAAGGAGGAGCTTAAAGATGTCTGACCGTCTTATTGCAGCAGAACAGATTGCTACAACTGGTTTGAGTGCACAGTCAACGCGTTTGCGTATTATTGCTGAAAATTTAGCTAATGCCAATTCAACAGGAAAGTCACCGGGTGCTCGACCTTATCAGCGTAAAACAGTCAGTTTTGAAGCAACGCTTAATCCTTATATTGATGCACAAGGTGTGTATGTTAAACGCATTAGCACTGATAAAGCTCCTTTTATTATGCGTTATGAACCGGGCCATTTAGCTGCTGATAGCAACGGTTATGTGAAATATCCCAATGTGAATTCGATTATAGAAATGGCTGATATGCGTGAAGCAAATCGCTCATATGAAGCGAATTTGCAAGTAATTCGCCAAGCACGCGATTTGGTTTCACAAACGATTGATTTATTAAAAGGATAAGGTGGTTTATTACCTTATTAATGCTTTTTAGTTTGAATTTTGTAGGAGCGTATAAAATGATTGAAACACTCACTTCTGTTGCATCGCACAATGTTCTTGATTCATTAGGTAAAGACAGTATGCAAATGGATAGCCTTAATGGACAACAAATATTACCTGATATGCTTGAAAGAGGAAACAAAATCAGTTTTGATCAGGTTTTATCTGAAGTTGTAGAGGTTGTTGGCACGAAATTACAAACTGCAGAAAGTCTTTCCATAGGCAGAATCTCTGGAAGTGATGTTGGTGTACGTGAAGTTGTGAATTCCGTGATGGAGGCTGAAAGGTCTTTAAGTACGGCCATTGCTCTTCGTGATAAGCTTGTACAAGCTTATCTTGAAGTAAGTCGGATGCAAATCTAACAAGCACAACAGAGTTCGGAAAGGTATAGGAAAATTATGGTCATGAAGTCACTGTCAATTGCAGCAACAGGTATGGCTGCTCAGCAAACTAATCTTGACGTTATCGCTAATAATATGGCTAATATTAACACAACGGGTTTCAAGCGTGGGCGTGCAGAGTTTGCAGATTTAATGTATGTTGCAGATCGTGCAGTTGGTATTCCTAATATGCTTAATCAAGCTATTATACCTGAGGGTGCAATGATTGGGATGGGTGTGCGTACTGCCGCTGTTCGTACAGTTAATACGCAGGGGGCCTTTGTGCAAACTGGTAACGCCTTGGATCTCGCTATTAATGGAAATGGTTGGTTTGAAATACAAGATCCTAATGGCAATGTTTTTTATACGCGTTCAGGTTCTTTTAATTTGAGTGAAACAGGGCAGATAATAACGTTAGATGGTAATTTAGTGCAGCCTGTTATTACCATTCCTATAGGAAGCAAAAATGTCACGGTTAGTCCTGATGGGACAGTTTATTATCAAACGGATGCAGATCCTAACGCTGTGGAAGCGGGTCGACTTCGTTTAGTGAATTTTGTCAATGAGGTAGGTCTAGAACCAATAGGGGATAATCTTTTCCGTGAGACACAAGCTTCTGGTGCACCGGTTCCAGGAGATCCAAAGGATGATGGATATGGCAGCATTATGCAGGCAATGCTTGAATCTTCTAATGTTGATCCAGTCAAAGAAATGACAGAGCTTATTGCAGCACAGCGTTCTTATGAAATGAATTCTAAAGTTATTCAGGCATCAGATGAAATGGCAGCGGTTGTTTCTAAAAATCTGAGGTAAATGGTATGAAAAATCTTTCGCTTATAAGTTTTTTGCTCTCATTTTTTTTATTAAAAGCAGCTTATGCTGATCGGATTGGTTTTCTTGTTCCTGATAAGTCGATTTATGCTGGTCAGCGTATAAGCGATATAGGTTTAAGCGAAAGGCATTTTTTTATTAAATCTGATGCAGTTTCTTTGTATGTTACAGATATGAAACAAATTCTTCACAAGGTGGCAAAACGTACTTTAACAGCAGGCCGGCCTATTTCTCTTTCTTCTTTGGGAGACCCAGTTTTGGTTGAGCGTGGTCAGACAACAAAGTTAATTTTCCAAACACATAATCTGCAAATTACAGCTCTAGGTGTTGTTTTACAATCAGGATCTTCTGGTGATGTCATTCGTGTTCGAAATTCCGATTCAGGACGTGTGGTTACGGGAACTGTTTTGCAAAATGGTGATGTGAGGGTAGGTTTTTAATGGTTATGCGTTTTCTTATTCGTCTCTTGTCTTTCTTGGGGGTAGGATTGATTTTCTTTGCTTCAGCATTTGCAGATGAAAGCGGACAAAATACTGAACAATATAACTCTACAGCGGAAGCTGATGCTGCATGGTTAGGGTCGGGTGGTAATCCTACACAAATGCATTATTCAGATTTATCACGTTCAAGTGCAGTAGCACGTTTAAAAGATATTGCAGTTGTTCAGGGTGTTCGTTCTAATCAATTGGTGGGTTATGGTTTGGTGATTGGTTTGAATGGTACAGGTGACTCTTTACGAAATGCACCTTTTACAGAGCAATCTATGCGAGCTATGCTAGATAATTTGGGAATTAGCCCTCCTGCAGGTGCATCGCGTGCTAATAATATAGCTGCTGTTATTGTTACTGCTGAAATGATGCCCTTTGCAACTCCAGGATCACGGATTGATGTAACGGTTTCTTCATTAGGAGATGCAACATCTTTGCAAGGAGGAACGTTAGTGATGACGCCACTCCTTGGAGCGGATGGTAAAACCTATGCAGTGGCACAAGGCAATATGGTTATTTCCGGTTTTGGTGCCAAAGGGGTGGCAGAAAGTGTAACACAAGGTGTTCCTACATCAGGCCGTATTCCAAATGGTGCTCTTATAGAACGCAAGGTTGATGGCAATTTTAACCATAGTAACCAGATCATTATGGAATTACGAAATTCTGATTTTTCAACAGCAGTTCGTGTGTCCGATCTAATTAATATTTTTGCTAATAAGCGTTATAAACAACGGGTTGCTAGAGAACGTGATGCAAAAACCATTGTTTTAAACAAACCACGCAATATTTCAATTACACGTTTTATTGCTGAAATTGAAGGATTACCTATTCCTACTGATGAAGTGGCACGTGTGGTTGTTGATGAACGTACAGGAACTGTTGTCATTGGTGAAAAAGTACGTGTTTCACGTGTTGCTATTTCACACGGTAGTTTAACAGTGCGAGTTACAGAGGAACCAAGTGTTTCACAGCCTAATCCTTTTAGTGAAACAGGCGATACAATTGTGGTTCCGAGAACATCAATTGATGTTGATCAATCGCCATCCAATATTGGTATTTTGAATGGCGTCGATTTAGATAATCTCGTTAAAGGATTAAATCAAATTGGCGTTAAACCAACAGCAATTATAGCAGTCCTACAGGCAATTAAAACCTCGGGTGCTCTTCATGCGGAGCTCGTTGTCCAATGATAAGATTACACTTTTATATTTTTTCTCTGTTTATAGTAATATTCATGGTTTTTCCAGTAGGGAGAGGATATGTAAAAAATTTACCTGTACCAAGTCCTGCGCCAGAGAAGATTTCTTCATCTGTAGAGAGTGCAGAACAGAAATTAGCACCTGTTGAAGATCCTAAATCAAAAATTGAAACTGTATCTCATCCGTCAAATCAACCGAATGGGACAACGGAGGCTGGTATAGAAACAAGAGCTCCTATTGTTTCATTAATAAAAGAGAAATCCGGAGGAAAATCTGAGGGGATATCTGGGACAAATACTGAAGAAGTAGAACGCTTTTGTAGCAATATTGGGAGTCAAGCTGCGGATGCTCGTTTTCAGTTACAGCATCGACAATTACAAGAATTGCGTGATCAAATTGGTGAACGTATAAAGATTTTAGAAGAAAAACAGAATGAATATAAAGTTTGGCTTGATAAACGCAATGAGTTTTTATCAATGGCAGAGAATTCTTTAGTTGAAATTATTAAGAAAATGCGTCCTGCTGCTGCTGCTGCTCAATTGGCTTTGATGAATGACCTCGTTGCAGCTTCGCTTGTACTTAAGCTAAGTCCTAAAGTATCGAGTGCTATTATGAATGAACTACCACCTGAAAAATCAGCTGAATTGACTCAGATATTAGTAAGCGCGCAACAAGTGTCGACAAAAAAGACACAAGCGCAATAGAAGTAAAGATAAAATAATGATGAAAATAAAGCAGATTAAAAATAAGAATAGACATTCTTCTTTCTTGTGTTTAACAATTGGATTCGTTCTCATATTTATAACATTAGCCGGTTGTTCTTATAATGTGAAAGATTTTAATTCGGCACCAAATTTTTCACCGGTTCGTGCTAATTTAGGATATGCTTCTGGGAATGCAGCGAGTATTTATCCACCAGCACCAAGTGAAAGTCAATATTCGCTTTATCGTTCAAGCGCTAATAGCTTTTATCGTGATCCCCGAGCAATGAAGCCGGGCGATGTATTGACTGTGCAAATTTTCATTAATGATCGTGCTAGTTTTAATAATAAAAGCGATTTAAAGCGTGATTCTGGTTCCAAATATACAATTGGAGCGGGATATTCATTTATGAATAAACTTGCTGGTAGTATTGAGGGTGAGTCATCGAGTCAGTCTAAAGGGGATGCTAAGATAGAACGACAAGAAAATATTCGTTTGTCCATTGCAGCTATTGTAACAGATGTTTTGCCGAATGGTAATTTAGTCATTAATGGTTCACAGGAAGTTCGGGTTAATAATGAATTGCGTGTTCTCAATATTGCAGGATTGGTTCGTCCACGTGATATTTCAGGCAATAATATGATTGACTATGACAAAATTGCTGAAGCACGCATTTCATATGGAGGACATGGACGTATGAGTGAAATACAACAACCTCCTTATGGTCAACAATTACTAAATCAGATTGCACCTTTTTAAGGAATGAGTATATAGGTTCTTTTTGATTTTATTGTTCATTATCAAGAAATAGAAGATCATCAAAAATAACTTTTATTACATTGTTTATGTGACGAGATTTATGTAACAAGGAATTTTTATGGCAGAAGAGCCGAAAAAAGAAGAAAGCATTGTGAAAAAAGAAAATAGCGTAAGAATCTTCCTGATTGTTGGGCTTGTTTTGACGTTAGTTGCTGCGGTTTCTGGATGGTTTTTAGGAGCATGGGTGAATCGGGAAATGGTAACAACTTCCAATAGTTCTAAAGAACCATCAGTAGTCAAAACTTCAGAGTATCTTGTTGCTGCAGATTCCCATGTTGTCATTTTACCTCCTATTTTGACCAATATTGCAATGCCGGAAAATGCTTGGATTCGAATGGAGGTTTCTTTAATTATTAAACCTAATGAGAATATTGAAGCTACTTTAACTGCTGACATATCAAATGATTTTTTGGCGTTTTTGCGTCAAGTCACAATCGATCAAGTGAGGGGACCTTCGGGGTTAATGAATTTACGCGCTGATCTTTTAGATCGTGCTAGAGTTCGTTCTGGTAATAAAGTAAGTAATATTTTGATTTCAAGTTTGGTAGTAGAACAATGAAGCGGCTTAGCGGTCTTGTATTAATGATATTGTTGTTAGCGACAACTGCTGCTTTTGCGCAACGAGTGGGGACTGAAAATGCTAATAGTCTTGCTGGATTATTTTCTTCTCCTGAAGGGTCGATTAGTGGACGAATTGTTCAGCTTTTCGGTTTATTGACTGTTTTATCAGTGGCACCTGGTTTATTGATTATGGTGACCAGTTTTACCCGTTTTGCCATTGCTTTTTCGCTGTTGCGTACAGGTTTAGGATTACAAACAACACCTTCCAATCTTGTGATGATCTCATTAGCTTTGTTTATGTCTTTTTATGTAATGGCGCCGACATTTAATACAGCATGGGAGCAGGGGGTACAGCCTTTAGTAAATAACAAAATCAGTGAACAACAAGCGATAGAAAAAATTAGTCAACCTTTTCGAGAATTTATGATATCGCAGGTCCGTGAGAAAGATCTTGATTTATTTGTTGATCTTTCTGATTCTTCTCTTCAAGTCAAAACAGGTGCTGATGTTGATTTTCGAGTTTTAATTCCTGCTTTTATGATTTCTGAATTGCGTCGTGGATTTGAAATAGGCTTTCTCATTGTTCTTCCTTTTTTGGTGATAGATCTTGTTGTAGCTACGTTGACAATGTCAATGGGAATGATGATGCTGCCACCAACAGTTATTTCTCTACCGTTTAAAATTCTTTTTTTCGTATTAATCGATGGGTGGAATTTATTAGTTGGAAGCTTGATAAGATCTTTTTGAAGCTATATTTAAGATTATAACTTAAATTTTGTTATATTTTTAATAAAAATCAGAATTCATAATATAATTTATTATTACAAGTATGATTTTATTGCATGCGATTGTCTCATGTAGCTTGTTTTATTCTTTAGAGACATTATGGCTATGATAGCTGTTATATGTTAATAACGTATATCCAATAATAATATCGTAATTTATAGATTCTTATTGAACATTTACCATTAAATCTCTAGGACTAATCAGAGAAATGCTGTCGGCTATCAAATTAGCTGTATTCATTATTATTTAATGCATACATACTATATCGTTGATACTTCATAAATCTTGATATAACTTTTTATCCTAACAAGTATAAAAAGAGATCGCATTTGTTTCATAAAAATTTTATTTGTGATTGTGCTCAAATAAAATGGTTGGTATAGGCTTAAATTTACAAGTCTAATGTTATTTTAGTAAAAAATTAACTATATTATTTGCTCTGATCTTTTCAGAGGAGCAATTGATGTAAATAAGTAACATTTTTTTAAAATTTAATTCGTTTTGAAACTAACAATCAACGAAAATTTTTAAGTTAATATATTTGAATTTCTTAGTTTATTAGGGTTTATTGCAATTTTTGCTATGTTATGATACATAATCATTATAGTAATTAATAACTTTACATAATATATTTTTATTTGTAAAAATCCTCTTTGAGTTTTAAACAAAGGATTTTTGTATATGAAATGGAAAATATTATATGCTACTGTAGGATTTTTTGGTTTCCCTTTAAATTTTAATTGCATTCAAGCTGCAAATGCTGTTGAAAGTGTAAATAACGGGGTAGTGACTAGACCTCTTGAGACTATAAGAAGTGCAAAACATAATATCACATCAGATTTGATTGGGATTTATGCAGATGGTAAGGCTTTTGATGCTGTGGGATATAATATAGGCGGAAAAGCACTGGCTGGCATAGTGTGCGATAATGGTTGTGTGGTCAATATTAAAGATTCGACTGTAAATGTTTCTGGAATGAACACTTATGGTATCATCCTTAAAAATACTAATCTTTTAAAGATGAACACTCAACAAAAAAGTGCTGGACAACAAAATTATGTAAATTATGTAAATATTTTTAATTCAAAATTTTTATCTCCGGAAATAGGTATTAATTCAAATGGACCAGGTGCTGTTACTCTTTATAATTCAGAGATTCGTTCTAATATTTTATTAGACGATCAATCTGGGGTGGATTCCTCTTATAAAGCTTTACCTACGATTTTGCTTGCAAAAAACTCCGTTTTAGAGGGACGTGTAAGGATTAAGGGAATAATATCTACTTTTATAGGTCTTCAAAACTCACAATGGATTCTACCAACTGATTTGATGTGGGGGAAGCAAGTACGACCAGAATCCACTGTTAATATGCTTAAACTTATCAATAGTTCTGTTATATTTGATAAAAAGGTCGATGGTGTTTATCAGACTTTATATATAAAACCTGCAGAAGAAAATAAAGCAACTCCTCCATTGGCTAGACCTTCGCAATATACCGCAGTTGGTGATGCGAGGGTTTATTTCAATGTGGGCAGTGTAGATTCTGACAAACTTATAATTGAGACGAATGTACAAGGTGTTACCACAGTTTATATTAATCACGTTAAAGATCCGGAACAAATTAAAAGTTCGGAAAAAACTACAAATTTACAGAATTTACAGACAGGAATTACGCTTATTAAAGCTCCTGGGTTTGTAAATGAAAATGCCTTCAAATTAGCTCATGGTTATATTGCACTGGACGGTTTGCCTTATAGGTATATCCTTAAAGCAGTATCTGTACCTGTTAAAGAAGTTAGGACGAATGAACCGCTTACTAAGTGGCATTTCAATTGGCATTTCAGGTTGAAAAATGAATATATAGATTCTCAATCACAAGTGAGATCTCTTGTCCCGCAAATGGCAAGCTATTTAGTCATGCCTAATGCTTTATTCTCTTCGGGTATCTCTGATATTAATAATCAGAATAAAGTGTTGGCTGATATGCGAGAAAGATTAGTCTCGAGTAAAAAGAAGGGATCCCTCTTTTTGTCCTCTTATGGTAACGTAGCAAACTTTTCATCTATCCGCAATCCGTTACAATATGGTTATGGTGCTGATACAGTGTATGCTGCTTTACAAACTGGTGCTGTTTTAGGTTCTTTTGAAAATGAAAATATCATTACAAACTTCGGTCTGTTGGGAACCTATGGTAAAGTATCTTTTACTCCAAAAGATATGGAGGGCTCTGCGAAAAGTTCCCTTGATAAGTGGTCAGTTTCAGCTTTTGGTAGTGTTCAACATGATAACAATTTGTATATGAATGCACTTTTATCTTATGGTATCGTGAAAGGACACATTAAGACTGCTGTTATCGATAACGTTGCAGAAATTGATGATACAAAAATGTTCAGTGTATCTGGAACTGTCGGTCAAAAATTAGCAACTGGTGTTGAGAATGTATCTTTTGAACCCCAAGCACAACTTATTTATCAAAGTGTTATGTTTAATAACATTTTAGATATTGATAAACTTCAAGTTAATATGAAGGACCCTAATCAATGGTTAGCACGCGTAGGTGGTCGTTTAACTAAAACTACTGTTGTTGAAAAAGATAGTGTCGTTTCTTTTTATGGAAAACTGAATGTTATGAAGACTCTTAGTGCGAGTGATACGATAGAAGTTGGTGATACTTTTCATCTTGATTCTATGGGATCTGCCATTGAGGGTGGTTTAGGTATTAATGTACAATTAACTAAGAAGATTCTATTCCACGGTGATGCCAGTTACCAAAAAAGGCTATCAAAAACTGGTGTATCTGGAGCATCTTTTTCAGGAAGGTTACATTATCGTTTTTAATAGGTTAATGCTGCTTTAATAAAGAAGGCAATATAATTTATTGCCTTCTTTTTTAAATTTTTAATATTGTTCTGGAAGATTATTCTACTTATTTATACATAAAATCTAAAGTATTTTAATAATGATGGTTTTTAGTTGTATCAAAAAAGCAGCATGATATAGTGCCTTTTTTTACTTACAGTAATTTTTCTATTCAAAAAATCTATATTCTTTTTATTAAAGGCCTCTTCTTCCTTTTTTACGATGAAAAAAAAACATTATTGTAATAGCTTTTTTATATTTATAATTATCTAATAAGAGTATGTGCTTTAGCTGTATTATAGAATAAATATCTCGATTCAATGCAGCCATATGTTTTAATATATATTGAGAAGGTTTGAGATCTCTCTATTCTCTCATAGGTTTTGGAATGCAGATGTATATCTGCCTTTGATTGATTTTGAATAACAGAAATACAGTATAATTATAAGAAATGGATTCCAAAAATTAAAAAACAATGTTTTTTAATTTTATCATCTCTTTTAAATTCACTTTACAGCCTTGAAAATTATTTAGAACAATATTCTTAATAATGAAGCTTAGAATTGTAAACTTCAATACAGAAATTAGAGTTTTATTAACAATAATATAAAAGCTGAAACACTTCGTTAGTCTGAATTGGGATATGTTACTGAAATACTTTAGATTTTATGTATAAATAAGTAGAATAATCTTCCAGAACAATATTAAAAATTTAAAAAAGAAGGCAATAAATTATATTGCCTTCTTTATTAAAGCAGCATTAACCTATTAAAAACGATAATGTAACCTTCCTGAAAAAGATGCTCCAGATACACCAGTTTTTGATAGCCTTTTTTGGTAACTGGCATCACCGTGGAATAGAATCTTCTTAGTTAATTGTACATTAATACCTAAACCACCCTCAATGGCAGATCCCATAGAATCAAGATGAAAAGTATCACCAACTTCTATCGTATCACTCGCACTAAGAGTCTTCATAACATTCAGTTTTCCATAAAAAGAAACGACACTATCTTTTTCAACAACAGTAGTTTTAGTTAAACGACCACCTACGCGTGCTAACCATTGATTAGGGTCCTTCATATTAACTTGAAGTTTATCAATATCTAAAATGTTATTAAACATAACACTTTGATAAATAAGTTGTGCTTGGGGTTCAAAAGATACATTCTCAACACCAGTTGCTAATTTTTGACCGACAGTTCCAGATACACTGAACATTTTTGTATCATCAATTTCTGCAACGTTATCGATAACAGCAGTCTTAATGTGTCCTTTCACGATACCATAAGATAAAAGTGCATTCATATACAAATTGTTATCATGTTGAACACTACCAAAAGCTGAAACTGACCACTTATCAAGGGAACTTTTCGCAGAGCCCTCCATATCTTTTGGAGTAAAAGATACTTTACCATAGGTTCCCAACAGACCGAAGTTTGTAATGATATTTTCATTTTCAAAAGAACCTAAAACAGCACCAGTTTGTAAAGCAGCATACACTGTATCAGCACCATAACCATATTGTAACGGATTGCGGATAGATGAAAAGTTTGCTACGTTACCATAAGAGGACAAAAAGAGGGATCCCTTCTTTTTACTCGAGACTAATCTTTCTCGCATATCAGCCAACACTTTATTCTGATTATTAATATCAGAGATACCCGAAGAGAATAAAGCATTAGGCATGACTAAATAGCTTGCCATTCGTGGGACAAGAGATCTCACTTGTGATTGAGAATCTATATATTCATTTTGCAATCTGAAATGCCAATTGAAACGCCTGTTAGTAAGCGGTTCACTAACAACATCATAAACAGGTATTCTTTTAAGGACATTCTTATAAGGAAAACCACCAACTGTAGTGTAGCCATGGGCTAATTTAAAAGAGTTTTCAGTTGCTTTTCCATATACTTCAATGAGGGAGATTCCTTCCTTTGAAGGAGAAACATACTCTCTAATGCCAATATGTTTTACGTCTGTATTGTCTCTTGGATCTTTAACGTGATTAATATAAATTTTGGTAACACCTTGTACATCCGTTTTAATTATAAGTTTGTCAGAATCTACACTGCTCACATTGAAATAAACCCTCGCATCACCAGCTGTGAAATATTGTGAAATAGACTTTCCTTGTGGAATTTGTATGGATAAAGTTTGGTAACCACCACTGACATTTTTATCAAATACAATAGCACTATCATAAAGATGAAGCATATGTATAGTAGACTCTTGTCGCCTTTCTTCAGAATTGGAACTAGCAGGTATAATCCATTTTGAACCATTTTTTAAAGTTAAAAACATATATTGGGAGTTCTCAACCTTTGATTGACCTTGTAAAGTAGAACCGTCTGCATCAATACGCAACATCTCAGCGTAATTATACTGTTGATACGCTGTATTTGTTGTAGGTTGGCTCGTTAAAATATCAGAATAAATTTGCGAATTTTTAAGAATTACAATACCTGGACCTTTTGACGAAATACCTATATATGGAGATGAAATTGTTGTATTGTTAAGGTGTACCTGACTTGGGGGATCAAGATCGTTAGGAGTCAGTTTATGTCTGAAATAAATACCATAACCTAAAGGATTAGTAACTCTTATAGTTGAATTTTTAATATAAACTCTAGATCCTGCATAGGGTACTACACCAAACGAATCAGCTGTTATATTGACTCCTGTAAAATCAGCTTTTCCAATTTTGTTAGCAAGAATTCCAACATATTTTGATTCAGATTTCTCTCTATTTAATGCAGAAGAATCTATAATTGATTCTATAGGGATATCTCTGCTATGAAATGCAAAGTTTTCATTATTAAAAAATTGCTCTATGCTATGTGCATTGGTTATACTAAATAAAAGAAAAATACCTTTCAAACTTAATTTGATAATAAATGTCGCTCTCATACAAATTAAACCTCAAGTTAATAATCTTCACAACATGCTATTTAATTAACAACACAAAGAAATGCAAGTTTAAGTTCATTATGATACAATAATTATGCGAATTTTAATATTATAATAAGTAAATAGCATAATAATGTTCTGTTCTTTGTGAAAGTAGGGTTCTATTAAGTAAGTGCAAAAAGCAAAAGCATGAAATGATGAGCAATCATCGTTATTAAAAATACTGCTTTGGGTACTTCTGAAGGCTGTAAAGTCGAATTTGAAAGAGATAATAAAACTGGGCATAGGTTTTTAATCTTTGATATTCATATTCTTTTCAGATTATCTACATTCCTATTATCGAGAATAAACCAAATCAATATTATATTAATATCCTCATTTCAAATTTATATAATATTATAGCCGCATGAAGACGGAGTATTATTTACAATAAACAGCTAAAGAAAGTACTTCATAAGAAAATTATGAGTACCAGAGTATTAAGTTATACTTATAGTGTTTTTTCTGTCGATGAAAAAAATAGGAGGGAGAGTTTTTAGTGATATAAAGAATATAGATTTTCATTAATAGAATTATTATAAAAAGGCAGTACATTGTACTGCCTTTGTTATTAGAGTTAATATCAGTTTGTTTTAGAAACGATAACGTATTCCACCTGAGAAAGAAGTCGCTGATACACCTGCTTTTTGGAGCTTGTGTTGGTGGCTAACATCTCCGTGTAATCCGATTTTTTGATTTAATTGTGCATTGATACCTACACCACCTTCAACAGACGCCCCCATAGGGTCAAGATGGAAACTATCGCTAACCTGTATTGTATTATCATCACCAAAAGTGTTGATCATATTCAATTTTCCATAAAGTGAAATAGCACGGCCATTTTCTACTGCAGTGACAGTTTTGGTCAAACGTCCACCAATACGAACTAACCATTGATGAGGATTATTCATATTGATTTCAAGATCATTACCATCTGAAATATTATCAAAAATCAAACTCTGATAAGCAAGTTGTGCTTGTGGTTCAAAGGTTAATCCTTGAATACTGGTTGTAAATTGTTGACCAATGGTAGCAGAAGCACTCAATGTGTTTACATTGTCCAACTTTGCGATATTTCCGATGTCAGCAACTTTAATATGTCCTTTTACGAGACCATAGGAGAAAAGAGTATCCAAATATAAACCATTGCGGTATTGCATACTGCCGAAAGCTGAGACTGACCATTTATCAAGTGTACTTTTAACAGCACCTTCCATATCTTTTGGAGTAAAGGACACTTGACCATAAGTGCCTAATAGACCAAATCGTGTGATGGTATTTTGATTTTCAAGAGCACCCAATGCAACACCTGCTTGTACACCGCCATAGCGAATATTAGCACCATAACCGTACTCGAGAGCACTGTGATTGGATGATAAAGTTACTGTACTGCCGTAAGAGGATAAGAAGAAAGTATTTTTCTTATTATTGTCATTTTCTAATGAAATTGTTCGCATATTGGTCAATGCTTTATTTTGCTCACCAATATCAGAGAAACCGACAGAGAATAAAGCATTTGGCATCACCAAATAACTGGCCATTTGTGGTACAAGAGCCTTCACCTTCGATTGAGAGTCAAGATAGGCATTCTGTAAGCGGAAGTCCCAGTATGGTGTATCTGGGCCAAACATACTTTGATCTGCTTTATGACTGGAAGCTTTAGGATCGTACGCATTTAGTGTATATTTGTACGGTACCCCCTTTATTGTGGTGTAGCCATGTGCCAATTTAAAGGAGTCTTTATTTGCTTTTCCAGAAACTTGGATGAGTGAGATGCCATTTTCATTTTCAGGAACTGAAGTGTTTTCTTCTGTTTTATTATTTCCTTTGATAATGTTGACATAGACTGTAGTTGTCCCTGATGCATCGCCATTAATCACAAGCCGATCAGTTTTTTGATCTTTTATTTTAAGGCCACTAATCCATTCAGTGTTGAAATAAATTTTTGCATTGCCTTGAGCATTGTAGACTTTTGAAGGGTTGTTTGCGTCTCTTCGATTATCTATTACCTCCGGTATTACAGGTCCTACATATAGTGTTTGATACTGGCCTTCTGTTGACTTATCAAAGGCAATAGTACTATTATTAAGATCTAATTTAGATACAAAAGAACGAGCTCTATCACCAAGATCGAGTAATTTATTTTCGTCATTTTTTTCTTCTTTGCTGATTTTTAGAGTCCAAATTGTGCCATTGTTAAGGTTAAAGACTGTTTCAGTTTCTTCTCCAGTTCTGACACCACCTTCTAAGAGTGAGTGGTCTGCATTAAGTGTAAGAACTGACTTCTTTTCTTCTTTAGCAGTAGATTTTAATAAAAGATCAGCACGTATTTCTGAATTTTTAAGGTTTACAATGTCTTTTCCAGATTCGTTTCCAAAAATACCTACGCCTTTTTCAACAGCAAGCTTTGTATTAATAAAATTAACAACAGCTCCTTGTTCATCATTATTTCTAAACTCTAGACCATTTGCAGAAGCTTTTGCAGAAACATTAGAAATATTGATTTTTGAACTATTTTCTACAAAAAATGCAGCATTGTTTGCGTCAATTATACCACCTTCTATTGTGACATCTGTTTTATTACCAGATGCGTAAAGCCCAAAACCTTTTTTAGATTTAATGGAAATATTTTCTAAAGAAACCTTACTGTTTTTGGCTAATAATCCACTTCCTTCTTCAACAGTGATTTTCACATTTTTTATCTTGCTTTCATCATTCTCATTTCCATCAAAAACAATACCGTCTTTTTTAGCTACAATGGAGCCACCGGTCATATTTAATATTGCTTTTTCACTTATTTTAATACCACTTGCATCTGAAGAAATTACTACATCATTTGATGTAATGCTACTTCCATTCCCGTGAGCAGAAATTGCTACTTTATCAGCATTATCTTCTTTATCATTTTTGAATGTAACAGAAGCACCATTTGCTAAAATTTTGGCACCGTTTTTTATATCAATACCTATCCCTTGTGAAGTAATGTCCACATTACCTAATGTAATAATTGTGTTTTCATTCTCAGCTTTTATAGCAGCTTCTTTGGCGTTAATAGTACCACTTTCCATGGTGATTTCGGCGCCATTTTTTATATCAATACCTGTCTTTTGTGAAGTAATATCCACATTGCCTAATGTAATAATTGTGTTTTCATCCTCAGCTTTTATAGCTGTATCACTGACATCAATTGTACCACTTTCCATGGTGATTTTACCACCTTTAGTTGCACTAACGCCGATATCAAGGTCTTTAATAGTTGTTTTACCTTTTAGAATGATTTCACTATCTGACCCATCAACTGTTGTACCTTTTCCTTTTTTTTCCTCAGTGCCAATCAGCGTTAAATCTTTACCAGTGATTTTACCACCTTTTTTATCATTACTTTCTTCGCCATCTTCTGACTTCTCTCCTACATGAAGAGCACTCTTTCCGTCGCTAGGAGCCTGATAAGTTTTGTTTTCACCGGCGTCTACTTCCTCTCCTTTATATTGATCCATGTTCTCAGCAACAGCAGCATTAAAATGAGCACTAAACAAAACTATAGCAGCCGCAGCTGTATACGATAAAAGATAATTTTTACACATAAGGACTTCCCTAACTTATAAAACCCACATTAATCCCCCCGCTTATAAGAAGGATATGGAATAGATAATTTTCATTGATTGGATTAGATTATTTTTTCTTGTATGTAAAGATAAAAATCATTTTATATAAATATAAAAATAATTATTATTTATATACACAATGTATTTATATATATTTTTAATATATTAAACATAATGTTATTTATTATTAATACATAATGTATTAAATTTTCTTTTTATAAAGAGCGAATTTTTCATATTTATACTTAAAATAAATTTTAAATAATAGAAAAATATTATATTTAATAGGCTGTCATATTGCTAATTTATATTATTATTTGCTAAAATGTTGATAAATTTTTCGTTTTTCTAGAAAATGATGGAATGGTAAAGAATAGTCCATCAAAGAAGTAAAAATATAAGGAAAATCTAATATTTTGGATTCTTTTTTAGAAGGGAAGAGGGATAAAATAAAAAGGCAGTACATTGTACTGCCTTTGTTATTAGAGTTAATATCAGTTTGTTTTAGAAACGATAACGTATTCCACCTGAGAAAGAAGTCGCTGATACACCTGCTTTTTGGAGCTTGTGTTGGTGGCTAACATCTCCGTGTAATCCGATTTTTTGATTTAATTGTGCATTGATACCTACACCACCTTCAACAGACGCCCCCATAGGGTCAAGATGGAAACTATCGCTAACCTGTATTGTATTATCATCACCAAAAGTGTTGATCATATTCAATTTTCCATAAAGTGAAATAGCACGGCCATTTTCTACTGCAGTGACAGTTTTGGTCAAACGTCCACCAATACGAACTAACCATTGATGAGGATTATTCATATTGATTTCAAGATCATTACCATCTGAAATATTATCAAAAATCAAACTCTGATAAGCAAGTTGTGCTTGTGGTTCAAAGGTTAATCCTTGAATACTGGTTGTAAATTGTTGACCAATGGTAGCAGAAGCACTCAATGTGTTTACATTGTCCAACTTTGCGATATTTCCGATGTCAGCAACTTTAATATGTCCTTTTACGAGACCATAGGAGAAAAGAGTATCCAAATATAAACCATTGCGGTATTGCATACTGCCGAAAGCTGAGACTGACCATTTATCAAGTGTACTTTTAACAGCACCTTCCATATCTTTTGGAGTAAAGGACACTTGACCATAAGTGCCTAATAGACCAAATCGTGTGATGGTATTTTGATTTTCAAGAGCACCCAATGCAACACCTGCTTGTACACCGCCATAGCGAATATTAGCACCATAACCGTACTCGAGAGCACTGTGATTGGATGATAAAGTTACTGTACTGCCGTAAGAGGATAAGAAGAAAGTATTTTTCTTATTATTGTCATTTTCTAATGAAATTGTTCGCATATTGGTCAATGCTTTATTTTGCTCACCAATATCAGAGAAACCGACAGAGAATAAAGCATTTGGCATCACCAAATAACTGGCCATTTGTGGTACAAGAGCCTTCACCTTCGATTGAGAGTCAAGATAGGCATTCTGTAAGCGGAAGTCCCAGTATGGTGTATCTGGGCCAAACATACTTTGATCTGCTTTATGACTGGAAGCTTTAGGATCGTACGCATTTAGTGTATATTTGTACGGTACCCCCTTTATTGTGGTGTAGCCATGTGCCAATTTAAAGGAGTCTTTATTTGCTTTTCCAGAAACTTGGATGAGTGAGATGCCATTTTCATTTTCAGGAACTGAAGTGTTTTCTTCTGTTTTATTATTTCCTTTGATAATGTTGACATAGACTGTAGTTGTCCCTGATGCATCGCCATTAATCACAAGCCGATCAGTTTTTTGATCTTTTATTTTAAGGCCACTAATCCATTCAGTGTTGAAATAAATTTTTGCATTGCCTTGAGCATTGTAGACTTTTGAAGGGTTGTTTGCGTCTCTTCGATTATCTATTACCTCCGGTATTACAGGTCCTACATATAGTGTTTGATACTGGCCTTCTGTTGACTTATCAAAGGCAATAGTACTATTATTAAGATCTAATTTAGATACAAAAGAACGAGCTCTATCACCAAGATCGAGTAATTTATTTTCGTCATTTTTTTCTTCTTTGCTGATTTTTAGAGTCCAAATTGTGCCATTGTTAAGGTTAAAGACTGTTTCAGTTTCTTCTCCAGTTCTGACACCACCTTCTAAGAGTGAGTGGTTTGCGCTTAATTCGAGAGTTGCTTCATCATAAGCTGTTTCAGTGTTTAATAAAACATCGGCGTGGATTCTTGAATCTTTAAGAAGGATATTACTCTGTCCAGATTCTACTAATAAAATACCCGTTTTTTTTGCTTCAATTTGTACATTAGTTAGTTTAATTCTGCTTCCTGAACCCTGAGTTTCTATACCATTTTCTTTTGCTTTGATGGAACCTCTTTCCATTATTATGGTGCTTTCATCGTAAACGGAAACACCTGTCTTTCCTGCTTCGATTTTTGCATCAGTTAATTCAATTCTAGATCCAGAATCCTGAGTTTCTACAGCGGTTTCTTTTGCTTTAATAGAAGCCTTTTCCATTATTATGGTGCTGTTTTTTAAAGCAATAAGACCTTTTTCTTCTGCCTCGATTTGTACATCACCTAATTTAATTTTACTTCCTGAACCCTGAGCATGCACGCCATTCTTTTTTGTTTTGATAGAACCTTTTTCCATTGTTATGGTGCTGTTTTCAAAAGCAATAAGACCTTTTTCTTCTGCCTCGATTCGTACATCACTTAATTCAATTCTAACTCCAGACTTCTGAGCTTCTACAGCGGTTTCTTTTGCTTTAATAGAAGCCTTTTCCATTGTTATGGTGCTGTTTTCAGAAGCAATAAGACCTTTTTCTTCTGCCTCGATTCGTACATCACCTAATTCAATTTTACTTCCTGAACCCTGAGCATGCACGCCATTCTTTTTTGTTTTGATAGAACCTTTTTCCATTGTTATGGTGCTGTTTTTAAAAGCAATAAGACCTTTTTCTTCTGCCTCGATTTGTACATCACCTAATTTAATTTTACTTCCTGAACCCTGAGCATGCACGCCATTCTTTTTTGTTTTGATAGAACCTTTTTCCATTGTTATGGTGCTGTTTTCAGAAGCAATAAGACCTTTTTCTTCTGCCTCGATCCATACATCACCTAATTCAATTTTACTTCCTGAATTATAAGTTTGCACACCGTTCTCTGATGCTTTAATAGAGCCTTTTTTCATTATTATAGTGTTATTGTCTTGAGCAAAAAGACCGTTTTTTGCCTCGATTCGTACATCACCTAATTCAATTTTACTTCCTGAACCCTGAGCATGCACGCCATTCTTTTCTGTTTTGATGGCACCACTTTCCATTACAATGGTTTTGCCTTCATCAACAAAAAGAGCTTGATTCATCATTAGTAAATTTAGTAAAGTTTCCATTTCAATAAAGCTGCTATTTTCAGCCCTTGCAAAATTAGTACCAAACAAGATGACAGCTGCTACGGTTGTGCAATACAAAAGATAATTTTTACTCATAAAGAATTTTCCATAATTTATAAACTCTTTTACTTTTTGCTTATAAGAATAAGCTAAAATAAATAATAAACGAATGACTTTGTACCAAAGTGATAAAGGTAAATATGGAATTTCTAAGATTAAAATGTGTTTTGATTTTGTTAAACAAATTATTTTTTTAATATGTATTTAAAAAATAAAAAAAGATGGCAGGATAGGACGACGTTACCTTTAATAAACTTAATAATATAATTGTATTATGGGATTTTCTATTTAAAAGTAGACATCATTTTCACGCAAGTTTTGTTTTTTATGATTTGAGTAGTAAGAGTGGGAAAACAGCTGTTAAGCAGCTGTTTTTCTTTATTTTACGTGAGTTTTTTTCTCAATATATATGGTGCAAATCTATGCTTGATAAATTTTTGGCTTTTCTTTCTTCTTCTGGGAATGCTCTCCATAAACTAGGGGCGAAGCGCCTTATTGCGCTTGGTATGATTGGATTAACCTTATTTGGAACAATTTTATTTTCCAGCTTTTATTTGACGCGTCCTGTTTATGAAACACTTTATGTTGGCCTTTCACGTGATGATGTAAATCGAATGGGAATGGCTTTGGGTGAGGCGGGGATTGCTTTTGATGTTTCTGCTGATGGCAGTACTGTTCAGGTTCCAGTGGGACAAGCAGAACAAGCGCGAATGTTTCTTGCAGAAAAAGGGCTGCCGACATCAAACAATGCAGGATATGAATTGTTTGATAATATGGGATCCTTAGGGCTCACATCTTTTATGCAAGAAATTACGCGCCAACGTGCTTTAGAGGGTGAAATTGCAAGGACGATTCAAGTTGTACAAGGTGTAAAGGCAGCACGTGTCCATATTGTTTTACCAGACAAAGGATCATTCCGTAAGGCTAATCAGAAGCCTACTGCCTCTGTTGTGATTCGTACTAATGGTGGTTTTGCAGTCGAATCTGCTCAGTCTATCCGTCAATTAGTGGCAGCAGCAGTTCCTTCACTTGAAGCAAGTTCAGTGACGGTGATGGACACACGTGGACAAT